>JAKOGY010000002.1 GCA_028658405.1 Dolichospermum sp. ST_sed8 | reverse complement strand
CTTTTTCCATGATTGGATTGGGTTGGTTAGCTTATGTACGGACTGATTACCGTGATTCAGCTAACAACGAATCGCACCGCTCAACGCAATCAAGATGTCTTGGCTTTAACCAACGCTATTACAAGATAGCTTGAAAATAATCCAGGCTAGGGAAGTACCTGGAAGTTCGTACCAAATTGCGTCTCAATGAGCTAGTCAAACACGTAAGTCTTGATTTCTTACAAGCTCAGTGGCTTGGTTCCCTGAGTTATTGACATTTGTAGCGGATAACTAAACAATATGTTGTCAAAGTTGTTTTGGTGTTAGAGCATTACCAATTTTCGCTGTGCTGTTTTAGTAGCTTGTTCTGTCTGTTTCTTGAGGCGTTGTTCTTGCCATGGCAGTCCTAGTATGAATGCGATCGCCAGCATGAAGCCTGGTTCTTCCATTTGAGTAAAAATAAAACCAAGGACGAAAACGGCTAATAGAGTAATTTTCAAAGAATCATCCAGAGCCAAATATTGCCAAGTTAAATAGCATAGAAATAGGTATGCTCCTAAACCCAAAAATCCTAAATCTCCCAAGATTCCAGCCCAGCCAAAAATTGGGCTAAAAAGACTTGAACTATAACAAAGCCAGAAACTATTCACAAACTCAATTGCTTCCTGACCAATGGCAGTTTTAGTCGCACCTAGTGGTCCGAGTATTGACCAATAATCTTTGAGAAACCATGCTCCGAGTCGGCTGACTGTATGCCCTGGACCGAGGCCAAATAACCAGTTTAGAGTAGATTGATAATGAGATGAGATCGCACGCATTGAGTAAAATTTGGCATACCAAGCTTCCCCATCTGGTCCGTAAAGTTCTGGTCGCGCCCAAGCTGTAAATGAGGCAAAGGCTTCTAAATTTTGTATACACCAAAGAAATCCGTATCCGAAGATAGCGATCGCACTCAGAAGTTTGATAGTTTTACCAAAATCCTTTGAATTTACCAAGACTAGAAGACCCCATGCAATCAGATAGGCAAGCAGAAGTTGTTTAGAATCAGAAAAGAGAATGTGCCAGAAAGCGCCAAAAACTACCCCGATTCTCATCCATAGCGGATACGTTTTTTCATTAGTAAAGAAATAGAGAGAAAAGGCCACTGATACCGAAGCAGATACATAATTTCCCGCACCGGAAACGAAAAAGACTCCGCCACATCCATCTGTGCCATTAAATCCGTTAGCATAGATTTTCCCCGCATCAATTAGGGGTTTTTGGACGGCAGCGAGTACAAAGTTAATCACAGCAGACCAAATCAGCCACTTTTTGATGCGTGTAACGGATTCAGCCGACATGGGAATACAGATGATGGAGAGTAGAAAAATGAAAGGTTCTGCCAGCATCATAAAAGAGACAATTGCGTTAATTAGGCCTGTATTATTCCATAATGCACTAGCCAATACTGCGACTAAAAAAATGAAAAGTGCTAATAAAAAAGAATATGCAATTGTAATTTGTTTGCGATCTTTTGCTCGATTTGTGAATAATACAACCCCTAAAACAAATGGAACAATTGCGAAGTGAGCAAGGTTAATTATTGACGGAGCACGAGTAATAGAACAAACAATTCGGGAATAAAATACTACAGAAAAGGCAAAGATAATTAAGGTTGTATTATCAATAAATCCTTTTTTTAGTTTCTTAGTTTGAGTTAATTGCAAATACATAACGTGGGTAAATTAGCACCATTAAATAAAACTCCAAGTAGGGCTTGTTCAAAATTAATGTAAGTTAAGCTTCGCTGCCATAAAACTTCCTACGGACACTTCTGAACATTTTTCTTGCCAAAATTTCAGAGATTTCTCTTGTTGTAGTTGCATTAATTGTTGGTTGTCCAGTATTTTTTCAATTACCTGCTCTAAACTATGCCAATCGGATAGTTGGATTGCAGGAGAATCCTGATAAAACCAGGAATCAGGTAAGGGTTGTGCGATAACAATACAGCCATACCTTAAACCCTCAAAAAAACGATGTGTTTCAAATATACTACCGCGAGGAGCAAGACAGATTTTTGTATCCATTAACTTTTCAGAGTAACTTCGGTTATCTTTTGGAAAATTAACCTCTTGCCCAAAATCATTGGTTGTGCCTACACCTATTTTGAGTTTCGGATACTTTGTTTGAAGTTTATCTACAGCAGATAGCATTTGTTTTCGAGCAATGTCTTTTGGTCCTCTTAGCCAGAAACGCCAAGACCAAATAGGATGAGAATCTATTATTAAGCTGCCTGCAAAAAAAAGATCGTATTGACGTTCGGTTATATCTTTTATTGGTAAATAATCCTGTCTGAAGTAGCCAAGTGGAATGTCATAAATAGGTGCAATTTTAGCTCCTACTAGCCTATGAAACCAAAAATTAAGCAATCCTGGAGTACGAATTACCCAGTTTCTCAAAAACTGCATAAAAATCATTAAGTTTAGGTAGGAAGGCTTGAGAAAAAGATTATCTCCAATCATTGGGACTGTACTCATATTTTTGAAAACAGCCCGTACCTGATGAATGTAGGCAGGGATACGACACTGTTCATCTCCTAATAAAACAGCAACAACATTATTTCCGTAAGATGGAAGTTGATCCGTATCCCAGGTCATATAAAAAGTTAGTCCACTGATAGTTAATTGCTTCTCCATTTCTTTAAAGATTTTGCCTAAATAGAGACAGTTTGGCGCTAATTCAGCCATGGCAGCATTACAATCACTGCGAGATATATCCCACATAATGGGCTTCAGTGAATCCCGCTGCAAGCAAACAAAATATTGATTTGTAATCTGGTTAGTAACCTGTAATGTCCTCATATATTTGCTCTCGTTTTCTTATTTCTAAATTTTTGCTGGAAATGATTTGGAGAACTCCATAAAAAAGATGAACTGCTTGCAGGAGAGCTTCGTTATCCAATCTTGTGGGATGGGCATCTGGTCCGGTCCTAATATTATTAGCAGGGCCAGATGCCTGCACCACAAGAAATTTTGGGATATTTTTTATTTGGAAGTCTCTTGTGGAAATTTCTGCCTTAGTAAAGATATTCAATAAGGCAGTTTTATCTAGCATTTGTATTTTCCACTTCTGCCTGTATTTTACGCATTAACTTTAATAAAAGAGGAGAATCATACGCAAAATTCTTAATCTTATATTTAACGCTATTAGCAAAGGAATAATCTGGCTGATTGCGATAAAATTTTACACCATTGTAGCTTTGATAAGCAATATAGTCTTTGGTAGTAAAGAGATTGCCAAATTGATAGTGCGAGGGAATATAGTGGGCAGTCAGTGATTTTCGGGAAAAGTGTTGATCTTGTGTTGGCAAAGCACCATGAACGGTTTTAGAGTTCCAAAATAGAACATCTCCCTTCTTCATAGCAGGGGCTTTAATGTCGTCTTGATTAGCTGTAAAAAATTCCTTAATTCGTGTTAACCATTCACTATGAGATAAATTTGGAGTATCGCTGTGAAAGTCAAAATTCTCAACCGACTTTGGCATAACATAGAATCTCCCTGCCCGCTCGTTAATATCTTCGAGAGCAATCCAGGCAGCAATCAAGTGTCCATTGGGAACGGTATCTAAGTACCACCAATCCTGGTGAGCCTGAGTTTCCGTATTTGCGTCAAACAACATGGTTTGCATGAGATTAAAACTGTGCGAACCCGTGATTTGTCCGAGAGCATCTTGGATCGAATCGCCACAATAGATTTCTTTGGTAATATTGCTAAACTCAGGAAACTTCTCGTAGTCATGAATATCTAGGAAAGACTGTTCAACGTAGCCAAACTTATTCAAACGATTCACTTCATATTTGTTTGTACTTTGCCGAAAGAATGGATAGCTGGAATGGACAATTTGTTTTGTATATAACTCTAAAAGTTGATTAATTAAATCAGTGGAAATCAAGTTGTGAAAAACAACATAGCCATTTTTTTGATAGTATTCTTCTGGTTCCATAAGATGATCTCCTTTGAATATGATAGATGCTCTATTAAATAGTATTTAAAGTGATTCGAGATTATTAATGGCAGTGGATATTGCTGCCGAAGGTGCTGATAAGGTTTTAACCTGGGATTGGGTGATAATTTCTTCGTAAAGATTTGCCAAGTCACGACCCTTGACTTCCCAATTAAACAGTTCACTGACTCTTTTTCGGCCGGCTTCTCCCATGCGCTGTTGTAAATTGCCATCCCTTGCCAATCGGGCGATCGCCTGGGATAGCTCCCGGACAGCTTGCTCAGGTGTGGAAGCAGCTACTTTAAAGCCGGTATCACTGGCAACTTGAACTGCTGGTCCTGCCAAATCTAAACAAATGACTGGACGACCTGCTGCCATTGCTTCTAGACATACACCTGCCCCAGAATCGTGCAGACTTGGATGAATTAGCACCATACATTCACTCAACTTTTGTAGGGTTTCCGCACGAGAAAGTTCACCCCAGAATTTGATCTGATGGGAAATGTTTAGCGTGACAGCCATTTGCTCTAGTGTTTGCCTTTCTGCCCCATTGCCTACAATCCAATATTCTGCATCTGGCAGATTCGCTTGGGCAAAGGCTCGCAATCCCAGATGAAATCCTTTCCAATGCAATAGCCGACCGATACTAATAAATCGAATTGGTATCTTATTTGGTAAAGGGTATTGAGCGAGTGTGGTAATTTCCTCCTTCAGCAGACCGATTGCTAGTTCAATTGAAACCTGCTTCGCCCCCATGTTTCGCATTCTGGCAGCGGTGTCTTCTGTCGTTGCCTTGGCTACAAGACTACGTTTGGCGGTGAACCGGACAAAGGGATCGGACTCAAATATCCAGCAAGCCAGTAAGCGGGCTTGCTCGTGAATTTTACTTTTGAGGCTGAAGTCTTTCCAGAATGCCTTTGGTGCAAATTCCCCACCCCCCACTGGACCCCACAGCAGCGGAATGGGAAGGAACGCGAGAAAACTGGGACGTGAGTATTTGACAAAGGTTACATGATGTGCAAGGTCAAAACCAATTTGCTGGTGAAGGCGAAGGGCAACAAAGTAGGCTTGAATTTGCCAGAGGTAATAGTGTAATTGCATCAAACCAAACCCCCATTTCCACATACTGCCAAAGATGGGTAGGTTGAAGTAGACAAAGTGCAAATTCGGTTCTGGGTTGCAAGTCAGTTCTGCTTCAATGGTTTCCTTGCCTTCATCTGGTCGGGTTAGCACCCAAACCTCGTGATATTTAGCAACTGCCTTGGCAACGTTCCAGCCAACACCACGCTCTGACCCCTTTCCCGGTTCACACGAATAAGCAGATATTAATATTTTCATGTGTGATTTCTTTTTGAATTTCTAACCAGGGTGCAAAAGTTTTTCATAAATCGTTGCGACCTGTTCTGCGGCATTTTGCCAAGTAAAAGACTGTACTCTGGCTAATCCTTTCTCTACCAAGTTGGCATAGAGAGGAGGATTTTTGTGGAGATGAATTACTGCATCGGCGATCGCTTGCGGAGAATTGGGATCAACCAAAAGCCCACTATCCCCCACCACTTCCGGCATTGAGGAAACATTAGATGTAATCACTGGAGTACCGCAGGCCATTGCTTCTAACAATGTCATGCCAAATCCCTCGAATAAGGAAGGAGAAACCAATATATCCGCTGCATTATATATCTCAAGCAAGGTAGCTCGGTCAGGTTTACCCAAGTAGCGCACTACTTCCTGCAATTGCAGATTTTGAATTAGGTCTTTTTGCTCTACTGTAAAGTCTGAACCCACTTTCCAGAATACAAACGGCAAACCTATCTGCTTCAAAACTCCTAGCGATTGCAGAATATTGAGCAGATTTTTCCGACTATGGTTAGATCCAACATTTAGTAAACAGAGGGTACCGATTTCTATTGCCCTCCTCTGACGAATTATCTGCACTTGTATCTGTGGCAAAGGTTGAAATGTTATATCAATTCCATTTGGAACTACACAGATGCGATCAGGTTCAAGATTGACAATTTGGACTGTATCTTTAGCTGTTGCTTCAGAAACAGCAATAATCCGATCGGCATAGCCCATTCCTCGAATGCTATGAAGCCATATCTGGTGGCTAACAAGGGGCAATTGGACTGAAGCCACACGGTTATCTGAATAAAAGTAGTTAATCAGATCGTGGCAAGTTACTACAGTACGTTTGGTTGTTTTTTGCAGCCAGTAAACCATATGTGCTTCTGCTGCGTCAACTATGTGAACAATATCTACATCCTGCTGTTCAACACAGCGGGGAAAATTCCAGAACCGCTCGTAGTACTTTCTGACTCTGATCCATGGTGAGCGACTTTTCCTATCAATTGGCTCAGGGAATAGCTCGACAATCTTCCAGTCAGGACGTACAGCACGTAGCCCTGAAACTAATCCTTCAGCATAAACATCCATGCTAAATTCAGGCATGGTGCGGGCGATCGCTATCCGCATCAGTTTAATCCCCTCGCTGATTCATTTCGGTAAATTTTCATAGTGGGATCTGCCTTGATCCCAGTGGTTAAGTTCAGCCACAAATCAATTAATCGTTGAGCAATCTTTTGGTGGGTATACAGTCGATTCACCCGATCCAAACCATAGTTTCTTACCTCTTGCCTCCACTCTGGTTCACAGATCATCCGCTTCAATATTGCTGCCAACTCACTGGCATCTTCTTCGGGAAATACTAGGTCTTCTGTTCCAATCACATGCGGAATTTCCCCACTTGATGAACCAACTACGGGAATTCCCATGGCCATTGCTTCGATGAGAACGTGACCAAATTGTTCTTTCCATTCAGGAGTTGTCCGGGAAGGTAAGACCAATACATCGAACTGACTAATCACCTCTGGGACTTGTTCGTGGGGGACAGCAGTCTGCCAGATGACCCAATCTGCTATACCTTGCTGCTGGGATAGCTGCTTTAATTCTGCTTCTATCAGACCAGATCCGCAGATCAGAATCCGGAAGTTGAAACCTTGTTGACGCAACTGATGAGCAGCCACAAAAATGAGATCAATGCCTTTACTGTGGGTTAACCTGCCCAGAAATCCTATATGGAAGGGGCGATCTACTTTCTGTTGACGAGGTGCAAAGAATTCAGGATCAACGCCCATCTGTGGCATTACTTCCAATAAACTTGTATAACCCCAACGGCGCATAATGTCTGCCCCATCTTGATTACCTGGAAGTACGAGACTGGCAGTATTGAGGACAAACTGACAGATCCAACGACGGAAAAAAGACAGACGACGATTAATATTTTCCCAACCAAAAATAGCCAGGGGTTTACCTGTGAACCGACTCCAGATGGCTAATTCAAATGCACAGAGGGAAAATACTTCTTCTTCAACTTGGACAATATCAGGACGAAAATCATTCAGCACTTGCCATAGTGTCCAAGGAGCATAAATATATGCGCCTCCACGTCCACTGAATAAAACAGGAGCGGAGTAGGCACGGATATGAGAGCAGGGTGTTTCCAGTGGGATGAGACGATTCCATTCCAATGCTTTCCAGTTACTTGGAGCCAGAAGACCGACTTCAATGTTATTAGTCTGCGAAATTGCATTCAATTTACCCTGATTGACTCCGACAACATAAGCATGACTAACAAAAAGAACTTTTAAATTTTGTTGTTTCATCACCATTGATTTTGTGGAAAAATAGGACTGCCGCAATCGGTAAATAAATAATTTAAGACTTACACAATAACTTTGGAGAAACTCTTATTTTTTTATGTCCTTTGTGTCTTGGCGGTTCGTTTTTTCATGATTTTGCGTAAGTCCTATCATCGTTCGTAGGCACGGGTTCATTAAATCTGTGAAATCAGATCCTACTAAGTAGGTGAGAGTTGGGTAAGTTCTCAAAAAGATGAAATTTTTTAGGTAACAAGCCCACGAATTTTAGTCACAGTCCAATCAACTAGTTTGGGGCGATGTTGGGGTGCATACAACCATGTAATTGCCGGTTCTGCTAGAGGTAATGGCATTAATCCCACCCAGATAAACCATAGGCTGTAGACAAGTCGTTTTTGCCAGTTAAAGTCTGAGTATTTCCATAGACAGCGAATTCCGTCGTAAATTAAATTTAGTGAGCGATCGCTGGGAACTGGATGTTTTTGAGGATCTAGCCGTAAAGAAATAATCCGAGACCATAAGCGGCCAACTGAACGCTGTTCTAAATCTGAAGGAATCTCATAACCCAATGCTTTTGCTTTTTGGGTTAACAGGGCAAAGTTTTGTAAATCGTGACGCACAAAGCGTTGAAATCTACTGCTGGTAACTGTTGCTAATGCCCACTGATTATTATTATGAATTCTGTAAGCGCCGAGTGGTTCTTCTATTGCGGCAACATCACCATAAAAAGGAACTTGGAAAGATAAATAATCATCTGCGGTGAGTTTATATTCATCAGGAATAGGAAATAGCTTTTCCACAACCCGACGATTTAAGGCATTACCGCTAGTGGGAGTGCTGACATATCCACCCTTATCTAAAAGGATTTTCCATACCTCACCACTGGAAAGAGGAGCAGATCCTTGGGGAGAAGAGTAACCCAGGGATTTACCAATTGTATCAACAACTTTTAGGCGATAGTGAACTTTAGAAAGTTCTGGTTTCCAAACTGCAACGATTTGCTCAACTGCATTAGGAAATAGGTAATCATCTGCATCCAGAAAGATAATGATGTCACCCTTGCTTTTGGCAAATCCACTATTAAAAGCAGCAGCTTGTTTACCATTGGGTTGGAAGATCGGGATGATGCGTTGACCATATCCAGAAATAATATCACGAGAATTGTCAGTTGAACCATCATCAACAACAATAATTTCAATGTGAGGATAGGTTTGGTTAATGGCACTATTGATCGCGTCTGCTAGAAAGCGATCATAGTTGTAGTTATTGACGATGATACTTACAAAGGGTTGACACTTCATATTAATTCGCTAATAACTTACTGAATGTAGCAGGACTTACGCATACTAAGTAGGTTGGCATTAAAAATTGTCGTTATGGCAAGGCAAGAGGCAAGAGGCACTCATGCAAGAGTGAAGAGGGTTTGGGCGATTTTACTTTTCTTTACACAGATTGGTTTTATTCTATTCACCTACCTATACGAATTCTTGGCGATCTTGGCGGTTCAAGAAATTAAGCTTTTCGGTGGTTTTTGCGTAAGTCCTATGTAGGTTGTAGGCTTCCGCGTCATCATTAAGTGGCTAAATAAGTTTTCTGTTGGTTATGGTAAAAATAATTTCAAAAATCTACGAATGCCTCCTAAGCTAAACTTTCTAAACAAGGGATAGTATTCGCTGAAATAAATATCTAAAGCTTGCTTTTTCTTACCATAATTAATTAACTGAATGATTGCAGTTGGGGCTTCTCTCTTAAGCTCATACTCTTTAGCCCAAGAGACTTCTTTTGGAAAATCAGTATTGAGAATTATCTGGAAAGATTGTGCAGTCGAATCAGTATTTTTAGAGATTGAAACATTGGAAAATCGATATTTAGCAGTATATTTGTCCAAAAAAAAGAAATTCGAGTATTCAAAGGACAGACGTAAACCAAAATCAAAATCTACTGCATTTCCTACATTTTCATGAGAACGGCACTTGATAGCCTTTGCGGCAGATGCAAGAATCATAAAGCAATCATTGGGGAACTGGTGAAGTAGGGCAGCCTCTACAGAAGATTTTTGTAATCCAGCGCGATCGCTAGTACGAAAGTAGTATTGATTAAGTTTAGAGCTAAGACGAATATTAATATCACCCTCCTCTGAAATAACGTACTGCTTGCCATAGGCAGCGACTAAATTAGGATGGAGATCCCAACAACTATTTAAGTCTTCTAAAGAATTAGGTAATAGTAAATCATCATCATGAAGCAGAACTATTTTATCACCTTTTGCCATCTCATAAAGAAAATTCACATTTCTTGCCTGACCCAGTGCAGGAGAATGTCTAGTATAAGAAATAGGAATTTCGCATTCCTTCTTAATATCTAAAACTAGGTTTTCAGTCAAATCATCACGAGAGTCATCACCGATAACGATCTCGACTGGTTGGAGAGTTTGTTTAAATATTGAATACAAAGCTTCTTTGAGAAACTTTGGTCTTTGATATGTTGGGATACATATAGATATGGATGATTTCATGGTTGTTTTTCTTGATTGTAAGGGAATAAGTAAAAAGTTTACTTGAATTAATCAATTATGCTTTTTTAGGCAATAAAATGATACTTTATTGCTTGAATATAATAAAGCAAAGCCGATATTAATTGCCTTTCGTGGAGATAAGCATTACCAGTTATTTTACTGTTATATGAACAAATATTTCTATAATCAGATGCAATATCTTGAAAATAGGTATTTGTATAAATTTTCTCTGACACCCAAAGGGTTTCTAAAGAATTTTGCAGCCTACGATTTGAAGTTCCACTGCCAGAGTGAAGACGGTATTCAGTTAATCTTTCTGGTACATAAAAAACTTCCATGCCACTACTGACGAGACAGGAACTTAAAAAAAGATCATAAGCACCTCCAACCTTTTCAGAGTAAGTTGACCAATCAATAGCTGATTTACGAAAAACTGCTGATGATGCCAGAGGAATAGATTTATGGGAAATTAAAAGTTTAGGCTGTTTAACTAATCCATAGTTGAGAAAATGCCTACCAAATTTAGTAGTCTGTTCTTCACTTGCTTCAAGCATACGGTTTCCCTCAGAATCAATCAACCAGTGATCGCTGAATGCAAGACAAATTTCAGAGTTAGATAGCATGACTGGAACCAATTTTTCTAAAAAATTAGGTGTCCAGCGATCATCATCATCGAGTTTTGTGAGCAAATCAGACCGAGCAGTTTGAAAGCCTCTGTAATTATTCATAGCAATTCCTAATCGCTGTTCATTGGCTCGATAGATAATCCGAGGATCTTCATAGCTACGACAAAGGGCTTCGATTTTTGGTTCAGCGCTGTCATCGCAAACCACTAGCTCAAAGTCTGAGAAAGTTTGATCTAACGCACTTTTAATAGCCTCTGCTAGATAATCAACTCGCTTGTAAGCTGGAGTGATAATTGAAACTGCTGGAGATAAATAATCCATAAATTTTACGATCCTATAAACTTGTTAACATGGTTTAAAACTTACAAAAGAAGGGAACAGGGAACAGATAAGAAACACTCATTTGCACCAGTTTAAAGCTCAGTCAAAAAAAAGATGTTTCTACAAGATGCGTAGCCCGAAAAAAACAGTGTCATTATTTCAATCTCATGTTTTTAAACATGAGTTTTTCCTGTTAGAAAGTTGCCCGTTCCCTGTTCCCTCTGAATCCAACATTCAGCTATTTCTGTTAGAGAACTCCACAAAAAAATGAACTGCTTGCAGCAGTGCTAGTTACGCTATCCAATTTTGTGAGATGGGCATCTGGTTCCTCCTTGTATTATTAGTAGGCAAGATACCTGCACTACAAGAAATTTTGGGATATTTTTTTATTTGGAAGTCTCTTAATTTACTGTTGTTGAATGAGCGGATCGAAATTAGCAACTCACAAGAATTGGGATAAGTAGGTGAACATAAAAATTTAAAGGTATGTAAAGAAAAGTAAAATCTCCCAAAACCTCTTCACTCTTGCCTCTTGCCTCTTGCCTTTTGCCTTGCCATAACGACAATTTTCAATGCTAACCTACTTAGATAGACTTTGGACCTATCCCTTCAACGAATTATTGCCATTTCTAAGGACTCTTTAGCGCTAATTTGTTTGAACACCATCAAAGCTTGAGCTACAACCTGATCCATGTTGTAGTATTTATAAGTTGCCAGCCGTCCTACAAAATGTACCTCTGGAGTCGCGTCTGCCAGTGACTTGTACTTTTTATAAAGTTCTGTATTCTCAGGACGAGGAATGGGATAGTAAGGATCGCCTTCTGCTTTAGGAAACTCGTACACAATACTGGTTTTGGTATGTTCTTGCCCCGTCAAATATTTAAATTCTGTGCTGCGAGTGTATAGATGCTCGTTGGGATAGTTGACAACGGGTGCAGATTGGAATACCTGTCTGTCATGAGTTTGGTGTTTGAAGTCAAGCGATCGATATGGCAACTTACCAAACCGATAATCAAAAAACTCATCCACCGGACCGCTATAAATCATCTCTTTATAGGGTATGACCGTTTGAATTTCCCGATAATCCGTATTGAGCATGACTTTGATATGGGGATGATTGAGCATATTTTCAAACATCCGTGTAAAGCCATACTGTGGCATTTCCTGATACGTATCGGTGAAATAGCGATTGTCCCGGTTTGTTCGCGTTGGCACGCGGGCAGTGACGGAGCGATCAAGTTCAGATGGATCTATTCCCCATTGTTTGCAGGTATAGTTGCGGAAAAATTTCTCATACAGTTCTCGTCCCACTTTACTAACCACGACATCCTCTGAAGTCAAAATCTTGTCTCGTGCTTCTGCAACGGAAGCAAAGAATTCTTCTAATTGAAATGCGGTTAAGTTTAATCCATACAGTTTGTTAATAGTGTCTAAGTTGATGGGAATTGGGACAAGCTGACCATCTACACTGGTAAGCACTCGGTGTTCGTAATATCGCCACTCAGTAAACAAGGATAAATACTCAAATACATCGCGAGAATTCGTATGAAAAATGTGTGGACCATACTTATGCACTAAAATTCCATCGTTGTTGTAGTGGTCATAAGCATTACCACCGATATGATTGCGACGATCTACAATTAGCACTTTCTTGTTTAACTGATTTGCCAACCGTTCAGCTAAAACACTGCCCGCAAATCCTGCACCAACAATTAGGTAATCAAACATCTGAATATTCTCCTAAAATACTAGTTTGTCATTCGTTTATCCCCAGAACCCCGACTTCTGATATCAATTCATAATTTATTGATAGAATCATAAAAGGGACTTGAAGAATATCTAAATTATTGATAATGTTATCCGAGAGACATGAGCAATTCTTTCACTTTTTGACCAGCCACTTTCCAATTCAGACGCGATTCATATTCATTAAAAGCGGAAAGAGCCAATTTTTTGTATTGGGTGTAATTTGTAAAGATATTGGAAATGTATTTGCAGTATTCAGTAGCATCGCTATCTCTATCAAATAGTTTTCCATTTAAATCATCTTTGATAATTGTGGGAATTCCACCAACTCTTCTAGAAATACAAGGTACACCTAGTGAATTTGCTTCACAAAAAACAATAGGTGTGCAATCAGCAATGGAAGGTAATATCAAGAAGTGTGAACTGGCGATTAACTGATAAATTTTGTTTTTACCTTCTGGAGTGGATTTAGAAATATAACCTAAAGGCTTAACAAAATCAGGTAGGGGATCTTCAGTAATAGGTTGACAGCCAATAATTGTTAATTCTGTATTTAAACCTGAAGCATTCAACTTTTTAGTTACCTCCAGAGCAATATCTCCTCCCTTGCGAAACCAATCAACCCCTAAAAACAGCAATTTGCATTGATTTGTTGGTCTTGATTCAACTAAGTTTTTAGTTGCATCAAGAGTAAAATTACTTTCAATATTCGCTCCAAAAGGGACAACTTTCACCTTTTTAGGATCGGTTTGATAATAATCAATAGCTGTTTGGGCTGCCCATTCAGAAGAGTAAATTGCTAACCGAGATTTCTGGAGACTAATACTCTGAATTAAATGAGCATTTTGGAGTGATTCTTGGCAAAGATTACTATATGCAGGGTAAAAATCTATGATATTAGCAAAAGTCGCATCTGCCCAAAAAACAATCGGTTGATTACATTCAAGATAGGCAATAGAATCACTTCCTGCACTTAAGACAACATCAGACTTAATACTATTCAGCTTTTGATAAATTTGTCTTCCATAGTCTCTTGAAATCAATGGTTCGATATATTTTATATAGTTTTTTCCCAAATATTTATGGTAACGACTTTTAAATTTACTCACAATTTGTAAGGCTAATTTTTCTTCTAAAGGTCCAATATATTCAATCGGTATAGATTGTTTCTTAAGTGCCTGACCAATGTAATAACCGGTTCCTGCCCAGTTGTTATGATCACAAAGATTCCTAGAATCAAAAGGAGTAACGTAAGCTATTTTCATTGACTGTTCAATCCTTTTTAAATAACTATTATCCGAAATTTAAAGTTTTATCTTCCTACTATCACTTCTTGGTAACTACCGGATTTGAGAATTCGACCTTGTTCAAGTTGGTAAATACAATCGCAATGCTCAATTGTTGAAAGGCGATGAGCAATAATAATAATGGTTTTAGTCCCAGCTAAAACTTTTGTTGCTTGAGTAATTAGATGTTCTGTTTCAGTATCTAGAGCAGCAGTAGCTTCATCAAAAACTAATATTTCTCTTTCGTGATAAAGCACTCGCGCAATTCCAACTCTTTGGCGCTGTCCTCCTGATAAAAGAACTCCTCTTTCACCAACAATAGTTTTCACACCGTCTGAAAGTTGCTCAACTACTTCGCTAAGTTGAGCCATTTCAATTGCTTTCTTGAGGCGATTTTGGTCAATTAAATGATCGGCAACCCCAAAGGCAATATTCCGCTCTAGAGTATCATCAATTAAAAAGATTGACTGGGGAACATAGCCCAGCATATTTTGCCAAGCACGTAAATTGCTATAAACTGAAACCCCGTCAACCTTGATATCTCCAAATTGAGGGGTAAAAAGACCGAGAAGAACATCAACCAAAGTTGTTTTACCAGCACCAGATTTACCAATTAGTCCAATAGATTCTCCTTTGCGAATAGATAGGGAAATTTCTTCTAGTACATTTTTTGTAGTGTTTGGATATTGAAAGGTGAGTTGATCTAAAATAACTTGATCCAAAAACTGAAACTTTTGCTGATTTTGGTTTAGTAATAAGTTGTGATCATGAAGAGCCGAGTCAGTTATCAGATTTTCTTTTTCTAACTCTTTCAGATCAAAGAATAATCTGTCAAGAGAATAACTGTTACCTCTAATCACATTAATACCAGAAATTAAATTTCCAACCGCCGGCAGCAGACGGACTGAAGCGAGGGCAAAAATTCCTAAAACCCCAGTCAGATTTTGTGTCTTATTTTGATTTAAGGTGATAAATAAAAATGTAAAGCCAATCAAGAAGCTCATCATTAATGGCTCAATCACAAAGCGGGGAAGATTACCATAAGCTGAAGCTAAAGTAGTAGCTTGGGCGTAAATTCCTGACTGCTCCTCCATCTGATTTTCAAAATAAGATTCGCAACCAATGATACGAGTTTCTTTTAAGCCCCCTAATCCATGATTTGTGATCCGAATGATTTCGCCATAAGCATGAAACCCATCTTTACTCCAACGAGCTAAACGATCTTTCATTGGATGCAACAACCCAAAAGAAATAAGTAGCAGGACAGCAATGAGAATCAAGGCGATCGCATTGGTTTTGATCAAAAGTAGTATTAATGCTAGGACAATTACACTATTAGAGATAAATGTCAAAAACGTAGATAATATACCAACACAGACTCCATCCGTTGTGTTGATGATATTTTGAACAAGTGTTGCTGAATTAATTCGGAGATGGTAGCTATAGGGAGCTTCAATATATGCTTTTAGGAGTTTACAAGATAGTTCTCCTTTTAAACCATAGCTAAATCTGAAGACTGTTTTTTGAGCATTAAAAGCTAAAAATGATTTCAGATAAAAAGCAATAATAACTACCAATCCTATGAAAATCAAAAATTGCTGTTCAGAGTGAAAATTCATCTGGTTATAAATTAAATTTAACCAGGAAGTATTTTTGATCGCATTTGGGCTGATAGCGATCGCAATGAAGGGACTAATCATTCCAGTTCCAAAAACTTCCAAGCTGGAAATCAGAATGAATAAACAAAGCATCTTTGCAAGCGACTTATGATTGCCTTTTGTAATATATAAAAGTTTGGGTAGAAAATGAGTCATTAGTGCTTAATTTCAGATAAGTTGGATTTATGAAGAGGGATATCTATGTCTTAGAGTTTTCCATTCTTAATATTTTTCTGGGCTTCGTAGGTGCTTACTATATTTTCATATCTTTACTAACTTTATATTTTTTGCTCAGGTGGAGTTGTGATTTGAAAAAGTAATAACCTGGACGAAATTCAATAAATAATTGTCGTGTATTAAAGAAAATCTGCTGTTGCCAACCTGGCATTGAACACCAAGATTTATAAGCTGGAACTGCAATATTTATCAAAAAATCCTGCCATCTTGCAACCATTCTTTCTGGTTGTGTCTCTTTAGCCCGCATCCAAGCATTGTCAACCATTGCACGGCATAATTCTTTATTATCTCGAAGCTGCTTAAGAGATGAAATAACCTCCTCTAGGGAAGTTGCCTCCAGGTAATCTAGATCGCTTTTTCGTTCAGCTTGAAATGCAGATTCATGACTTAAAATTACTGGTATACCTGCGTGCCATGCGTTATAAAGTTTTGAGGCAGGTTTTCCTCGCCAATCATTTTGGCGACCAAAACTTCTTATGGCTAGAATTACATCAATATCACTGTAATCATGCCATTCATCATGATTCAACTTCTTCTGAAATTTCAAGCCTAAATCTTGGAGATGATCATACCAAGAGCGATCGCAAAATTCAGAGACTAAGTTGACTTCATTTCCTAAAAAAGTCACATTTTCAAAGGTATTGCCCCGTTGTGGATTCCGAGGAATAATAGAAGGCTGTGGCCAATGGGGAATAAAGTGACTTTCCCACAGTGTCATAAACCGGCTAGGAATTGCTTGATAGGGATTTTGAACCACATGAAGTTGCGCGTAGGGATGCCTGTCTACATCTGCCCGCAGACACACCAGCAGTAACTTTGAACCTGGCTTTATAGAGTCATCCAGAAAGTCACGGTGAGATAAAACAATACCTTCATCAGGCATCGTTTCTACTAGCTTGCAAGGAAAGCCATAGTCATTGAGGTAAAGATAGGTTTGTAATGTCCAAATACAGCCACCACCTTGCATGGGAGAGATAGAAGGGTGAGAAGACAACCACTCCCAGAAAGAACTAGCGTTTTGGGGTAAACCACAAGTAGGTAACTTGTCAGCGGGGATGTAAAAATAAATTGGCGGTAAATGCATAAAGAAGTAGTCAGACAAAATTAATTAGTTTGTTATTTGGGAATGTAATCTGAACAGTTTATGTATCGGACACCTTGATGATGCAGAATTATGTGTTTGCCCCTAGTAGAAGAATCTCTAATCAATAATTGCCCATCAGCTAAAATTAGGGATTCAGAGGGAACAGGGAACGGGCAACACTATGGCTAACGCCACGCTTCGCTATCGACAAGACTTCGGCGTGAGCTCAGTCGAACGCTCAGTGCATCGCAGGGAACAGGAAAAACTCATGTTTAAAAACATGAGATTGAAATAATGACACTGTTTTTTTTCGGGCTACGCATCTTGTAAAAACATCTTTTTTTTGACTGAGCTTTAAACTCAGAACTAAAGTTTCTTGCCTGTTCCCTGCGATGCACTGAGCTTGTCGAAGTGTTCCCTGTTCCCTGTTCCCTTCTTTTGTAATTTTGCCAATTTCAGTAAATATCTATAGAGCCATTCGGGCAATAAGAAGCCAACATTACCTATTCGACCAAAGTTTCCCTTTTTTATCTGTTTTAACCAAATAGAAAACCTTTCTGAGAATGGCATCGATCTCACTCGATCCAGAATCAATTTGTCATGATCAAAGGTAAAGGGAAATACTTTTTCTAAGAAAATATCAGGTTCATCAAGGAATATTTGATCTTTTAATTCTGAGGTTAAAGTTACACGAGGAAGATTAGTAGTCCGGAGATATAAGTTTTCTAAGGATCGCTTCCAGTTGATTCCTAAATGTGTCTCCTCAATCTTCTTTCTAGTCTTTTCACCAAGACATAGCCTGAATTCCTTATCTTCAGCCAAACGCGACAAAACGATTGTGTACTCTTCAAGATCCTGCACACGAATTAAGTTATCAGTCAGTCCGGGCATATCAGCACCAAAGATTGCACAGCCATCGGAAGAGAATGGGTAGCGACTGACTAAAGGAATACCATAACTTCCAGCTTCCAATAGAGATGTGTTTGAGACAAAGGGAAAGGAGTCAACGTAAATATCAGCGGCTTGGTAAAAGACGGACGTGTGTTGTGTGTGTCCAAGCACTTTAATCCTTCCCTGTGTTTGTGCAATTGCCGATGACCAGTCTTCACTATCACCTGGTCCAATGACAATTAAAGTCGCCATATTGTGTTGTTTGAGAAATGGAACATGGGCATCGGCAAAGCTGATACCATGGGAATTTTTATACTTAACTGCCCTGGCAATGGAAAGAACTATAATGCTGTCTTCAGCAAAGCCAAGTTCTCTCTTGGCCTCTGTTCGAGAAAGCGTTCTTAAAGTTGGACTCAAAACTATCGGCAGAATTTCATTTCGTTTCTCTTCAATGCCTCTACGCTCTTGTGATAGGCGCATCCCAGATTCACGAAGATTAGCCACTACATCACTGATGCCGACTCCCACCCAAAAGCGCTCATCAGCATGATTCACATAAATAACCGGTGGAGATTGCCCTTTATTTGCAAATGCAATAGCAGGGATGCTAGAGTCGAATATTGTATGTAAAACAACCATATCAAAGGATGCAGCAATTTCACGTAGTTGCTGAGATCGGGCAATAAAACTGCCGATTGTTTCGTTGAGTGCATACATTTTGCCATGACTGTTAAATACGGCATCTTGCAACACTTTAGGGGTATCAGCTACTGCTTGTTGGATTAACACAACCGAGTGTGATCGCTCATCATCCTGCTGAATCCAGCGCCAAAGCAACCTGCCATGTCCACCAATACTCCATACACCAGAAACAACATGAAGTATGTTCTTTGGCATTCCATTTAACGGGCTGCTCTTAATGGGATAACGACTACTTTTTAAAGCCTTTAGTCCTATTGTCAGGAAAAGATGTTCCAGCTCTAGACTGGTAAAAATACCGCAATGTTTCATGAACGATGCATATTCGGCTGCCATATCTCCATAAATAGCTGCCATGTCATATTTGCCGCACTGCTCAAAGTCTTTCGCCTGTGCAATCAGGCTCTGGAATACCTCAAAGTTTTGTGGAATCAGGCGATTTTCCTCTTCTCTCCAGCACCTTAACAGATCATTAGTTAACATATTGTGCATATTTTTATCATTTTTTGACTAAATTCGACTCAGTTTGGGCAAAAAGAATCCTAATTAAAAATTAAAATGAAGATAGCAAATGGGAGAATATTCTAGATAGGTGATCTCCCATCTTCTTGATGATCAAACAACGATACCAGCACGCGGAGTTTGTGGCTTGGCTCCCATATCTTTGAAGACATTGACCGCAATTTGCTGGGCGCGTGGATCAACGCGAGGATTCGTAACCCTATCGCTATCTAAACCCCACACCCACTGAACAGAGCCAGTCGAGAAAACTTTTGCACCACTGGCTGCCGTATAACGCACAGCATTTGATATCGTCGTACTAGTTCCTGGAGGAAGAGGTGGCAGCAAGCCTTGAGATTGTACCGGCGATTGCGATAACACAACTAATCCTGCTGGGGTAAGGCCGTTATTCAGCAATGCATCCCACTCATAACCCACCAAGCCTATAAGTTTATCCCCATTTTGAAGTCCAGTATTGGCATAGTAAGGATCAGCAGCATTGCTGATCACATAATCAAAACCGTTGTAAACATTATTAGAACCCCAATCCCCGATGTATGCTACGCCCAACAAGGCATTTTCAGGGCGATTGACTTCAGGGCTACGGAACAGCGTGGTGGCAGCCGCAGGGTTAGTTTGGGTAATGGGGTCGAGTGCCGCACCAGTACCAATCCCAGAAGTATCCTTATAGACGGTCATCACGCGGTTAGCTTGTCCGCTAGTGGATGGCTCAAACCGGACTTGCCAATAGGCAGTATTTGCTGAGAAGAATGCCAAGTTGGTGCCATTGTCTCTGGCTTGTTCAACGTTATTGCGCTGTTCCATTGACCAATACTCATCGTGACCTACCGATAAGAATGTCTTCTGAGAATATAACTGTAAGGGATTGATACTTGCATCTATATTGGTGTAGTAAGAGACATCATACCCCTGGGATTCCAGCCAGCGCGTCATGTTATATTCCCAGGTCAAGGTGTTGTTGAACTGTTCTGAAGCACTAGAAGTGTTGTACTGAAATGGTCTGTCAAAGGATACCTGGTAAGCGCGTTGTCCACCCACACTATTGAAGTCATAGACGCTGTAACCACCGTAGTTGTTATAAGCTGCGGCAGTGGTAATGGCATCCTGAAAACCAATATCAGCCGGACGATTATCGTCACGTAACACAAACTGGATATAATTCTGTCTACCCGTTCTAATATCAGTTAACTTAGCAAAATAAAGCCCAGTTGTCCAGTCACTACCAGTTTGCAAAGTGTAAGAGGTATTCCATTTGTATTCAACTAATCTAGTGTTTGGATCAGTAGTCGGACCTGCTTGCACCACACCATTAAGTCCAGTAATACTGGTGACAAGCCGACCACCAGTGCCACCATAGTAACCCAACCGATACACATCAATCCGGTACTGTCCAGCTTGGGCAAGGGAGACTTTCAAATTAATAGCTTCTCCCTTATTGATGCTTGTCGCATCGCCATAACCAACAATCTGATTGGTTGCCTGGTTAGTGCTGGAAATTTGCCAAGCGGTTGTTCCTGTCTTTTGGTTTTCCAGGACGATGGCATTTTGAGCCGCGACTGTCACCTCTGCACTAGCAACATTTTCGCTGCTACCCAAGGTATCAATATAGCTTGCCAACACGCGCACCTGTTGTCCTAACAGAGCCGTGGTTAGTGTCAGTGATTTTGATACTGCTCCAGCAACACTGCTCCAGATACTATTTGTCAACTGCTGCCACTGATAGGCAATAGAGACTCCAGTTAGCCCATCGGCATCAAGAACCGTTTCCTCTAGAGTAGCTCCAACTGTTGCACTGCCCTTGAGGATGACTGTACCTGTGTCATTGACGTTGACTATAGCAGAGGTGGCAGAACTAATGGGATTTTCGCTGCTGCCCAAGACATCGGTGTAGGTTGCTTGCACCCGTACTTGCTTATTTACCTGAGCTTGTCCCAGATTGAACGTTTTGCTAGTTGCGCCGGCAATATTGCTCCAGATACTATTTGCCAACTGCTGCCACTGATAGGCAATGGTGACTCCGGTTAACCCATCGGCATCAGCAACGTTTGCAGTTAGGGTTTGGTTTTGGGTTGCTGTGCCACTAATGCTAATGGTGCCAGCTTGATTATTAGCGGTTGAATTGGCAGTAAAGACAATATCGCGGAAATAGTTGGAGTTTTGGTACGATTGAGTGGGGAAATTACCAGGAGTAGTGTTATATACGCCATTACTGCCATCGGCGACTGCGCTCAGGTCGCCATTGGTAATAGTTGTAGCAATTCCATTATTTGTATTCGCGTAATACTGATTGGTATTAACAGAAACAATATAAGTTATATTGGCAGCGATGGTTAATGGTGTTACTAATGTCTGTTCTTGCCAACCCGAAGAGGTTTCGTTAGCAAAGGTAACGCTGGCTAACAAAGTTCCCGTAGAAGACCAGATGCGTCCTGTATGGGAACCTGTCTCACTGGTGGCTTTATAGTAGCGAATGGCGGAAATTTGTCCAGCTTTAGCACTTCGGAACTCCATCCCTAGTTCATAGTCACCTGCGCTACCAGAGCCGTCTGTTGCGTTGGTTAGGGCTGGGGTTTGCGTGGTGAAAAGAGTTGCCAATACACCCTGGTAGGAGTTCGTCAGTGAATCTGTAAAGGAGGTCGCAGTCTCAATACTGCCTGTGGCATATTCTAGATTCCAGTTGCCACCTTGGGCAGAATTACCCGTCAGATCTGTAGAAGCTGCAATATCTGCTCCCGTTAAGGTGCTTATATCTTGAACGAAAACTTGTCCCAAGTCACCTGCCGCAATATTACAACCATAAAACAGAATATCCGCATCAGGATTCAGGGATGCTTGCCACTGTTGCAGGTCGTGGGTATATAGCTGGAGGGAGTTGGCACTAAGAACACTATTTCCTAATTGTATCTGAGCAACATTTCCATGAGAAATAATATCAATACTTGACAAATTTTGATAATGTGCCAAGGTTTCGGTAATTTGAGCGATACCATCTCGCCCAGGATTAAGAAGAACTTTGATATCGGCTTCTAGTCCTGATAAAATAGTTTTGGCATCAAAAACATTTGCATCTACAAACGCAATGGTTTTCCCGGTTTCTTCCCACATTTTTTTATATATTAAAGTTGTTTATTAACCAACCCCCTAACTTGAGTTATGGGGTTTTCTCGTCTTTGCTTTTTGAGTTTGAATTTCTATCTTTGCATTTGATAAACTGTTTTTAGCTCATTGACCACAGCATCTTGTTCTTGCTTGCTCATCTGATGAAATAAGGGCAGTAGAATGGCGTGATCCTGTGCCTGTTCGCTTTCTGTTAAGCGATCGCTTCCACAAGACCAAGTTTCATGGCAATAAGCAGGTTCTCGATGAGCGCACATAATCCCCCGCCGTGTACCAATTCCAGCATCTAACATTACCTGCATCACTTGAAGCTGATTGCAACTATCAGGAAGTCGCACGCAGTAACTTTGCCAGTTACTCTTTGCCCGGGTTGGTTCTGTTGGTAATTTCAATCCTGGTATATCTGCCAACTGATCATGATATCGCTGTGCTAAATAACGACGACGTTCCACAATCTCTGGTAGGCGTTTGAGTTGTTCCCGTCCCACGGCTGCTTGGATATCAGTCATGCGGTAGTTGTAACCCAACATGGGGTAAGACTCGAAAATGACTTGTTTAGCTCCGTGACGCACAGTATCTGGTACACTCATACCATGTTGTCGCCAAAGGCGAAATTGTTGATCCCATTCAGGATTATTAGTGGTGATCATGCCACCATCACCTGTAGTAATTACTTTACGGGGATGAAAGGAAAAGCAAGCGATATCTCCGTGGGGTTTACCGATTTTCTCCCATTTTCCCTCCCAAAGAATTTCACTAGCGATCGCACAAGCTGCATCTTCAATCACTGGCAACCCGTAACGGTGGGCTATATCTAAGATGGCTTTGAGATCACAAGGCATTCCCATCTGATGAACAATGAGAATAGCACGAGTCCTTTCACTAATGGCATCTTCAATTAATAACGGGTTGATATTGTATGTCTGTGGTTCAATATCTACAAATACTGGAATCGCACCACAATAACGAATACTATTAGCAGTGGCAATATAAGAGTGACTGACAGTAATTACCTCATCTCCTGGCTGCACACCTACAGCTAACAGTGCTAGGTGCAAGGCTGTAGTGCAATTAGAAACAGCACAAGCATGGTTTGCCCCTACATAAGCTGCAAACTCCTGCTCAAATGCTGCCACTTCTGGACCTTGAGTTACCCAACCGGACATGATAGCCCGTCTGGCAGCTTCGGCTTCTAGTTCCCCAATCCAGGGTTTAGCAATGGGGATATTCTGCATCTGCTTAGACATTGCTTGTTTCCTTTGTCAGTTGTTGTTTCTGCCACCATGTAAACAACCGAGATAACCCAGCTTCTAGAGATGTCTGTGCTTCAAAGCCTAATAATTGCTTGGCTTTGTTCACATCTGCCAGTCGGCGCTGCACCGAGTTAACTTTACGTTCTGGTCTATATTCTGGTTTCAGATTAGATCCCATCACCTTTAGCAAGCTATAAGCTAGGTCATTTAAACTGGTTTCCACGCCACTAGCAATATTGAAAACCTCATCTGTGACATTGGCTTTGGCTGCTAAGATGTTGGCTCTAGCGATATCTTCGATATAGACAAAATCCATTGTTTGCTCACCGTTACCGAAAATCAGTGGTGGCTGACCTGCAACAATTCGCTCCATCCAGCGAATCAGTACCTCAGTGTAAACACCGTAAATATCCATTCGGGGTCCGTAGACGTTGAAGTAGCGTAATGCTAGATAATCCAGTCCATACATTTCATAAAAACTGCGAAATAAGCCTTCATTAAAGGTTTTCGCTGCACCGTAGATGGTGCGGTTATTGTAGGGATGATGAGATTCAGTTGTGGGGAAATCCTCTGCCATACCATATATTGAAGCTGAAGAAGCTGCAACTACCTTTTTTACCCCAGCTTTGACTGCTGCTTCTAAAATATTGAAAGTACCATCTGCGAGAACTTCTAAAGCTAGACGCGGTTCTTCGGCACATTGGGTAATCCGAATGGCGGCTTGATGAAAGACTATATCTACACCTTGCATGATATCAGCAAGGAGTTTTTGATCCCGGATATCTCCCTCGACAACAACTAAAGGACCATTGGCTTGTGTCCAAGCTAAGTTATCATGACATCCACGGGTAAAGTTATCTAAAACAATAATTTCTGAAACTTCTTCTTTGACAAGTAAATCGGCAATATGAGAGCCAACTAAACCTGCACCACCTGTAATTAAAATTCGTTTATTTTGCATTTTTTATCTTCTCCAATGCTTCATATCCTTCACGCCAGCGTAAAAACTGAGCAGGAACACCAGCTACAATGGCATAGGGTGGTACATCCTTGGTAACAACTGCTCCAGCACCAACAATACTGCTTTGACCAATTGTGACTCCCGGAAGAATCACCGCATTCATGCCGATATCGGCTCCTGTTTCCACCTTTACCAATTTGATTTCCAAGTCTGTTTGAGTAATGGGAATGTCAATTGGTAATCCGGTATGAGTTGAACCTAAGACTTTTGCCCCTGGACCCCATCCCACGTAATCTTCAATAATCAAGTTTCGAGCGTCAAAATAGCTCTGTGGTCCAATCCAGACGTGATTACCAATGATGCATTTACCGTCAAACCGCCCCTGAATGTATGTTTGTGAACCAATGAATACCTGATTGCCGATTTCAAAAGTTTCTGGATGTTTAAAACTGACGTTACTGCCAATATGAACACTGTCTCCAAATTTACAGGCTATGGCACGGCAAATAATTTGCCGCATTAAGAGATCAAAATCGGTTTCACCCAAAGCGAAACGAGTATAGAGTTCAATTAAATTCTGATTGCTATACTGATGGCGTAAAGAATTTGCCATTTCTAAGGCAAATTCTGGATCTGGTTTGGAGTTTTGGCAGCCGTGTACAGCTTTCACTAGCCTACTTTTGATCAGTTCAGACATGGAATCCTCTCAAATACTGCGACACTCACAGCTTTTATTTGGACTGAAGATAGTTCTGCAAACATAGGCAGAGATAACACTTCTTTAGCTGCTAGTTCCGAATTGGGAAAATCACCCGGCTTATATCCTAAATCTGCGTAAGCTGGTTGTAAATGCACAGGAATTGGGTAGTGAATGCCTGTTTGAATTCCCTGCTCATGCAAATGCTGTTGTAGTAAATCCCGTTCTGTTGAGCGGACAGCATAAATATGGTAAACGTGATGGCTGTAGGGCATGACCGTGGGAGTGATCACATCTGCTTTTGTTAGGAGTTTATCGTACTCTGTGGCGATCGCTCTTCTAGCTTTGGTCCAGGCATCTAAGTGACGTAACTTCACCCGCAATATTGCCCCTTGTAAGCCATCCATGCGATAGTTATAACCCTTGAGAACATGATGATACCTGCGTTCTTGTCCCCAGTCGCGCAGCATCTGGATTGTGTGGGCATATTCAGGATTATTGGTGACGACCATGCCACCTTCACCGTAAGCTCCCAGGTTTTTACCAGGATAAAAGCTGAAACAACCTAAATCCCCAATACTACCAACTCGTCGCCCTTTGTACTCAGCCCTATGTGCTTGGGCAGCATCCTCAATTACAGTCAGATGATAACGTTGAGCAATCTCTAAAATTGGGTCCATATCTGCTGGCTGACCGTAGAGATGCACTGGCAAAATCGCCTTAGTCCGTGGAGTAATGGCTGCCTCAATCTGCGTTACATCTATGGTGTAGGAAATTGGGTCAATATCCACAAACACAGCGGTTGCACCAGTGTAATAAATGGCTGCAACGGTAGCGACAAAGGTAAAAGGTGTGGTAATCACTTCATCACCTGGACCAATGCCAGCAGCTAATAATGCTAAATGCAGCGCACTAGTCCCTGTATTTACCGCAATACCATAGTCAGCACCACAATAGTCATAAAACTCGGATTCTAAAGCGACTACCTCACTGCCTAAAACAAATTGCGTACTTTCTAAAGCTTTAAAAACAGCGGTATCAATTTCGTCTTTAATGCTAAGGTACTGAGATTTTAAATCTACGAATGGAATCATGCTACCACCTCTGTTAAGTCAAGTTCAACTAATCGTCCTTGCTGCTTAATGGATTGGGTCGCAGCTTCCAGAATTCTGACTACCCGTAGTCCTGCTTCTCCATCAGTAATGGGGCGATCGCCTGACTGAATACAATGAATGAAGTGTAATGCCTCTGTTTGCAATGCTTCCGTCATATCTAACTTAGGAGACCATATATCACCCGTGCGATAGCCAACCAGCATCTGGTAAATGTTCTCAGGACTGCCATTCAGCGTAATTCCCTTGTCATATACCTTAATCTTTTCACTCGGTTCTAAATCGTCATAACAGATCATCTTTTGGCTGCCACCCAGCATTGTCCGCCGCACTTTGACTGGTGCGAGCCAATTGACATGAATATGGGCAATTAAGTTATTCTCAAAAAATAAGGTTAAGTAGGCAATGTTTTCTGGTTCGCTAGAAACGTGACTCATCCCTGTAGCCGATACAGCATAGGGCTTTGATGGTAATACATAGTCCATGATTGAGAGGTCATGAACTGCTAAATCCCAGATGACATTAACATCATGCTGAAATAATCCCAAGTTAACACGAACAGAATCATAGTAATAGATATCGCCTATAGCCTTTGTGGCTACCAGTTCCTGCATCTTCCGCACTGCACCTGTATAAACAAATGTGTGATCTACCATCAACACTAAATTACGTTTTTGTGCCTCATCTATTAGTCTCTTTGCCTGTTCTGAGGAAACAGTCATAGGTTTTTCGACTAATACGTGTTTACCAGCTTGCAAAGCAGCTAAAGCTAAATCGTAATGTGTGGAAACTGGAGTAGCAATAGCGATCGCATCAATGTTTGGATCTGCAAACAAATCCTGGCTATTTGTCGTCAGCTTTATGGCTGGATAACGAGATTGCACTTTAGCCAATCTATCTAATTTAAAATCACTAACTGCTGTAACTTCTGCTCCTGGTAAATCACCAAAACTGCGGACTAAATTAGGACCCCAGTAGCCATAACCGATAACACCAATTTTGATTGTATTAATAGATGAGTCAACTTTTGTATCAAAAGCCAATCGGGAGTCAGCATGAGTATTTGTCATGGGATTGTCACTCTCTAAATAGTGAAGTTCACAAAACTTGATTTGAAGAAAATCAAATATTAGGTTGGGTTGAGACTTTGCAAAACACAACATTTCTGCGGTTGTGTTGAGTTTCGTTCCATTGCTTCGCAACGCTAACGTTCCACAACCCAACCTACAATTCTCCTTGCCTGAAGCGTATTGATATTAGTCCTATATTTTTTGATGTTACTGATTAAAAGGATGAATTTATCTCACACTCCCAGCGGAGAAAGTAAGGGGTGGAGATATTTAAATCAGCATTGCTAATTGTTTACTATTCAAGTGGTACTTTTTCAAAAGTGAACTATGTTGAAAAGTAACATTTTTCTATGATTAATTGTCGCCAATTTGGCAAGTTTTCTGGAAGATATTAATTTCTGAAAGATATTGGCTGAAAACTCTTTTTAAATATTTTAAAAAACTAAAATATTATTGAATTGAGCTTAACAAGCTACTATTAGCAAACTCACCCATATTAGGAATACTATTGATTATCTTAGCAGGTACTCCAACTACAGTCGCGTAATCAGGAACATCATGAGTTACCACCGCTCCAGCACCAACTATAGCATTTTCGCCAATTGTGATTCCTGCCAGGATAGTGGCATTGCTGCCAATAGAGGCCCGGCGTTTTATATAAGTCTTAGTTACAGACCAATCAGCTTCAGTTTTCAAGCTACTATCTTCATTAGTAGCGCGAGGATAAATATCATTGGTAAACATGACTCCATGACCAACAAATACTTCATCTTCAATAATCACGCCTTCACAAATAAAAGTGTGAGATGAAACTTTACACTTAGCTCCGACTATGACATTTTTCTGGATTTCAACAAAGCTACCAATCTTGGTTTCATCGCCAATTTCACAACTGTAAAGGTTGACAAGATCAGGATGAAAAATTTTAACTTCTTTACCCAGCTTAACACTATCATTTATAGCCATTTTTGTTTTTTGAATTAAAATTGATCATGAATGAGAATAATACATATCTCTTTAGTGAGAATATTATTCTGAAAGAGTGATGTATGTGAATTGAAAAATTTCAGAGGGAACAGGGAATAGGCACACCGGAACAGGAAAAACTCATGTTTAAAAACATGAAATTGAAATAATGACACTGTTTTTTTCGGGCTACGCATCTTGTAAAAACATCTTTTTTTTGACTGAAGCTCTAAACTGGTGCAAATGAGTGTTTCTTATCTGTTCCCTGTTCCCTGTTCCCTTCTTATGTAAGATTGAAATAGATTAAAGAGTAGTTAAATATAAAAGTCAATAGCTAATTAACAATTTTAGGCTAACTTTACATAATCTTTATAGGTTTTGACTAAAAGTATGATGACTACAGTTAAATTATAAATATTCAAAAAAGACACTGCTTATCTATTGACAAAATCACAAACAATATATTCTCAATCGGAGTTTACAAAGATTTTGCCAATTTGTCCACTATAGCTCATAAAACAGTGTTAATTTACAAAAAGCTGATTTTAAAAGTCCTATCTTTAAGTCAAATTATTCGATATATTCTGGTTATTTCATGGATATAATGACATGGAATAAAGGAGTAATATATGATTTTTTAAATATCATTTATACTTCTTGTATCAGAATTAAATATAATTTGACAATCATGATAATTTATTTGAGATTAGATCAGAAAATATATAAGGTTTAAGATGATAAAAAAACGCTATTCTCAGCAAAATTCGTCTCAAATAAATGGACAATCACGTCAATCTACGCCTTTTGTTTACACCGTTAAAAATGAAGAAGGTAATGAAGGAGGATTGAACTTAGGTCAATTATTGGCAGTTATTCGCCGGCGAATATTTGTAATTATAATTGGCACAACTACTGTTGCCTCTACCAGTGTAGGATTAACTTGGAATAGTCCTCCAATGTATAGTGGTAAATTTGAAATTTTAACTGAGCCGATCACCGCTGAAGATAAAGTAGCACGAGATGATAGATCGAAAAGAGATGAGACTGCTAACAAAATTGATGAAACTAAGTTGAAGATCTTGCAAAGTCCTAAACTGATGTCTCCCATTACTCAAAAAGTGCAAAAATATTATCCAGGTAGCAGCACACCTAAACTTAATATAAAACTCTTGCCAAATACTCAAATTTTGGAAGTTAGTTATCAAGATGCTAACCCTGAAAAAGTTGTTTTTATCTTAAAAAAAGCAGCAGAAGCATACTTGAAATATAGTTTAGAGGAACGCCAGATAGAAACTAAATTAGGAATTAGATTTGTTGAAAATCAACTTCCACAACTATTAGCAAGAGTATCAAATCTCCAATCAGCTCTACAAAATTTTCGTCAAAAATATGGGATTGTTAATGCTGAAGTTCAAGGACAGCAATTGGCTAATCAACTTGATCAAATTGCCCAGAAACGGATAGATAATGAAATACAATTGGCTAGAACTCAAACACTTTATACTATTTTGCAAAAACAGTTGCAACTAAAATCTGATGAAGCAGAGGCTATTTCAGCGTTGAGTGAATCTCCTGATTACCAGAAGCTATTGAGCAAACTTCAAGATGTAGAATCTACAATTGCCATAAAATCATCTGAATATACACAAAACAGCCCAAATGTTCAAAGCCTGCTGATTCAAAAACAAAATTTATCGGATTTAATTCTCAAAGAAAGATCGCGGATTTTGGGAATAAAATTGTCAAACACAACGATGAATTCTTTGTATTCAGCCGCACCAAATTCTGCTCGTCTGCGAGAAATTCAAAAATTTTTGGAGACAACTAAACAAATTAAACTATTAAAAGTCCAAATTCAAGCTCTTACCCAATCTGAAATTTCTCTCCAGGAAAAAGTTAAAGAGTTTCCATCTCTAATCCGCCAAAAAGATGATTTAGAACGACAATTAAAAATTGCTGTTGATAATCTAAATCATTTTTTAAGCGAACGGGAAAGATTACGCATAGACGCAGCCCAAAAGCAGATACCTTGGCAGATACTTACTCCTCCTAGTCAGCCTGAAAATCTTGCACCAAGTACCGTAAGAAATTTAATTTTAGGAACGGTTTTGGGGTTATTATTAAGCACGGGATTGGCTTTGCTGATAGATACACTCAACAATGTTTTTTACAATCTTGAAGAAATTAAAGATAAAACTAAACTACCAATATTAGGAAATATCCCTAATATTAAATTTAGTCAAAATGGTAAGCTTTCTCAAAGACTTAATACATCAAGATTTTGGGAATCTTTTCGCTCTATTTACACAAATATTGCTTTCCTAAATAGTGATAATTCTATCCGTTCTCTAGCAATTATTTCAGCTACTTCTGGAGATGGTAAATCAACCATTGCTATTTACTTAGCTCAGACAGCAGCAGCAATGGGTAAACGGGTGTTATTAGTAGATGCAAATCTGCGTCATCCTCATATCCACAAAATTTTGAACTTACCCAATACAGAAGGATTAAGCAATCTTATTACTGAAGAACTAAGTTTTGAGGATGTTATCTACAGAAACAGTAGCGGTATCAGCGAAAAAAATGATGATGTGAGGAAAAAAAATTCAAAAAATATAGAACAATTATCCTTTGGTCATAACTTATCTATCTTAACTACTGGTCAAATTCCCCCCAATCCTACAATTTTACTTTCATCTCCTCAAATGGAAAATTTGACAGCACAATTTAAACAAAACTTTGACTTAATTATATATGATACATCACATTTATTAAATTTTGCAGATACTAATCTACTTATGAGACATACAGATGCAAGTATTTTAGTTATCAGAATAGGTAAAACAAACCGTTCTTGTTTAGCAAAAGTATTAGAGCAATTAAATTTTTCTGCCACTTCTATGTTAGGTGCAATCGCTATTGATTTATAAGAAAAAATTTACCCGGATTTTAAATATCTGGTAAATATTTTTGCAACCACAACAATAAAATCTAAAAAAGATATGCTAAACACAAACAAGGAAATTCAAAACTTCACTTCATCTTTAGAATTTGAACCTGCAAAAATTAACATAATTGGCTCTCCTGTAACGGCCTTACCCTTTGAGGTACAAATCAATATTATTCTAGAATGGGCTATGAGTAAAGTCAGCAAAGTTGTTTGTGTGGCTAATACTCATATGCTAGTAGAATCTTATTGGCAGCCAGAACTTTCTTCTGTTTTAAAGAATGCAGATATTGTTACTCCTGATGGGATGCCGCTGGTTTGGATGTTAAAATTAATGGGTGCTGGTACTCAAAACCGCGTTGCTGGTATGGATATTCTTTTATCTTTGTGTAAATTAGCTCCACTAAGAGATATTCATCTTTTTTTCTTAGGTGCTGATCCAATGATTTTAGACCAAATGAGAAAGAATTTAACACAGTTTTTTCCGAATGTCACAATTGCTGGAATGGAGCCTTTACCATTCCGTCCACTCACAGCTAAAGAGGATGAGGCTATTATTAAAAAAATTCACGATAGTGGAGCAGGAATAGTTTTAGTAGCTCTAGGATGTCCAAAACAAGAGTTCTGGATGAATCAACACAAAGACAAAATTCAGGCTGTCATGATTGGTTTGGGGGGAGCATTTCCTGTTTTTGCAGATACTCACAAAAGAGCGCCCTATTGGCTACGTCATTTAGGAGGGGAGTGGTTATATCGTCTGATTCAAGAACCATTGAGACTATTCAGTCGCTACGGTAAAACTATCCCAGTTTTTATATGGCTGGCTTTAAGGCAATACCTTGGACCCAAAAAAGAGTATGAACAGAGAGGGCTGATGTAGTAGAGTTATATTGATAGCTTGACACTCCCCGGTCTAAAGACACGGGGATTCTTAATCGAATAGTTGTAAAGACAACTGCTCGAATAATATCCGCTGTTCAGGTATTACCTTAGATGTACGGTTCCCAGCCTGATGCCGGTTGCCATTTCTGGCGGCATCGTTGCATAAAAGGGCGTTACTTTCTCCCAGTCCAGGAGTAGGCACTAACGATTGGTGCGTCGGCTTTTTACGTCTGTTGCTGACGAATTTTAAATTAGCTCTTCGTAAAATTGTCCGAGAAGCCTGAGTATCAGCATGGTTCGCCAATGATTTTTCAAATTTACACGGTTATAGATGTTTAAAACTCTTACATTTTAACTAAAAATAACCGTGTAAATTCGAGGTCTAATTGCCCAAATCTTCTCTTCCTTCTTCCTTCGTGTCCTTCGCTCCTATCCCTAACGGGACGCTCCGCGAACGTGGTTCAGTACGGGCGTATTGCTATACGCCCCTACTAATTCGGTGACTCCTAGCTTATGCCATGCTATCAGAAAATTCTAATTTTGAATTTCTGCAAAAATGCGATCGCATTTTTTGGATTCTTGATGACTTAATTGTTTTAATTTATGAGTTAAATCTGCTGTTAGCCTTTTAGCTTCTAGCTTTAAATTTCCATTTATATAATCTGCGGCTTGAATAGGTTCACCAATATGAATATTCACATCAGTACCCCAATGAGGATAGGGTTCACTGTACTGGATACTAATAGGTATAATTTTGATTCCTAATCCTGGATAGCTTGATTCAGAAGTCATAGCTAAACGGGCGATTCCTGCTTTGAGAGGGTGAAGTAGACCATCACGATGAATACCACCTTCAGGATAAATAACTAACATTTCCCCTTGTTGCATTAACTCTACTGTATGCCGGAGAGTAGCGATCGCTGGACGTTGAGTATTCACAGGAAAACCCCCCATTCGCAGCACAAACCAACCTTGCAACCCCTGACATTCATTACTTGTTACCATAAATCGCATATCTCTACCCGTCACACAACGACCAGTAGCGTAGGGCAAAACCAAAGAATCCCAACGGGAACGATGGGTAGGAGCAAGAATAACCGGACCACTTGTAGGAATATTTTCGCGTCCAGTCACTTTAATATGCCCAAAGAAAGACGGCAAAACTATGTAACGGCCTAAAAAATAAGCCACAGGGATTAACCACGGAGAAACCCGTGAGGTACTCTGAGCCATCAATGGTCGCCGAACGGAGTTGAGGTGAGGATTTACTGGTACATTTGTGGTTTGTGAATGGCGATTAGTAGAAGCAAAGTATGATTTGATCATAACGGCGGCTGATGTTTTGGCGAATAAAAGATGACACAAAGTTGATTATGTCCACCGTAGATTTTCTTGGGTAATTTTTGTTTTCCCATCTGGACAGTTTGATCTGTGTCTGTTATTTTTGCTGACGTTGGGTAGCAAACCAACTTTGTAATTGTTCTCGACAGTCTGATTCTAGAACACCTCCTAGCACTTTTAGACGGTGATTAGAGGCTGGGTGATCTGGGATGTTGATAACAGTACGAATTGCGCCAGTTTTAGTATCGTCTATCCCATAGATCAATTTTCCTAATCGGGACTGAACTATGGCACCTGCACACATCGGACAGGGTTCTAGAGTTACATATAAAGTACATTGATGCAAGCGCCAACTTTGTAAAATTTTACTAGCCGCCCGAATCGCTATGATTTCCGCGTGTGCGGTCGGATCTTGATCCCGTTCTTTGCGATTTTCACCGACAGCAACTAAGTGATTGTCTATGTCAACAATCACAGCACCAACAGGAACTTCCCCAGCACTACCAGCCACCCGTGCTAATTCTAGAGCGTGATTCATCCATTTTCTATGTTTTAAATATTCTGAGGATTCAAGCATGGGAGGAGTCACCGAGTCAGGAGTCACCGAGTCAGTAGGGGCGTATAGCAATACGCCCGTAATGAACCACGTTCGCGGAGCGTCCCGTTAGGGATAGGAGCGAAGAACACGAAGGAAGAAGGAAGAAGGAGTCAGGAGAAAGAAAGAAGAAGGAGTCAGGAAGAAGGGAAAATAAGAAGAAAATTACCCAATTACCAATTACCAATTACCAATTACCAATTACCCATTACCCGCTAACTCAGATAGCAGGGGGTCAAGTTGGGCTTTTGTATCTAACTGATACAGGTCATCACAACCGCCAATATGTTGATTATTAATGAAGATTTGGGGAACGCTGCGGCGGCTGTTGGCGCGTTCTGCCATGTTTGCTCTGGCTGTTTCGTCGCCGTCAATTTTGTATTCGGTAAAATTAACACCTTTCCACCATAGGAGCATTTTAGCGCGGATGCAATAGGGGCAAGTTTGCCAAGTATAAATTTCAACATTTGCTTTGACCCTCTCTGGATGGCGACCAAGAAGGGAATTGAGAGATTTTAGCATATTCTTAATTGAGAGGTTTTCTTTTAATTAGATCTCATCTACAAAAATCCAGTTTAATAGATTGAGTAGCGTTAGTCATACTCCTAAAATGATATATTTTGCAAGAGGATCAAAAAATGTTTCAATTGTTTGGAAACATCTTTCAGGTTCTTGTAAAAAAAAACAATTATGAAATTTAGTAAATTATCTGTAATTTTACCTGGTATAGCCGCTCCTTTAATTTTGATTTTGAGTGGTTGTAGTGATGAACCACAAAATAATACAAAAAATCCCGTTAGCAAGCCCCAAGGAGAAGTTACTCGCGTTCTCTGGAACCGCATTAAAAGCCGTGGACAGCTTGTTTGTGGGACTAGCGGTGAACTACCAGGATTTAGTTTTGTGGGGACTGATGGCAAATATAGCGGTATTGATGTTGATATTTGTCGGGCTATAGCAGCAGCGGTATTTGATAATCCTGATGCTGTAGAATACCGCAATCTCAACGCTAAAGAGCGATTTACAGCTTTGCAAACTGGAGAAATAGATATTCTCAGTCGCAATACTAGCTGGACTTTTAGCCGCGCAACTTCCCAAGGGTTAGATTTTGCCCCGGTGGTATTTTATGATGGTCAAGCTGTCATGGTTCGCAAAAATAGCAATATTAAATCTATCAAAGACCTCAAAGACAAAGCTATTTGTGTGCAAACTGGAACTACCACTGAACAGAATTTAGCAGACCAAATGCGGAAACAAGGTATTACTTATAAACCCGTTGTTTTTGAAGATGTGAATGTTACCTTTGCAACCTATGCGGAAGGTCGTTGTGATGCTGTGACAACAGACCGTTCTGGGTTAGTTTCTCGACGCACAACCCTACCTAAACCAGAAGATAACGTAATTTTAGATGATGTTCTTTCTTCCGAACCTCTTGCACCAGCAGTTGCTAAAGGGGATACTCAGTGGAGTAATATAGTGAAATGGACTGTTTATGCTTTGGTAAAAGCAGAAGAATTGGGAATTAATTCTCAAAATTTAGCAGAGTTTGCAAATAGCAAAGACCCCGATATTAAACGTTTTTTAGGAACAGAAGGAAACCTGGGAGAAGGAATTGGTTTGACAAATGATTTTGCTGCCAGGATAGTAAAACACGTTGGTAATTATGGCGAAATTTATGATCGCAATTTGGGAGCAAAAACCAAAATAAATCTTCCTCGTGGTCAAAATCAACTGGGAATAAAAGGGGGATTACTCTATTCTCCACCTTTTCGGTAAAAATATTGGGCGACTAGAAGTCACTACTACACAAGCAAAGTCCACCTCCGTGGACTAATATAAATAATATAAAATTAGGAATTTATTAACCTGCTAAGGTAGGTTTTGTCTGTATGGTTCCGCTACTTCTAGTAGCCCGGAGTACAATAACTTAAACCAATGACTAATTCTAAACCTCCTTTATGGCGTGATAATCGGTTTTGGCAAAATGCTATCCAGTTAATTTTTGTGTTTTTAGCAGTATTGATAGTTATGATTTTGTGGGGGAATGTCAGACGAAATTTACAGCAATTAGGAATTCAATTTGGCTTTAATTTTCTCAAACAACAAGCATCTTTTGATATTGGTGAAACTCTCATTAACTACAAACCAACGGATGCTTATAATTACGCTTTATTAGTGGGATTAATTAATTCCCTACGAATAGCAGTTATGGGAATTTTCCTCACCACAATTGTGGGGATTACTGCGGGAATTGCGCGACTTTCAGATAATTGGTTAGTGAGAAATATTACTGTAGTTTATGTAGAAGTTTTTCGGAATACACCATTATTATTGCAGTTGCTATTTTGGTACTTTGCGGTTTTCTTGAGTTTTCCTAAAGCCGAGAATAAAAGTTCCTTTTTGGGTTTTGCTAACTTTAGTCAAAATGGAATTGAACTTCCTTGGTTTACCTTGTCTCCAGAGTTTTCTAGTTTGTTATTGGGGTTGACTTTTTACACAGGTGCATTTATTGCAGAAATTGTCCGGGGGGGAATTCAATCAGTACCGAAAGGACAAATAGAAGCAGCCAAATCCTTGGGATTAAAACCAGGTTTAGCAATGCGATTGGTGATTTTTCCCCAAGCTTTGCGAGTGATTATTCCCCCATTAACTAGTCAATATTTAAATTTAACAAAAAATTCCAGTTTAGCGATCGCTATCGGTTATCCTGATATTTATTTTGTGGCTTCGACGACTTTTAACCAAACTGGGAAAGCTGTAGAAGTGATGCTGTTAATTATGATTACCTATCTGACTTTGAGTTTGATAATTTCTTTGACCATGAATTTATTTAATCGTTCTGTGCAAATTAAGGAAAGATAATGTCGAACGCAGATAAACGCAGATAAACGCAGATGAATACTGATGATAATTATTCTATATGGTCTCACAGTTCTATGATGATTAAACTTACTTGGTTAAGAAAAAATCTCTTTAATAATTGGTACAATAGTTTATTAACTGTTGTTTGTTTTATATTTCTATTTTGGCTATTTCAAGGATTTTTTACTTGGTTAATTACTAAAGCACAATGGCAAGTAATCCAAGTTAATTTACAATTATTTTTAGTGGGAAGATTTCCCCAAAGTTTATATTGGCGGATTTGGGTTGTTTTGGGAATATCTACAACTTTAACCGCGATTACAGGGGGTATATTTACCAAGAAAGCAATATTTACAAAACACAATTTTCTGATTTATGCTGTTATTATTGGCGTTTTATTATTTATTGTTCCAATACCATTAATAAACCGTTTATGGTTATTATTAATTACAGGTTTAATCTTTACAGGTTTGATAATTGGTCAAAAATTTACTAAAATTATTACACCTTGGCTTTCGCTAATCTGGTTATTATCTTTTCCCATAATTATCTGGTTAATTGGTGGAGGTTTAGGATTACAACCTGTATCAACAAACCTATGGAATGGGTTATTACTTACCCTATTAATGGCAATAATTAGTATTGTTCTTTCCTTCCCTATGGGAGTTTTACTCGCATTAGGAAGAACAAGTAATTTACCTGTAGTGCGGTGGTTTTCTATTCTTTATATTGAAATTGTCAGAGGATTACCATTAATTGGAATTTTGTTTTTAGCCCAAGTCATGTTACCCTTATTCTTACCAGCAGACTTACGTTTAGATAGATTACTCAGAGGAATTACCGGATTAATATTATTTAGTGCAGCATACATGGCTGAAAATGTGCGCGGGGGATTACAAGCAATTCCCAGAGGACAAATAGAAGCAGCCAAAGCCCTAGGATTAAATACACCTTTAGTCTTAATATTAGTAATATTACCCCAAGCCTTACGCGCAGTTATTCCGGCAATTGTTGGTCAGTTTATTGGCTTATTTAAAGACACCTCACTATTATCATTAGTAGGATTAGTAGAATTAACAGGAATAGCACGATCTATATTAGCACAACCGCAGTTTTTAGGTAGATATGCAGAAGTATATTTATTTATTGGTTTGATTTATTGGCTATTTTGTTATGCCATGTCCTTAGCTGCTAAAAACCTAGAAAAACAATTAACAACGTAGTAGTCTGTCAAATAAATTTTGACGGATAAGAAACGAACCACGTTCGCGAAGCGTCCCGGAGGGATATAGGCACGAAGGACACGAAGGAAGAAGGAAGAAGGAAGAATCAAAATGGCAACAAATGAACCCGTCAATTAGTTCTTGACAGACTAGTAGGTTGGGTTGACGTAAGGAAACCCAACATTTATTCTGCTCATTAAAATAGGTATTAAGATTATTAAAATAGGAGTAATCTATGACAGAATCAAAACCCATAATAATTGCTGAAGATGTTCATAAATGGTATGGTAAATTTCACGTTCTCCAAGGTGTCAGCTTAACCGTAGAACGGGGAGAAGTAGTTGTTTTAATGGGACCTTCCGGTTCAGGAAAATCAACCTTTATTAGAACATTTAACGCTTTAGAAGAATATCAACAGGGAATTATTACCATTGACGGAATTACCATTAGTCATGATTTAAGAAATATTGAAACCATTCGTAAAGAAGTGGGGATGGTATTCCAGCAATTTAACTTATTTCCCCATTTAACAGTTCTCCAAAATATCACCTTAGCACCAACCTATGTTCGCAAAATCTCCAAAGTTAAAGCAGAAGAATTAGCAATGCAATTATTAGAAAGAGTGGGAATTTTAGCACAAGCGCAAAAATATCCAGGACAATTATCTGGAGGACAACAACAACGAGTAGCCATAGCGCGTGCATTGGCAATGCAACCAAAAATCATGTTATTTGATGAACCCACATCAGCATTAGATCCAGAAATGGTGAGAGAAGTTTTAGATGTTATGCGAAATTTAGCTAGTGAAGGAATGACAATGGTAGTTGTCACCCATGAAGTCGGATTTGCGCGGGAAGTTGCTGATAGAGTAGTGCTAATGGATAGCGGTTTGTTAGTTGAATCCTCTACCCCCGACACCTTTTTTACTAATCCCAAAGAAGAGAGAACCAGAAAATTTTTATCACAAATTCTTTAAAGAAGAGAACTCCAAAAAATAAATTATCCAATATTGTGGGATGGGCATCTGGCCCCTCCTCGTATTATTAGCAGCCTGTTTAGGCTACACCACAAACAATTCTGGAATATTTTTTTATTTGCAAGTCTCTACAAGGATAAAAACCCCCTCAATAAATATATTTAGGAGAATTTTAATTTTTCTTCTCTTCTATCTTCTTCTTCTTCTTTTCTTCCTTCGTGTCCTTCGTACCTTCGTGGTTCATTCAATCCATATTCCTCAAAGGAGTTGACCAAATTATTAATTCACCTTGTTCACCACCTGCGGCTAATAATTGTCCTTGAGGATGCCAAGATAGAGTAGAAAAACCTGCCAAAGTGTCAGTAAAAATCTGTGATACTTCTTTGTTTTCATCCCACAAACACAACCAACCGTCAGCGCCAGCAGAAGCGAGAATAAAGCTTTGGGGTGCAAAAGATATTGCTTGAATAATATCCACATGATTGGTTAATACTTGCGCTTCCCAACCCACAGATTCATCTGCGGACTTTTCCCATAAAACTATGCCCTCAACACTGGAAACAGCCAGCAGTGGCGCACCAGTGGATGTTTTTAGGTCTGACCATGCGAGATGACGAATTTTCCCAGGAAAGCCGCGCATTACCCAAGGATCAGGGTTTTCCCATTGTAAAACAGTGAGAGTCCGATCCATATTTCCAGATGCTAAATATTCACCATCACTAGACCAAGCCATTGCTGTACTGACGGTAGACATTGCCAGGACAAATGGTTCTTCGTCCCAATCTTGAGTAGACCAAATTTTTACCCCTTTATAGCCATTAATAGCCAAATACTTGCCATCTTTGCGCCAATCAATTCCCAAAATTGAGGAATCATTAAAGGTGAGAGTGACAACAATTTTTGATGTGTCTGCATCCCAAATTTGCACATAACGTCCTAAACTAAAAGCTAGTTGATTATTAGTATGATTCCATGCTAATTGATCAACCCAAACAGGGGCATTTTCTAAAGTGGTAATTAATTTATTTTCGCACCAAATTTTCACTTTTCCATCTTGTCCACCAATAGCTAAATATTTACCATCATGGGAAAATGCCAAACAATTTACTGCTTTATCTGTGGCAGATTGCAAGATTGTTAATTCGTCATTTTTCCATAAAACAACTTCTCCAGCAGCAGAACTAGCTGCGAGTATTTCACCTTGAGGAGACCAAGCTAAAGCAGTGACATAATCTGCAAGTTTTGTGGAATACTGTTTGGTAAATTCTGGAGATGTATTAATTGTTAAATTCATAGTTTATTTAGGGCTTGTTGAAAAAATCTTTTTGTTAGGGCTAGGAGTCACCGAATTAGGAGTTAATGAACCACGAAGGAGCGAAGGACACGAAGGAAGAAGGAAGAAGGAAGAAGGAAGAAAGAAGAAAGAAGGAAGAAGGAAGAATTGGGAAATTAGCCCTCGAATTTACGCGGTTATTTTTAGTTAAAATGCAAGGGTTTTAAACATTTATTGTTAATAATCTTGCACTTTTTTGCGTGTAAAACCCTGTAAACTTTTATTTATCAATGCTTTTGCTTTCTTTTTTGCAAGCCCTATTTATTTTCTCTTGTTCTCAGATTCCTAAATTCCTCAATAAATCAAGTAGGGTGGGCATTGCCCACCAAAACCATATCTAACTCATGCAAGCAAAAAAATCTTGTTTCAATTTAGCTTCATCTAAATTTCTACCAATAAATACAAGTTCATTTTTACGCTTTTCATTGACTTTCCAAGGTCTATCGGCTTTACCCTCAAATATCATGTGGACTCCTTGGAAAACAAAACGATCATCTTCATTTTCAATATTTAAAATCCCCTTCATTCTGAAAATATCTGTCCCTTGAGTTCTGAGTAATTCTGACATCCAGGCATTGATTTTTTCACCATTTATAGTCCCTTCTGCAACTATAGCCACAGAATAAACACTTTCATCATGAACATGAGCATCTTCTCCTAAGAAATGAGGATCAATTTCTAAAGCATGATCTAAATTAAATGCGTTCACTCCTAATAAAGCTGACATTGCTAATTCAGAATTATGGGTGCGGTGAATTTTTGCCATTGCATTCATTGAGCGAATACGAGTTTCTAACTCATTTAAAACTTCTGGTGTTACTAAATCAGTTTTATTCAATAAAATCACATCAGCAAAAGCAATTTGTTCTTGGGCTTCGTCTGCTTCCCAATGTTGCCAAATATGTTTAGCATCAACAACTGTCACTACTGCATCTAAGGACAATTGACTTTGCAAATCTTCATCCACAAAAAACGTTTGAATTACAGGTGCAGGATCAGCTAATCCCGTGGTTTCAATGACTAAATGATCAAACTTATCACGGCGTTTCATTAAATTGCCAATGATGCGAATTAAATCACCCCGCACTGTACAACAAATACAGCCATTATTCATTTCAAATATTTCTTCATCTGCATCAATTACCAATTGATTATCAATACCTACTTCTCCAAATTCATTAACAATAACGGCGACTTTTTTACCGTGTTCGTAAGTAAGAATATGATTTAATAGCGTAGTTTTACCCGCGCCTAAATAGCCTGTTAAAACGGTTACTGGTACTGGAGTGAATGTTTCTGATAGCGTCAGCGTGGTGTTAGCCATAGTGATCATAATGTCAAAGCAAGTTTGATAATCTTGCTTATGATGATAGCAAAAATCACGAAGAAGACATTAGACATCTGGTGAAAAATAATGTAGAGACGTTCCATGGAACGTCTCTACACTCATTCCCACCAGATATCTAGTAGTCTGTCAAGAACTAATTGACGGGTTCATTTGTTGCCATTTTGATTCTTCCTTCTTCCTTCTTCCTTCGTGTCCTTCGTGCCTATATCCCTCCGGGACGCTTCGCGAACGTGGTTCGTTTCTTATCCGTCAAAATTTATTTGACAGACTACTAGAGACTAGGAACGAGATATTTATTTAAGCCTCAATGACGACACGCAAATTACCGCGTTTTTTGGCAACACGACAAGCGGTAGTGCTACCAACTCGCTCAAATTCTAAATCTAAAACTGTCCCCCCAACCCGCAAATTGTGAAAAGATAAACGATTGATTGACTTTGGTAAAGCTGGGTCAATGATTCGCAAACAATTATTTTGCGCGTCTGGGACTAAATTCACCATCATTTGCAAGAGTTGAAAAATACTCCCTGTAGCCCAAGCTTGGGGACTACAAGCAACGGGATACTGGACAGGACTATTATCACCATTCATTTCATAGCCGCAAAATAGTTCTGGGGGGCGTTGATAGGGCTGTTTGCCGGTCATATTAAATAACCCTTGAAATAATTCCAAAGATTGATCTATTAAACCAAGCGATCGCAATCCCATGGCAATCATAGAATTATCATGAGGCCAAACTGAACCAATGTGATAACCCATGGGATTATATGCTGGTGACAAACTACTCAAGGTTCTAATTCCCCAACCATTAAACATATCAGGCGCTCGCAACCTTTCCGCCACACTATAGGCTTTTGTTGATGTAAATATCCCCAAATTTAAACAATGACCAGGATTAGAGGTAATACTATCTACGGGTTTACCCTCACCATCTAATGCTAAAGCACAGAAATCTTCATCTTCTAACCAAAAATCCTGGTTAAACTTAGCTCTGAGTTTTCTAGCTTCAGTTTGCCAAAGTTCTGCTAAGTCTGGACGTTGTTGGATTTTGGCAATTTCCGTCAGGCGGTTTTTTGCTGCATAGACATAAGCTTGCACCTCACACAGAGAAATAGAACCAGTGGCTAATTCCCCTTTGCGGTTAACAATACAGTTACCAGAATCTTTCCAACCTTGGTTAACAAGACCACCTTCAGATTTCCGAGCATAGCTGAGATAGCCAGTTTCCTGAAGTTGACGATCAATCCAACCCATAGCCGCTAAAGCATTTGGCCACAGTGCTTCCAAGGTTTCTTGGTCATGAGTCCAACTGTAGTATTCAGCATACAACATTAACCACAGAGGAGTGGCATCAACTGTACCGTAGTAGGGTGTATGGGGAATTTCTTGACATCTGGCCATTTCCCCTAACCGCAGTTCGTGTAAAATCTTACCTGGTTCTTCTTCACGCCAAATATTCTCAGTTTGACCTTGATATTCTGCCAAAAGTAACAACGTTTCTTTGGCAATTTGGGGATTTAACATCAAGGTTTGGGAAGCGGTAATAATGGAATCCCGTCCAAACAAAGTGGAAAACCAAGGAACACCCGCAGAAACAGTTTTATGCTTGCCAAAAGACTGAAGTAACAAATATATATCTTGTTCAGCCCTTGAGACTACGCGATTAAAAAGACTTTTATCCGAGCTAATCCGAGTAATTTGATGTAACCAATTTTGCTCCTCCATTAACTCAGTAGCTTTCGCTTGTGCTAAGGTAGCGGCAGCACTGATAGTAGTGCTAGGCTGCTTATCAGTTAACATACTTAAGCGATAACCTAGCTTTTTAGTTTCGTGAGCCGCCAATTCTAGCCGCCAAACTGCGGTATAACCGTGAAAATGACTTGGTTGCAGATGCTGAAATTGAACGAGAGACTCCATAATTGAACCATCTAAACCCTGATAAGCCAGAGTAAGGGATTCTTCTCTGTGAATTTGAGTGGATGAAGATGCAACACTATCAGATGTTGATTGATTTAGATATAAACGTTTTCCCTGCTTTTGTCTGTGATGACCCCTGACTTCAAATAAATCCACAAAATCAGCGTCAAAACTGAGACTAAGTTCAAAACTAATGCTGGTAGTGTTGTAATTAGCAACTTCTATTTCTTCAAATAATGCCCCATTGAGGACCATTTCTCGCCGAATCCCCACGGTATCAGCTGGAAACAGATTCTCTAAATCAGGATTAGTACATAAAACCGAGAGAGCAAATCCCTTGTCAGCGTTGCTACTCAGTAATGTAGGCGATCGCCCTTCAATTTGTAACTCTAAACGACTCAAAAACCGGGTATCGCGGCAAAACATCCCCATACTCGGGGTACTACCATAAAGATAACAACCGGAAATATTCCCCATCGTATCTGTGACTAGGAATAAATCATCATCTTTAACTGTAATCGTTGGTTGTGGTCTTTGACTGACTACACAAGGCCATTCTGCAATCTCTTTTTGATCTGCGGGAGTAAAAGTTCTGCCATCGAGGACAATTGTTTCTGGAGTCATTAATGTATTAAGTGTCATTAGCTAACGTTGCCTATGCAGGTATAAATTTGCTCAATTTGATGCAGTTAAAAAGAGAAAGTAATTAAATCTACAACAATGAATTTCTATAAATGTATACCTTATCAATGAGAAGTCAAGGCTGAAAAATAGCTGTTTTTCAAGAGTTTATCCCTTACTAAAGATTGAGAGGTGTTAGAGGTGGAGAATACTCACTCAGACATAAAATCTTAGTAAAGTAGAAAGAGGTGGATCAAAAATACCCACCCCCAAAGCAGTTATATGATTAATGGAACAAATTGCAGATAAAAAAATCACAATTTAAATTAAAAATCCAGTATTAACAGGGTTTTACTACTAACTCAGTGACTCGCTAATTTTGCTGTAAGTGTGCTTTATTCAACTAAACCATTATGTCTACAATATCAGAAATTGCAGTTGAGTTTCGTAATGTCAGTTTTGAAATTAATCATCGTCTCCTCTTATCTGGGTTAAATCTGAGTATTTATCAAGGGGAAGCACTTGTTTTATTAGGGCGTAGTGGTAGCGGAAAAACCACAACTTTAAAATTAATCAATCATTTACTTTTACCCACCCAAGGACAAGTTTTAGTCCAAAATCATCCTACAACTAACTGGGATGCCATTAAACTGAGAAGACGGATAGGTTACGTCATTCAAGAAACAGGTTTATTTCCTCATTTTACCATCGCTGAAAATATTGGACTTGTCCCATCTTTAGAAAATTGGCCACCACCGAAAATTCAAAATAGAGTACATGAAATGTTAGACTTAGTGGGTTTAGAACCAGAAAAATTTGCTCAACGTTATCCCCACCAATTATCAGGAGGCCAACGTCAGCGCGTCGGAGTTGCTAGGGCTTTAGCCGCAGATCCACCGATATTATTAATGGATGAACCTTTTGGCGCACTTGATCCGATCACTCGTTTAGAATTACAACAACAATTCCATTATTTACAACAACAATTAGGAAAAACCGTGATCTTTGTCACCCATGATATTCAAGAAGCATTCTTTTTAGCTACAAGAGTTGGTTTAATGGATGCAGGAAATTTAGTTTTCTTAGGAACGAGAAGAGAATTTATCCAATCTCAACATCCAGAAGCACAGGCTTTTATGGCTTGTTTAAATACTGGAAATAATTGGCAACAACTTAATTAAAATCGTAAGGATTCAGGAGTTAGGAGTCAGGAGTCAGGAGTCAGGAGTCAGGAGTCAGGAGTCAGGAGGAAGAAAGAAGGAGTCAGAATAAATGCAACCTGCAAGAACATTTGAAGATTTAATAGTTTGGCAAAAAGCACATCAATTTGTGTTAGGAGTATATCAATTAACTGCGGATTTTCCCAAATTAGAAATATATGGACTGACCTCTCAGTTTAGACGTGCATCAGTTTCTATTCCGGCAAATATTGCGGAAGGATTTAAGAAAAAAGGAGATTTAGATAAAGTAAGATTTATGAATATTGCACAAGCTTCACTAGAAGAATGTAGATACTATCTTATTCTCACACAAGATTTAGGATATGGTAATACATCAGAATTAATGTTGAAACTGCAAGAAGTTAGTAGATTATTAGATAGTTATGCAAAAGCTATTCTGAATAATTCTAACTCTTAATTCTTATTCTTTCTTCCTCCTTCTTCCTTCTTCCTTCTTCCTTCTTCCTTCTTCCTTCTTCCTTCTTCCTGACTCCTTCTTCCTGACTCCTGACTCCTGACTCCTGACTCCTGACTCCTGACTCCTGACTCCTTCTTCCTGACTCCTGAATTCTTACTTAAAATCAATTAAAAATAGCAAAAATCATGTTTTTATTTCAATATGGTTCAGAAATAATTATTCACAGTGGCGAACATTTATTATTAGTAATAATAGCTATGACAATAGCCATTTCTATTAGTATTCCTGTGGGTATTTTTATTACTCGTAAACCAAAACTCGCATCTCCTATTCTTGGTATAGCAAATGCCATTCAAACCATCCCTAGTTTAGCTATTTTTGGTTTTTTAATTTCCGTCCCTTTTTTAGGAGGAATTGGCAAAACTCCCGCCATAGTTGCTTTAACTCTTTATGCTTTATTACCCATAATTCGTAATACTTATATTGGCATTAATAGCATTAATCCCGCCATTAAAGAAGCCGGAATAGGCATGGGAATGACAGATCAACAATTACTATTGCAAGTAGAAATTCCCCTGGCTTTACCAGTTATTTTAGCAGGTGTGAGAGTAGCCACAGTTATCTCTGTAGGAATTGCCACAATTGCTGCTGCTATTGGTGGTGGTGGTTTGGGAGTATTTATTTTTCGAGGCATTTCTACAGTTAACAATGATTTGATTTTAGCAGGTGCAGTCCCCGCAGCTTTTATTGCTTTAAGTGCAGATTTCGGATTAGGATTATTAGAGAAAAGACTAACGAATCAAGTAGATAAGAAAGATAAATTTAATCGGCCGATTGCCATTATTTTAGGAATTATTAGTTTAATCATAGCTGGATTAATAGCATTTAATTATCAACAAAAACCAGCAACAATTTCTATCGGTTCTAAAAACTTTACTGAACAAGTTATTTTAGCAGAAATATTAGCACAACAAATAGAAAATCACACTAAATTAAAAGTAGATCGTCGGTTTAATTTAGGAGGAACGTTTATTGCTCATGAAGCAGTTAAAACTGGAAAAATAGCAGGTTATGTAGAATATACAGGTACAGCATTTACAGCAGTATTAAAAGAAAAACCAATTACAGATCCTCAAATTGTTTATGAAAAAGTCAAACAAGCATATCAAGAAAAATATAAATTAACCGTGATGCCATCTTTAGGATTTGAAAATACCTTTGCGATGATTGTCAGCGGGGAAGATGCCAAAAAATGGCAAATTAAAACCCTTTCAGAAGCTGCTAAATATACTCCCCAAATGCAAGCAGGTTTTGGGTATGAATTTTTAGAAAGAGCCGATGGTTTTCCAGGGTTTGCTAAGACTTATGGGTTGAAATTTGCTAATATCAAACAAATGGAATTAGGATTAATGTATCAGGCTATCAAAGAAAAAAAAGTAGATTTTATTGCTGCAAATTCTACCGATGGCTTAATTCCATTTTTAAACTTAGTGATTTTGGCAGATGATAAAAAATACTTTCCACCCTACCAAGCTGTACCTATTTTTAATCAAGAAATTCTGCAAAAATATCCAGAATTAACAGAAACTATTAATCAATTAGGAGGTAAAATTTCTACGACTGAAATACAAAAGATGAATTATCAAGTAGATAATCAATCTCAACCCGTGGAAAAAATTGTGCAGGAGTGGTTAAAATCTCAAAAATTATGATTTTCAGATATTTGATTATCAAAAATATAAAACTTTTTATAAAGTTTTCTCGGCAATTTCAATAAATTTTTTGCTTTGTTCAATCAAAATTCTGACATCTTCCTCACTTAACTGAAAGGTATCATCAATACTGTAATCTCCTTGTGTTCTTTTATCTTGAGCATCAATCAGATACAGCGGTTTCCGCTCTTATGAGGTATATCTTAGCCCCCTCCTCGCTTGCGGGGAGGGGGTTGGGGGTGGGGTTCTTGTACCTCATAACACCTGGAAGTGCTGTAACGGTGAAATTCCAGAGGAACAATTCCCTTTTTAGCAACTTCTCTACCAAAACATGAAATCACAGCAGATTGACTGAAAAAAGTTAACTCTTGCTGCCACAAAAAGGCTTCGACAATATAAAACATGGTATATTGACACTCTCACCGTCTTTAGACAGTGAGATTCTTTAATCAATGAGCCAACTTACAATTGCTGGATTACTCCAACAAAAACAGAGGTCGATTCTCCTAAAGCGTTAATGACCGTATCCCTACCGGACTCGATTTTTGTATTTCATTTTTCATCAAATTTAGCTTTCTTGATAAATTTCTGTTGTTCCGATGTCATAGAAAAATACCCTCTTTTTTGACATTATAATTAAAGGGAGTATTTTCATTTTCAAACTTTGCTGAAGAGATAAAGTGACGAGAAATAACAACATCGTTATTTAGACAAATGTTTGAGATTATTTGACTGGTTTTATCAATTTCATGATAGGGGTTAATCTCTGATTTCAGAACAACCAAAATATCAATATCAGAAAATTCTTTAGCATCTTCCCTCGCTTGAGAACCATATAAAATAATTGCTTCCAGTTGGTTTTGATAAAGTTTTTGCAAAGCTTGTTTAACTTCTTGTAATATCAAATTAAGCTGTGATTTGTTCATCCTTTACCATCCATAAGTACCTGGTTCACCTTTAAATGGTCCAACAATATCAGAAGTGATCCATCCTCCATAAAAATCACCGGCTTGAGCTTTAACTAACTCATCATTCACATAACAAGCATCCATTAAACTGACATACAAACAATAGTATTCTTGGATTGAGCTAAAATTAGGAGTAGTTTGAATATATTGCCAAACAGCATTATTGACATATTTATCTCCTACAGAAACATCATAATATTGACAGATACCTTTCCATTCACACATAGTTTTCCTAGGTGTGGCTATCAAGTATTCTGCGTTAAAATCTTCAGCAGGAATATAATAACTAGGAGGATGACTGGTTTCTAAAACCCTTTTTGCTTGATGTGTTTGGGCTAAAATAATATCATTGAAAATCACTTTGATATGTTTGTCAGTATCCTGTAAAATTGCTGGTCGGGGATAGTCCCAAACAGATTCTTGTCCTGGTTGTGGAGGAATAGGATTTGGTCTCATGGTTATTTAATTGATGATTATGACTATTAAATTATATCACTTATTAACTGATACTGTAGGCAGGCTGGGAATCATCAAAACTACTATTAATCGGTACATCAGATACCACAAATCTATTCATTATTACCGATTTATCTAATCTGACGTACCCTAAAATAATATGTTAGGAACTTATTCAACTTGACAAAGAATCAATCCAAACCATCCTTTTTCATCTGTCCAATTTTTCACAGTTTTCAATCCTTTTGTTTCTAATTGTTTTTTCATTGTTACTAAATCAAACTTCCGAGAAATTTCTGTAAGTATACTTTCTCCCGCTTCAAAGAAAACTTTTAAATCCAATGCTGCCAAATTTACCCAATGGCTTTTTTGACAATGTAGATACATTTCAATTTGATTATCAACCTGATTATAAATCGCTTGATGTCTGAATAGATTAGGATCAAAATTACCTTGAAAACGCCAATTTAAATGAGAAAGCATATTCAAATTAAAAGCAGCAGTCACTTCTTGACTATCATTATAAGCAGGTTCTAAAATGTCCTTGGGTTTTTGTAAATCAATCCCCAATAAAAAATAATCTCCTGATTGTAAAGTTCGAGAAACTTGTTCTAAAAAACTATCACATTCTTCTGGGTTAAAATTTCCTAGAGAACTTCCCAAGAAAAATAACATCCGCGACTGTAAATAATTTGATTCTAAGTGAACTAAAGCTTGTTCATAAGTTCCTAATAAACCATGAATTGCAAAATCTGGATATTTTTCTTGTAGTTGTAATACACTATCTTTGAGAATACCTCCACTCACATCAATCGGTAGATATCTACAAGAATCAGAAATTTTTTGATAGGCATCTAATAAAGCTTGAGTTTTAGTAGAACTCCCGCTACCCAACTCTATCAACTCACAACAATTTGTAATTTCAGCAATTTCATCAGCATATTGTTGTAAAATCCCAGCTTCTGTACGAGTTGGATAATATTCTGGTAACTCACAAATCTTTTCAAATAATAGAGAACCAGGATCATCATAAAAATACTTAGGAGATAGAGCTTTGGGATTTCGACTTAATCCCTCAATCACATCTTCTCCATCATTATTTAACTCCAGATAATGATGATCTAAAATTGTTAAAGGTTGAGCAATCATTTTCTAAATCCTCTTTGTAGTGACTCTGTAACTCTGCGTGATAAAAAAGTAATTATTGTAAACTTTGAGCCACCCTAAAACCAACGTGCTGATAAAAATAGGGACGAAACCAGTTACGATAACAAGGTAAAGCCATTGTACCATTTGTTGCCCAAGAACCACCAAGCATCATCTGATGTTTATCATCAAAAAAAGGTGCAGATTGATCTTCATAAAGATGATGAGTTTTAAATCCTGGTAATGGGTAAAATTTCTCTCCTAACCATTCCCAAACATTACCCCGTAAGTCAGAAATACCAGATTGATTATTTTCTGAAAACATTCCCACAGGAGTTGGAGAAATAAATTGTAAGTTGAGATTGTAGTTATTATCTAAAGTGGAATCTATAGATATTTCTGTTGATATTGTTAGGGCTTGATTCCATTCTGATTCTGTCATTAAACGAGTTCCTTTTCCTTGCCAACTACAGTAAGCCATTGCTTCATAGTGGTTAACTTCCACTGGCCAATCTAAAGGTAAATCTATTTCATCAAATGTGGCACGATAGCGATAGTTATTTTCTTCAGGTATCCAGAATTTGGGATGTTGTACTTTGTAGAGTTGTTGCCATTTCCAAGATTCAGTATGCCAATAATTTGGATTATTATAACCACCAGCTTGAACAAATTTTAAAAATTCTCCATTGGTAATGAGATATTGACTAGCTAAAAATGGTTTTACTTCAATTTCTAGATCACCATATTCACTATCCCAACCAAAAGTTAAATCATCTTGGCGTTTTCCTAATTTTACGACACCCCCAGGAATTTCTCGCATTTGATTATGAGGAATTTCTCCATTACTAGGTGCATAATTCCATCCTTGAGGGCGTTTTAAGTTCTCAATGGGTAATTGACGCAGCAGCATAGATGAAGTTTCTAGATGAATGCGACTATGTTCTATTCCCATTAATAAAGCCCAAAGAGGATGGTGTTGATGAATAGGCAAATCTAGGGGAGTTTTGTAAATAATTGCTGTAATTTCTGCTCTAGCTTTGTCTCTATATTCCCAAACTTTTGGCATATCAGGCCAGTTAACTCCTTGAATAGCTGCCTCTAATTCTGCTGGTGTTTCTGGATCAACGCCGATTTCAAATAGAGTTTCATATTGGGGATTGATGCGATTTTTTAATAACCCAACTTGAATTAATTTATTGATATAAAAAACAGCCGAATGTCCAAGATAGAAAATTAACTTATTTCTTAAAGGATCGGGATTTAGATAAAACGTTTCTTCTCCAACCAAACTCTTCATTAAGGTTTCTTCCAGTTTCCAGGAATTTTCAAAATAGTTGAGTAAAGTTGTAGAACTACAATTATCGAGTTTGGGAATATGAGCCTCTGTCATTTTCTTAACCTGGGGAATTATTGGTATTATATGGAATAATTAACTTTTGTAAATAAAGTCAGTCTAATTTTACCATTGATAAACACTGAGCAACTATCTTTTGATGCTAATCTAAAATGAGGATATGAACTTCTCAAATGCCAAATTTTTGAGCAAATTCACCACGCTGATGGATTAGCTCTGGTTATGGTATTTTAGGGTTAGTTGCGACTAAAGCTATATTGGAGTTAAGAAAAGAGACAAATTTTCTTTTTACTGGTAATGGGTAAGATGTATATAACCCACATTCCGCACCCCCCGGTGTCACAATCGGTAATTTCGGATTTTTGAATACATTAAAGGATAATTTTTATACAAAAATGTCGAAATTTTAGGTAGCGATCGCTAATCCCAAATCCCCAAACGACCATTTTTCGTTGTGTGACAGTTTAGGGTGCGGAAGATGGGATATAATGACCAATGACCAGGTTTAAATTGTACAATGCAAATGTGACGTGAATCTTCTCTAGATTGAGCGTTTAAATATATATTCATGAGTATTTCCACTTCCGTGTTGAGTGATTTACTAAACTCACTCCCCCATCTGCGACCCCAGTTATATTTTAAAGCTTCACTAACCGCGCTCTCCCATGCAATGGAAGATCAAGTTTTAGCAGCTAATTTAGATCGTCCTCTGATCATTGCTAGTTTCCAGAAAGAGCGATTCTACCGACAAGAAGCCCATCGCTATCAACGACTTGCGGATAAAAGTAATCAAATATATGTATTATCTGCGCCAGAAACGGAGTTTGCTAATAGCTCAGAATATTATGAAAAGGTCTCTTTTGACACTGATGATGCTTTAACACAAGAATGGCATCTGCTAGTATTTGCCCAGAACTATACTACTTGCTTAATATGTCGGGAAAGTCTGGGTTCTTTGTCTAAAAATAAATATATTCCCGATATGATCCCTAGTTTGGATATGGATACAGCGCGAAGATTTGAGGGAATTTGGACATCGGAAAAAGGGGCGTGCTTAAAAGCTGCTCAATTGTTATTAGCTAGAATTGAGGTTTACCGCCCGGATTTAGCGGATAAAATTGATGAAGTGAAGCAGCGGTTTAGGATTGAGGAAGCAATAAACAAGTCAAAAGTTAATTCCAGTCATGAATATGTTGCTGATATTGATACCTACCCATTTGTACAGAGATTAGTAACATATCTGCAAGCTAGTCAATATAAACTGCATAAAGCCTATAGTTCAATTGCGGCTCAAGCCAGGAAAGAACGGTTAGTAAATTCCATTAGTACAGCAATTAGGCGATCGCTTGATCCTAAAGAAATCCTCCAAGTTGCGGCTCAAGAATTGGGACAACATTTAGAAGCCTGTCGTTGTCTAATTTATCGCGCCCAAGCTACAGATACCAAAGCCACAGTTGAACATGAATTTCTTAACTCTCATGTCACGTCTGTCCTGGGACAAAGTTGGGAGTTAGAACATAATCCTCTATTTCAGCAGGTACTAAGACAGCTTGAGGGCATAAGTGTCGTTGATACTGTAGATGATCCTAAGATTAAGAAATCATCCGCCTTATCGTCAATTGTGAAGAAGTTTGGCGTGCGTTCTTGGTTAATCGAACCCGTATTATACCAAGGGCAACTACTGGGAATTGTCGAGTTACATTATTGCTATTTTCCTCCTCATGAATGGGAACAAGGGGAGTTAGACTTAGTAAAATCGATCGCTACCCAAATTGGTACAGCCCTGATCCAAGCTGAATCTTTTGCCAATTTAGAAAAACTCAACCAACAACTAGAAGCCCTAGACCGCACCCGTAGTAACTTAATTGCCATTACCGGACACGAACTGCGTACCCCCCTATCCACCATTCAAGTTTGTTTAGAAAGCTTGGCCACTGAACCAGATATGCCTTGGGAATTGCAACAGGTAATGTTAAGTACAGCCCTTTGCGACTCAGAACGAATGCGGAAGCTGGTACAAGATTTTTTGACCCTCTCTAATTTGGAAAGTGGCCGGGTAGAATGGCATCCTGAATCATTAATCATCCAAGAATGTATAGATCTGTCCCTCAGTCGGTTACGGACACGCTCCAGCCAAGAAAAAATACCCAAAATTAAAACCCAAATTCCGCAAACATTACCTTTAGTCAGGGCTGACGGTGATTGGTTAGTGGAGGTATTAGCTAAACTGGTAGATAATGCTTGTAAATTCACTCCGGCTTCTGGAGAGATTACCATTCAAGCCATTAGCAATGCTCACCAGATGCTAGAAGTCACAGTATCGGACACAGGACGAGGAATTGAACCTAATCGCCTAGAAATCGTTTTTGACCGCTTTTACCAAGAGGAAGGGGCCTTACGGCGAACTACAGGGGGAACGGGATTGGGTTTAGCCATTTGTCGGCAAATTGTCAACGGCTGGGACGGAAAAATTTGGGCAGAATCCACAGGCAAAGATCAAGGTAGTCACTTCCATTTTACAATTCCCATCGTCCATGGTAGTCAGCAGGATTGTTGACGGTTGACGGTTGACGGTTGACGGTTGACGGTTGACGGTTGACCAATGACTAAAAACTGTTACAGTCTATAACGCGATCGCAACATAAGTCGAGATCCGATGTTAATATGCCGTAAAAACCTCTTGAGAGACAGTTTATGGCAACTCTAACTGGAAAAACCCCAATCTTCGGTGGCAGCACTGGTGGTCTACTCACAAAAGCTGATGTAGAAGAAAAGTACGCTATCACATGGACAAGCCCCAAAGAGCAAGTTTTTGAAATGCCCACCGGTGGCGCAGCTAAAATGGTTAAAGGCGAAAACCTACTTTACATTGCTCGTAAAGAGTATGGTATTGCTTTAGGCGGTCAACTCCGCAAATTTAAAATCACCGACTACAAAGTTTACCGCATTTTACCAGGTGGCGAAACCACAATGATTCACCCTGCTGATGGTGTCTTCCCTGAAAAAGTAAATGCTGGTCGGGAAATGGTTCGTCACGTACCCCGCCGAATTGGTCAAAACCCTAATCCTGCACAAATTAAATTCAGCGGTAAAGCTACTCACGATGTTTAATCCTTAGGTAATGGGTGATAGGTAATGGGTAATTGGTAATGGGTAATTGGTGAAGCAGAAAAAACTTTTCCAGATTATCCATTTCCAAAAGCTTGTTGTTAATTTTTAATTGTCAATTTTTAATTATTTATGATTTTCCCCAATTTCGACCAATTTCAAAAGCTGGCTGGACAAGGTAATTTTGTACCAGTGTATCAGGAATGGATTGCCGACCTGGATACACCCGTATCTGCTTGGTATAAAGTATGTGCAGATCAACCTTATAGCTTTTTGCTGGAATCGGTGGAAGGTGGGGAAACCGTAGGACGTTATAGTTTATTGGGTTGTGATCCTTTGTGGATTTTGGAAGCAAGGGGCGATAAAACTACCCAAACACATCGAGATGGTTCTCAACAAGTTTTTACAGGTGATCCTTTTATTACTTTGTCTGAATGTCTAGCACCTTATCACCCAGTAAAATTACCAGAATTACCTTCAGGAATTGGCGGTTTATTTGGGTTTTGGGGTTATGAATTAATTAATTGGATTGAGCCGCGTGTACCAATTCATGCTCAAGATGAGCGAAATATCCCTGATGGATTATGGATGCAGGTAGACCAACTATTAGTTTTTGACCAAGTAAAACGGAAAATTTGGGCGATCGCTTATGCAGATTTACGTGACCCCGCAGGTTTAGAAGTAGCATATCAAAAAGCGAGCGATCGCATTCAAGAAATGGTACGCAAGCTATCTTTACCCCTATCACCTGAAAAAACTCAATTATCTTGGACAGCCCCTGGAAACAAGCCCAAAGCAGGAATAGAGGAATATACCAGCAACTTTACCCGCCCAGAATTTTGTGCCAGTGTAGACAAAGCTAAAGCACATATTAAAGCTGGTGATATTTTTCAAGTCGTCATTTCTCAACGCTTATCAACAGAATATAAAGGCAATCCCTTCGCCTTGTACCGTTCTCTGCGCCAAATCAATCCTTCGCCTTACATGGCTTATTTTAACTTCCAAGACTGGCAAATTATCGGTTCTAGCCCTGAAGTCATGGTGAAGGCAGAATGTAATGATGAAGGAGAAATTATCGCCACAGTCCGTCCCATTGCGGGAACTAGACCCAGGGGAAAAACCAGCCGAGAAGATGCCGTTTTAGCTGCTGATTTACTTCAAGACCCCAAAGAAATCGCCGAACACGTGATGTTAGTAGATTTAGGCCGCAATGATTTGGGGCGAGTGTGCAGTAGCGGTAGTGTAAAAGTTGATGAATTAATGATCGTTGAACGCTATTCTCATGTTATGCACATTGTTAGTAATGTCGTGGGTAAGTTAGCACCTGGTAAAACCGCTTGGGATTTACTCAAAGCTTGTTTTCCCGCTGGTACTGTTAGTGGTGCGCCTAAAATCAGGGCGATGGAAATTATCAACGAATTAGAACCCAGTCGCCGGGGTGTGTATTCTGGTGTATATGGATATTATGATTTTGAAGGACAATTGAATAGTGCGATCGCTATCAGAACTATGGTATTACATAATCAAACGGTGACAGTCCAAGCTGGTGCAGGTTTGGTGGCTGATTCTGACCCAGAAAAGGAATATGAAGAGACTCTCAATAAAGCCAGAGGGTTATTAGAAGCAATTCGTTGTTTGCGATAAACTCTACTTCCTAAGAAGAAGGGAAATTAAAATCAACACTGGAGTTAAACTATGATACCAGCTATTAGTAGACCTTCTAAATTACTTGGTCGAATTAAAGTTGAAAAAGTAGATAAATTTAATTTGTTTAAATTTAGTGATGAACTCCAAAAGCGAATGGAAGAACTTTTGGATAGAAAAAAAGCTGATTTGTTGACTTCAGAGGAAGTTATGGAACTGGAATCTATTGGAGAATTAGACAGAATTTTTACTCATATCAATGCGATGTTAGTAGCTCAAGTATAACCATGTAAAAGAATATCACTTTTGAGGGCTATTCAGCAACGCTAAATCTCAGCATGAAAATAGAGATATGAGTATTGTCATCACAGATGAAGTCTTGCAGACAATTCAAATGTCTGATCAAGAATTAGTTCAAGAAATAGCAATTTTGCTCTTTGAACAAGAACGTTTTACTTTAGGACAAGCGAGTCATTTTCTAGGTATAAATCAACTAGAATTTCAGCGACTACTTGCTAGTCGAAAAATTCCCATTCACTATGATATTGCTGAACTTAAAGAAGATGTAAAAAGTTTGGAAGCTAATAATTGGCAATGATTATGGGCAAAATATTTGTGTGAGTATTGTTAAAAAATATCAAATATGTATAGCTGTAAAAACCACGTTTATTGTAGGGGTTTAGCAGTGCTAAACCCCTACCCCACGGTTGATTTATCAAATTAATTGCAGCCTAAAATAAGGTATTTTGGTGAAGTCATATAATGATTAATTTGTACAGTGCGTAAGTTCTAGAATCTATCAATTATTTCAGTTTCAAAAGTGTTGAATCTTGCAACAAAACTTTATCTATTTGTTGTAAAAGTGATTCTAAATTAGCAGAATTATCTAAAACCACATCAGCACGAACAATTTTTTCCGCAATAGGTAATTGACTATTAATTCTAGCTGCTGCTTGTTCTGGTGTTAAATTATTCCGTTCTATTAATCGCTGTTGTTGCTGTTGTGGAGAACAAGATACAACCCAAATTTCATTAACTAGATTTTCTAAATTAGCTTCAAATAATAAAGGAATCACTAAAATTAAAGTATTTGCAGATGATTTATTAATAGCTTTATCAAAACAACTTCTCACATAAGGATGAATTACCCTTTCTACCCAATAACGTTCTTCCGGTTGATGAAAAATAATTTCTCCTAATTTTGCTCTATTTAAATTACCATCATTTAAAAGAATTTCTGTACCATATTTTTCAGCAATTTGTGACAAAATAGGAGAACCTACAGATACCGCATCTCTAGCATAAATATCTGCATCTAAAATCGGCAAATTATAAGTTGTAGCTAAATAATTAGCCACTGTACTTTTACCCGTCGCAATTCCCCCAGTTAAACCAATTAAGTTTTTAGTCATAAGTAGGGGCGCAGGGCCTGCGCCCATTCATTGGTCAATGATTTGTCCATTTAATTATGGCATTTGTTAAACCTTCCAAAGTATATTCTTCCGCTTCAATATCTACTCTCCCAAATACAGTTTGACAGGTTTTTGAAGTTTGGGGACCAATAGACGCTATACAAACTCTGGCAAAATTTTCGGGGTTATAGGTAAATATATGTGCTGTTAATTGCGAGAAAAATAGAACCGTTTTAGAACTGGCAAAAGTAATAATATCTACAGTATTATTAACTAAAGCATATTCAGCCGCAGCAGGAATACTTTGAGGACAGCAAGATTCATAAGCGGGAACTTCAATTACTTCTGCACCTTTTGCGGTTAATTCTTTCACTAATACTTCTCTTCCCCCACTTTCAACTCTCGGAAATAATATCTTTTTCCCTGTTAATGATTCGGGAAAATTCTCTACTAAAGAATCAGCAACAAAGTTAGGAGGAATAAAATCAGCTTGAATATTTTGTTTTTGTAAACTTTGGGCTGTTTTTTCACCAACAACCGCAATTTTTACATCAGCTAAAGCATTTTTATCTTGACCAGATTTTACTAATCTCTCAAAAAAGTATTCTCCACCATTACTAGAAGTGAAAATTAACCAATTAAAAGTTGATAAATCTAAAATTGCCTGATCTAAAGCCTCCCAACTACTAGGAGGTCCAATTTCTAAAGCTGGCATTTCTATAACATTAGCACCTGCGGAGGTTAAGCGATCGCTAAATTGATTTGATTGTCCCACAGAACGGGTAACTAAAATCGTTTTACCAGCAAGAGGAGATAGACAAAGATTATAATTCACGGTTGACATTAAATTTGTTGCAGTAATAATTTTTATTCTCGCGCAAAAAAGAAATTTTCCTGTAGGGTGTGTTAGCGATAGCGTAACGCACCATCTTTACTTTCTAAAAAGTTAAGAATTGCGGCTATATAGCATTTCCCAGTTTAATAAAGCACAAACTTATCTGCGTTTAATTTCTAGTGATCCTACCTGATTTGAAGAAGAATTGCTATAATACAATCTTTATCTATAACGGTGCGTTACGGCTTCCGCCTAACGCACCCTACATCAGGAATAAGTCCCTTATAAGTAATCGCGTAATCGCACAACTTCACCAATAACTATAACCGCAGTGCGTTACGGCTTCCGCCTAACGTACCCTACATCAGGAATAAGTGCCTTATAAGTAATCGCGTAATCGCACAACTTCACCAATAACTATAACCGCAGGAGAGAGAGATAAACCAGCAGTTTGTGCGAGAATATTTCCCAGTTCTCCTATCCAAATTTCTTGCTTGGGTGTTCCAGCCCAACGGATAATGGCAATCGGTGTAGAATCAGATTTTTTATATTTTATCAGTTGATGGATTATTTCTGGTAAATTTTTTCCGCCCATCAAAATTACTAAAGTTTCTAAACTTGCTAATGCTTCCCAGTTTAAAGTTTCTGGCTCATGGGCTGTACAGACTGCAAAACAACGACTAAGAACATTATCTGTGAGGGGAATTCCGGCTAATAATGGTGCTGCTAATGCCGAAGAAATGCCAGGAATGATTTCAAATTCACAACCTGCATTTTTTAAAGCCTCAATTTCTAAAATACAGCGCCCAAATATCAAAGGATCTCCAGATTTTAGTCTCACAACTTGTTTTTTATCTAAACAATATTTTACTAGTAAATTATTAATTTCTGTTTGGGAAGTGCTGGGTTTACCTCCACGTTTACCAACATCTATTTTTAGACAATCAACGGGGACACAATCTAATAATTGACCATCAACCAAAGCATCATACACCAATACCTGAGCAGATGCTAACAGACGATAGGCTTTAACGGTTAAATATTCTACATCTCCAGGACCGGCACCAACAAGGTAAACCTTACCTATTTCTCCAATCATATTTATTCCTAACTCCTAATCAGTAGTCGGACAAAATTAAATTCACTCGTTGAGAGAGGGAACACCGGAACAGGAAACAGAAAAATCAGTTGTGTAATTAATTGTGTCCCATTACTTAACTTGATCAATTCTATAAATTATCAAGTTTTTTCCCCGCCTTAGTAGTCAATACCTACCAAATTTCGCTAGATTAGATCAAGGTACACATAATAGGAATTTTCAATGTCAGCACAATTGTTACTGGTAGATGACGAACCGGGATTGCGGGAAGCCGTCAAAGAATATTTACAAGAAAGCGGTTTTAGGGTTCAAACTGCCAGTAATGCCCGTGAAGGTTGGGACTGGATGCAACAAAATACCGCTGATTTAGTCATTTCTGATATTATGATGCCTCAAGTAGATGGCTATCAGTTCCTCAAGCAAATGCGAGATGATCCCCGCTTTCAAGCCTTACCAGTGGTATTTTTAACCGCTAAAGGCATGACAGGCGATCGCATTCAAGGCTACCATGCCGGAGTAGATGCTTATTTACCCAAGCCTTTTGATCCTGATGAATTAGTTGCCATAGTGGAAAACTTACTAGCACGTCGCAGCGCCCAAACCCCTAAAACTGGAGAAGACAGCGAAACCCCAAATCTTGCCGATTTGGCTAATCAAATCGCTCAAATTAGAATACTATTAACTCATAGAAGTTCCATATCCCAAACCCCAGCCCCTTTTAAAATAGATTTGACTCCTAGAGAGCAAAGTGTTTTAAATCTGGTAGCAGAAGGATTAATGAATAAGGAAATTGCCCGTCGCTTAGAAACAAGTGTCCGCAACGTCGAAAAATATGTTAGCCGTTTATTTAGTAAAACTGGTACTAATAGCCGCACAGAGTTAGTTCGCTTTGCCCTAGAACATGGTCTAGCTAAGTAAACTACCCTCTTAGTGATTAGAGTTAATTGGTAAAAATGGTAAAATGCACCTGGATAACTTTGCTGCCGAAATAGTAACTCTTGGTTACATATTCTTACTGCTCATTTTCCTAGTTTGGCAGCATGAAGACGCGAATATTGTAGACGTAATTTTACGTTTACAAGCAAACTGATGATTAAGGAAAATAGGTAGAGGCAGACTTTTAAAACTTCATCTTGAGAACTCTAAATTAGATGGGCTATTATCATAAATTACACTAAATACTATTGAATAGTATCAGAGAAATTGCGTAAACGCATGAGTTGACGACGCATTTGTGGAGAGGCTTTAAACTCCGAAATCTCCTGAGCTTTAACAGATGCTTGTAAGGTTTCTAAAAAATCATCAGATCCTTCGGTTAAAGCCTCTAGTAATACTTGTAACAATTGCTCACGATCACTCAACAGACTCTTTTCCTCAATCAAACGGAATTTGAGGTGAAGTTCACACTCGTAAACACCTACTTCAGGATTATTTATTTGACGTGGTAATGCTTTAGAGTTCATATTTTTGAGGATTCCTTTACTTAGCGGTCATACGGTTGAGGGACTAAATCTCCAGAAAAATGCCTTATACTTTTTTTATACTTTTGTGAATCCAAAGTTTTTGCAGATCAGAATTTTTTCTCATCCATAAAACTGGCATTCTATTCCACTCCCCCCTGTCTTTTTTTAGTTAGATTTTACTATTTTTCGGTGTTTCTTTATTAGTTATGGCATATCTGAGCCATAAACTATTATTCAACTTTTGAGATGTTCTACCATGAAGTTTTTGTAAAGAGTTGATTAGTCCTTATTAAAGGTTTTTACATCAACTTATTAAAAACGTCAAGAAATATTATTTTTTTTACTTTTATCCTATGATAATACTTAGGCATTTGTACTGAAGATACTCCTTTGATAAATGCAATTGATAACTGTAGAGAAATTCAGTGAAGTCACTACAAGATGAGTACATTTACATGAGGAAAAACCCGAATCAGTCAAAAAATCCAGAAATTTTTGTAAATAATCACATATATTTAGACAAAATTAAGTTAAAAAATTCCCCAAAAATGCTCTCGCTGATACCTGGCAAGATTTTTCTGCCTGAGACTTTAATTTTAGACTTTAGCATTCATTTCTGCTGTAAGCTCAAACATAGCAGTTAAAATGATTGCAGTGTAATTTAGCTAAATTCTTACACCCAAATTTATGGATAACCTGATGCTGCTCAAGTCCACAACCCGTCATGTTCGCATTTTTGCGGCGGAAATGGACAAAGATGAACTGATTCCGAGTAATCATGTCTTGACACTAGATATTGATCCAGACAACGAATTCAACTGGAATGAAGATGCTCTGCAAAAAGTTTATCGCCAATTTGATCAACTGGTAGAAGCATCTAGTGGCGCGGATCTAACCGATTATAACTTACGCCGCATTGGCTCAGACTTGGAGCATTATCTGCGATCGCTCCTCCAAAAAGGTGAAATTAGCTATAATCTCTCCAGTCGGGTTACTAACTACAGTATGGGACTACCCCAAGTAGCAGCTAGTAACAATCAATAGATATAGTACATATTTACTTAGTCCTGGCGAATATAATTCGCCAGCTATGTCAAGTTTTCTTGACAGATTGAGAATTAGTTCTGCTATTGCTACATATTCCCACAAAAATAAAAGTTATGATGAGCCTGTGGGTTGCAAAAAAAATGCGCGGTAGCAACTGCTGCTACGAAATACTGTTGAAGAAAATGCCAATTGCAGAATCGGTGGGAAAAATATGGAAAATGATGCGGTAACGCTCTGCTGCCCAAATGAATATTGTCAATCTGCTAATCCCCTCACCCACAAATTTTGCCAGCAGTGTTCCACACCCTTACCGAAGCGTTATCTCTGGGCTGTGGGAGATGCTCTAGATCACTATCATTCTGGATCTATCTTAGCTGATGCCAGCAGCGGGCAAAGCCAACGCTATTTAGTCATTAATAAATCTATACTTTTAGATATCAAACCTGGTTTATTGCCCCAAATACCTGAATTAGATGATGTAGATAAAATTAAACCTTACCTCAAACTAATTCCCTATCGTCTCCATATACCGCAAGTTTATGGAGTTCTTAATTTAAGTAATGGGCAGACCAAAACAGAAATATTACTATTAGAAAGACCACCATTAATAACTGATGCAACTATCACCCAAGCAAATCTATGCAGCACTTTAGATACTGTTTGGAGTGAATCTTCATCAATTCGTCAACTTCATTGGCTATGGCAATTAGCTAATTTGTGGCAGCCCCTAGCCATTGAAGGAGTAGCATCTAGCCTCATAGACCCTTATGTATTAAGAGTAGAAGGGGTACTAATTCGCTTATTGGAATTGCGTTTTGATGGCCAAAACCCACCGACATTATCCCAATTAGGAGAATTTTGGCGGCAACTACTCAAAAATACTCAACCAAATATTGCACCATTTGTTCAACAAGTTTGTGATCTACTAATTCAGGGGGAAATTAACTCATCGAGCCAATTAATTCAAGTTTTAGATCAAGGATTGAGCCAATTAGAACAATTCCAAATAACCACTATTAAAATCTATAGTAAAACAGACTCAGGCCCAAGCCGTCCACGCAATGAAGATGCTTGTTACCCCTGTGCCGACACTTTGATCACTAAACCGCCCCAGAATAACGCCCTGGCCATTGTCTGTGATGGTATTGGTGGACACGAAGGCGGCAATGTGGCTTCTAACCTGGCAATTGAAACTATTAAGCAACAAGTCAAGGAACTGACTTCAGTTCCCGATGACAATATAGATCCCTCAATGCTACTTTCTGATTTAGAACGAGCAGTAGCAACCGCTAATGACAAAATCAGCCAGCGCAACGATAGCGAAAATCGTCAAGGACGACAACGCATGGGAACAACTATTGTTATGGCTTTACCTGTCGCTCATGAAATGTATATTACCCATGTCGGTGATAGTCGTGCCTATTGGATTACTCGCCATAGTTGTCATCAAGTTACCTTAGATGATGATGTCGCGTGCCGTGAAGTCCGTTTAGGCTATGCTCTCTACCGAGAAGCATTGCAACACAGTGGTTCAGGCTCATTGGTTCAGGCTTTGGGAATGAGTAAAAGTACCTCACTACATCCCACATCTCAACGCTTTATTATTGATGAAGATGCTGTTTTCTTACTCACATCCGATGGTTTGAGTGATTTTGATAGGGTGGAAGAATCTTGGGAAACTGAAATATTACCCATTCTCTCCGGGAAAACAAGTATAGAAGATGTTGCCCAAAGACTAATAGAAGTTGCCAATACTAAAAATGGACATGATAATGTCACTGTGGCTTTAGTACATTATGATGTTAAATACTCTGAACCAGATATAATAATTACAGCAAATATTTCTAACCTTCTAGCTAATACATTATTAGATCCATGCGATGATCCGGTCAATGGTGAGAGTTTTATTAATAGTCAGAAAACTCAAGTTATTGCCGAAAATAAGACTATCAAACTTTCCCAAGTACCATTACAGTTGTTGATTATTTTAGGATTAACGTTATTCGCTGGTTTATTAGGATATTGGTTTAAACTACAACTCAAATCACCAACAAAAATATTTTCATCTCCTTCCCCATTTTCTAGTCAACCGCCAAATTTGGCTACACAAAGAACTTTAGAAAATCTCTCTCCTAAATGGGTACTTAAAGCCAATAGTCCCATAACTCTAAATAATCAAACTTTTCCGGCTGAAAGTTTTTTCCAAGTTATAGAGAAAAAAGATAATCCCAATCCTGGGGATAATCCAAAAGTGCTTTTGCGCGTTTGCGAACAATCCAATTCTGCACCACAAACTACTAAAACAGTCCAACTTAACTTTTCTGAACTACAAAATTTAGCTAAGGACATATCTATATTACAATCTGATCAACGCAGTCCTTGTGGGCAAGCAACTGACAACTGACAAAAATAGCTGTGTTTTGAACGTTTAGTTTCTACGAATCCATGTCCAGCTTGAATTTGGCGATGCCTTCGGCAAGTATAGCGATCACCCGGCTAGTAAATACTGGTACAGATCACTTCGCCATTTGGGTAGTTAAAGCACCATATCCCAGTGGATACGTTCTCCGTGATTGTATTTTCTCCGCTGAACTTAATCAAGTTTGGCAAGAATGGCAGCAAATGTTTGCTGGTCATAGTCCATTAGATGTTACATCTGGTGCAACTTCGACATTAGTTAAGACATTACCCTTAACTATAATTTCATCTACTGAAGGTCAAATTCCCAGTCCCTATAGTAGTCGTCTGATGCAATCCTTGGGCATTAATCTCTGGCGCTGGATATTTGATGGGGCTATTCTGAGTAGTTGGGAACGGAGTCGGGGGATAGCTATGGGTCAACAGACTCAATTACGCTTTCGTTTGGAAATCCGTGATCCTGATCTGATTGCTTTACCTTGGGAAATTATGCAGCGGGAGGTTGGACAATCAGCCATATCTCTATCCCAAGATGTTTTATTTAGTCGGACTATCAGCGAAGTTGAACCTCTGCCAGAATTGCGAACCGACCGGGCTGTCAATATTCTGTTGGTGTTAGGACATGATCACAAATTACAATTAGATCAGGAAGCGTTATTACTGAAGAAGACATTGTTAGAAGGCCGTCCTGTGGGTAAAACTGCCGCTGGATATGCACCTAGTACAGTAAAAACACTGGTGCAACCTACTAAGACAGAGTTAATTCGGGAGTTAGAAACTAAAGCTTATAATGTATTCTTTTATGCTGGACATGGATTACCAGATCCGGATGGAGGCTCATTATTTTTAGGAAATGAACTGAGAATTAATGGGAGAGAATTGGCTCAAGTTTTAACTCGTACAGGCATAAAACTGGGAGTTTTTAACGCCTGTTGGGGAGCGCAACCAGCAGCAGTTAATCATCAAGCTATACCTGCTAGTAGTTTGGCTGAGGTGCTGATTCGTCATGGTGTGCCGGCTGTTTTGGGGATGCGTGATGAAATTGCTGATGCCGAAAGTCATAGTTTTATTCAAACGTTTGCTGCCAGCTTGCGATCGCGTAAATCCATTGATGAAGCAGTGACAATAGCCAGACAAGAACTATTAACACTGTATAAATTCAATCAACCAGCTTGGACATTACCAGTTCTCTACCTCCATCCTGATTTCGACGGAGAACTGATTAAAGACGTAGGTGAAGGAATTACGGAACTACCAGATCCGGCGATTTCTGGCACAGCTACCCCTAGTAACACAGCTTATTTGCGATGCCTAGGGCGGGCGAAGACATCGCTCTCACCAGGGGGTAAAACGTGGCCATTACGTCCTGGTGTCACCCGTATCGGTCGCACGAAAGATAATGATATTGTCATCCCCGAACTTTATATTTCTAAACGCCATGCGGAAATTTTATGTCGGCATACTCTCCAGGAAACTACATCAATTACTACTTATTACTTACAAGATTTCTCTACCTATGGGACTACTTGGTATTTAAGCCCTAATGGTTGGCAACAAATCTTGCGGGAAGAAGTACCTTTAACATCGGGAATGCAGTTGATGTTTGGGAGTTCTAAAGGTGAAATTTGGGAATTTATTCGAGAATAAGATCGTAGAAGTCACCGAGTCACTGAGTCACCGAGTCACCGAGTCAGGAGTGAAACTAAAACCCTGTTGTGGGCTGAGGTTTATTAGTGGTAAGCTGACAGGACAATTAATATACTAACCACATTGTCTGTTTAATATTATTTATCTGCTATTTGCTGTATTAAGATTTCTTAACTTCAACAGATAAAGATGCTGGAGTCAATTATTTTACGGAAATCTAATTTTTCAGGTTGTAGTTGTCAACAAGAGCAATGAGTTAATAGTGAGAAGAAAATGAAAAACCAAATTAACGACTTAAATATTTTGAATATTGTCCCCTCGAATATAGATTTAGAATTTCTAGAAGCACTACTAGAACCTGAAGATGCTACATATCCCTGGAATCTGGCTGATGAAGCCTCAGAAGCTTATTTTCATGATTTAGAACTACAGTTTGGTTTGCAAGAGTTCTCAGATTCAGAATTGATCACGAGTGCTGATAATTTTTATCAAAACCTAGATATAATTTGGGATCAAGTTACTGTTATTGAAGACAAAAATATTAGTAAAAATACAGTTAATTATCTTCAGGAAGCTTTGCAAAATGCTTTTTCGGTTATCCCTGGAGTTTTACTCACTGCAATCGCGCAAAAGGCTTCTGAAGTTTTCATTCTTGAACAATCAGCTAGTGAGAAACTAATGGAATGTGTGCAAGCTTTACTACCCAGTTGGGAAACAGATGATCTGTTGGTTTTAGCTCGTCCTTTTGCTTATGCAATGCGAAGTAGTAAACCACATACATTGACATCTATAATTAGAGATGTTGAACATCGAGATTGGGCAAATTTATCAGAAATAGAACAAGCAAAAATTACTTTAGCGATCGCTGATTATGCCCTTCAACATCTCTCAAAATATGATTCTCAACCTAACTCCTAACTGGGCGCAGACCCTGCGCCCCTACTTCGGACTCCTGCTATTTTGAGTCGAGAAAGCGGGTAGCAAAGTTTTGCGATCTTGTTGGTGATAATACCCGGGCTTTGAGAATGGCAGCCATGAGAAAGGCATAAGATAAAACACCAACTACTACCAAGAAAAAAGCATTAATAGAACCTGTCGCATTCCATAAAGCGTGAAGTGCAGAAGCACTCAAATAACCCACAGAGAGAATTTGCTTTCCTTTGAGGGGTTTTAATACAGCCAAACCAACAAAGTAGCCTAAATATCCACTATAAGCCATGTGTCCAGCCACAGAACCTAAAATGCGGGGAATAAGTAGCTGTAAACCCACTGATTGACCAGAATTTTGAGAAATTAAGGGTACATATTGACCAAGGGTTTCTAGTAAAGTAAAGCCCACAGCAGAAGCTGTACCCAGAAGAATGCCATCCAAAGGCTCCCAAACCCCGATCCGTTCTTTCCAAGGTGATGGTAAGGAGTTGCCAATCCAGTATGCGCCTAATACTGGTAATATTTTCAGGAGTTCCTCCATTAACCCCGCACCAAAAAACATTCGTACTAATAATTCGGTAAAGGTAATCCCATCTTGAGATGTAGTATTCAACGTTCCAGGTAGGATATCTCGGAATACTTTGATGAATAAATCTAATATAGGACTGAGCAAAATTAACATTGTACTCAATGCCGCAGCCATGAGTACCCACCAAGGCTTAGATTTACCACATAATTGATAAACAAAATAGTAAGCCGCAAAAGCGATATAAGATCCCACAATTAGCTGATTTGCCTGGGGATAACCTACAGTAGCAAACATTAACACTACAAAAACTACCGTCAAGATTCCTGGTATCAGGTAGGCTTTGCGAGTTAGATCCTTACCAGTAGAGATAATAGGAAACAATTGTGTGAAGCTTACAGAATCTTGCTTTGATGATGGATGATGGTTATTAACAGATGATAATACTGTGGCTTTACTAACATTTATTACCGTTTTTTGAGCAATAATTTCATACTCGAAAATAAATTGTGGTCCATCAGCACCAAGGGAAATGTGATCACCTAAATGTAATTCTTGACATCCTTGTAAGTGTTTTCCATTTAAAAAAGTGCCATTGGCACTATTCAAATCACAAATTACCCAGCTATGACGGCTGTCTGGAGACAAAGAAAGGGGACGGATTACCGCATGACGACGAGATACCATTCGGTATATCATGGCATCCAAGACAATTTGGCAGATGGGGTCACGTCCAATTACCATTTCTTTACCAGGAAGCAATGAGTAGCGAGATGCTGACTCTGAAGCTTCGACCTTACTGGACACCAACCGCAGAAATGCATTCTGTCTTGCGTTTTTGCCTGTCATCAAGTTACTAAGTGTGTCTAAACAAATTCTATGGCTGATGCCACGCTATCAAATTTTGTGGTAGTAGACTTAATTTTAGCCATAGTCACGGCCGCGCACCTTTCCTAAATATACTATAGCTTTACTAGCCTTCCCATTGCTCCCATTCAAAATACAAAATTGAAAAATTCCTTACGGAAGCCGATTAGCGGATTGGGATATATACAATTTACATAGAAATTGGACAAAAGACTTTCAATTATGTTCCCTTTTTCCTGCTATAGAAATCATAAATGATATTTGAGTAGTGTAGGGTGGGCATTGCCCACCAATAGTATATTATGGCTACGCCACGCAAGCTATCAAAAATCAAATATTAGTCCTATATAACTCAATTTCAAGGTCATAAAATCCAGTTTTTATCCTGTTAATCCTTAAATCTTGGCAATCCTGATTCAGACTTTATTTTTGAGAATGACTACTCCGAATTATCCAATAACTAATTGATAGAGAAAGAACCGCAATCCCTAAACCGATAATTTCTATACCTTCAGTTACTTTTAAATCAAGAATAATAATTTTCCGAGCAATGGCAATTAAAGAAGTAGCAATAACTAATTCAACTTGTAAAACGTGCTTTTTTAAGTAGCCAGTAATATTTTCTAATATTTCTAAAGCAATTAAAACATTCAGAAATAATCCAAAAGTTTGAAATAATGTCTGACTAAAACGACCTTTTTCTGGAGAAAGTATTTCCCAAAAAATAAATATTGCTAAGTCAGCAAGTGTAGCAAAAATTACTATTACCATGAGTAGAGATAGTAATTTAGAAACTATTACCTCGATTATTTCAATCAAGTGAATAAAACTTTTATCACTGGTAACTTCTAGAAATCTTTTAATTAATTTTCTCATTTGACACCCTCTGGTTAAAGTTAAGTTGGAAATTATGAAGATAAAACAAAAGCCTTGTAGATAAATCTCAAGGATAAAAAACAATCATATATTTTCTACTTTCACAAACTTTGCAGTTTAAGAAAGTGACTTTAAAAGTAATAGATTATTACTTGGATTTTAAAACTAATCATGATCATGCTTTAACAATTTAGGTATTTAAAAAAATAATGATAACTATTGATAATTAAATTTCTTGTTAAATTATTAATTCCTAATTTAGGAATCTAGTTAAAAGCTTACCATTGAGAGGACTGAAGTTGATAATTTTTGATGGTAGATTCTACAAGAATTGGTAATAATTGCACAGCACAGGCTTTTAATTCTGGTTGGAGGGAATCAGGACAAGATTCTGGATGGGTAAGCGTATTAGCTTCCGCATCATCTGCCCATAGCTTACCCCAGTGGATATATACAAAGACAGTACCAGGAGAAATAGCTTTTGTGACTTTAGCCGGAAACTTAGTTGTACCACGACGCGAGGGTAATAAGATCAAAGGCTTCATTCCAACTTACTCGCCGAAATTCTTCATTTAAAGAATCGCGTACCATTGGATAATGCAATCTACCTTTATCTAAAGATTCAGCAATTGTCGCACCTTTAACACATACCATTCATTGACTAGAAGGATGATAGTTGTATATTCTGTTTGGTGGTAATATCGGCACTGCCATTTTCACCGTAACGCTGTATTACTTCTGCTAAAGCAGACAATTGATTGCTGTTGAGAATGCCGTTAGGTAAACGCATTCGCATCATGAATTTGCCGGGAGTGACTGGACGGAAAAATACACCTAACCATTTTAGGCGATGGTTGAGGTCGTTTTCGTCCATTGCTTCCCAACCGATTTGGGCAAAATTTTCTATTTCGCTTTTAACTGCGAGTCCGTCTTTTTCGGCTTTGAGTTTCTCGAATTTATTTAGTTTGTCTGTGGTAGTTGCTGTTTCTATCATGATCTTTTTTTGGGGAACAGGACTTAATTAACTGTGTATCCGTGTTCTTATCGGTTCTGTACTTGCCACGTTGGGGAAATAACTGATAGTAGTTTCCTGGTTGGTGGTGTGACAGTTCCGATATTGTTACGTTAGTGTGATTTTTCATAACAATTCGTATAGTAGGTTACTAAATTTGAGTAATCATGCAAAAAACACAATCATCATATCCGGTTTTTGCATAATCAAGGCTTTTATTTTTAATAGATGTATTTTTTCAGATATGTGACACATCGTCCGTAGACTGATAGTCCATGACCGCTCAAGATCAGTACATGAATGAATCAAAACAAAAGATTCTTTATGCTTTGGGTTATCTAGTCAGACAACGCAGAACAGAGTTAGGAATTTCACAAGAGGAGTTAGGACTACGCGCTAACTTAGACCGCACATACATTTCCGGTGTGGAACGTGGAGTCAGGAATCCTTCCCTGACTGCTCTTGTAAGTCTTGCAGATGGCTTAGGCATTAGTGTGTCCGTTCTGCTCAAAAATATAGAAATCGAAGCCGATAGAATACAGTGACAAACCAACAAAATTTAGTCGAGACAATTAAAGCCCAATTTAGACAAGGAGCAACTCAATTACAAGTCTTTAACCTTTTATCAGATCAAAAATGGCATTGTAGAGAG
>JAKOGY010000029.1 GCA_028658405.1 Dolichospermum sp. ST_sed8 | reverse complement strand
TAGGGGGGAATGGCTTCGCCACGCAAGCTATCAGCAAGTGCCTAAGATCACCACCCAAAACTTTTCAAACATCCTCTTAGCCAAATCAAAAAAATTCTTGCTTTGTAGATTGGGTTGAGGCACGTATCTCTACGAGACGCTTTGCGTTCGCAAAGCGTAGCGAAGCCATAACCCAACAAAGCAAAAAAATGGCAAAGGTATTGTTGGATAATTGTTAATATTCTCCCAATGTCTCAAACAATTTGGCTAACATGACGTTAGAAAATATAAATCCCTGGGGATCGCTCAAACGCAACCTATCAGAGATAATCTCCACCCAACCTTGAGCAAAATATGGTTGCAAACAGCTTTGAATTTTCTCTACTTGATGGTTGCCAAATTTTACGGCTAGGGAATTTAAACTGATTCCTTCGGCTAACCGTAACCCTAACATTAAAGTTTCTAACAAGACATCCACTGCTGGGGTGACTTCGCAATCAATGACAGCACCGTTTTTTAACCATTGGTAATATTCCTGGGTTTTGCGGGGACGGGTAAAGCGTTTGCCTTCTATATAGCTGGCTGCACCCATGCCAAAGCCATAATAGGGGCGATTTTGCCAATAAACTCGATTATGCTGGCATTGATGTCCTGGTTGGGCATAGTTGGAAATTTCATAATGTTCGTAACCTGTATCTGTTAGAGTTTTTTGCCCCAGTTGATACATTTTGACTGTAGTTTCATCTGTGGGTAAAGGATGATCTCCCGGTTTGTAATAACGATTGAAGGCTGTTCCTGGTTCAATGGTCAGGTCATAGATGGAAATGTGAGTTGGTGCGGCTGTGACTGCTTGGATTAAAGAATCTTGCCATTGTTCTAAGAATTGATGTGGTAAGCCGGAGATTAAGTCTAAGCTAAATTCGGGAATCTCGACTTTGTGAATTAACTCTATAGCTGTAAAAATATCTTTAAGTGTATGCGATCGCCCAGCAGCTTTTAACAATTCTTCCTGGAAAGCTTGCACACCTAAACTAACACGATTTACGCCTGAACTACGATAACCAGCTAGATGTGCTAAATCAAACGTCCCTGGATCTATTTCCATAGAAATTTCGACCTGAGCAGCAATCCCAAATTGCTTTTCTAAGGTTGTTAGTATACATTGCAATTGTTCAGTTGATAACAGAGAAGGAGTACCACCACCAAAAAAAATTGTTTTTAAAGGCTGACCATAAATGGGTGCAATTCTGATTTCTTGACATAAAACTTCAACATATTCGCCAATTGTCCCAGAATTTTCGCCTCGTGAGTTATCTCCCACCACAAACACAGGAAAATCACAATAAAAACATCGTCGCCGACAAAAGGGAATATGTACATAAGCAGAACTGGGAATCCCCCAACCAATATCTTGTTGACTCATTTGCAGAAATAGTGAAGTTAATGGGATTTGAAGATTAAAAATAATGAAAATGAGGATTTTGTTGACAATTTTTTCGCCTTTTTCCCTAAAATTAAAAATAATATGCAGTAAAAACCCTTTGGTTATAATGTTGGCATATTCTGTCTGCCTGAGCAGCTAATATTATTCCATCACCAAAAAGGACTCAAGCAAGCGGACTTTACTCTATCAAATAAATATCGTTGTAGGAACACAACACAATCATGCTGGATGTCATTATTATTCTCTCATTTATCTTAGCAGCGGCGGGAATAGGTTATTTCAGCACTGATCTACTCCCCCCAGGTACTCTTGATGGAGTCACTAATCTAGATGCCTTGCGCTTAATTTTAGCCGTCTTTGCGGCTATTGTCGGTGGTGCAGTCGGGCTGAGTTTCCAGATTACATACCGTCGTCTAGAGTCACAAGTTCGAGAACTACCCCTAGAAGTTATTTTAACCCGGGCCATTGGCTTAGTAATTGGGCTATTACTCGCCAATCTCATGTTGGCACCACTATTTTTATTACCCATTCCCACAGATTTTGGCTTTATCAAACCCCTTGTAGCTGTTGTTGGCAGTATTATCCTCTCTGTAACTGGGATGAACTTGGCAGATACTCACGGACGAGGTTTGTTAAGATTGATTAACCCCAATACTGTGGAGAGTATGGTGGTGGAAGGAACTCTCAAACCTGCTAACACCAAAGTTTTAGATACTAGCTGCATTATAGACGGACGAATTGAAACATTACTAGAAACAGGATTTTTAGAAGGGCTAATTCTTGTCCCCCAATTTGTTTTACAAGAATTACAACAAGTAGCTGATGCGAGTAAGGATATAAAACGAGTGAGGGGAAGAAGAGGACTAGAAATTCTCAACCGGATTCGAGAAACTTACCCAGATCGCATTTTAATTAATCCTGTAGACTATGAAGATACTGCCACTGTTGATGCCAAATTAGTCCGGTTTGCTCAGGAAATCAATGGCACATTACTGACGAATGATTATAATTTGTCGAAAGTTGCCAGTGTGCAAAAAGTCCCGGTTTTAAATGTTCATGATTTAGTAAATGCTGTGCGTCCGACTTATTTACCTGGTGATTATCTGGATTTGAAAATTCTCAAAGCAGGTAAAGAACCAAGTCAGGGAATTGGCTATTTAGATGATGGCACAATGGTAGTAGTAGAAGAAGGAAGTCCTTATGTCGGTGGTGAATTGCGAGTAGTAGTTACTAGCGCTTTACAAACTTCAGCCGGTCGGATGATTTTTGCTAAACCCCAAGCTTCTGCATTAGCATAAGGAATATGGTGGGAAAAATTAGGGTTAAATTATGCAATCGGTGTGGGGAAACTGCACCGATTTTGTATTATTCTTACTATTTAGAGACTTCCAAATAAAAAAATATCACAAAATTTCTTGTGGTGCAGGCATCTGGCCCTGCTAATAATATCAGGAGGGACCAGATGCCCATCCCACAAGATTTACCTGTTCTTGAGTATAATCATGAATATTTATTTGATGAACTGTATTATAAAACAATTTCATAATTGCTTCAGTATCAGATATTTGATATTTTCTGACTATCATTATGGTGTTTTTACAGGTTTAATATTTTTAGCTTTATAAAATGTTTCTAAACTATCAGTATCACCCACAAAACGCCAATGCCAAGGTTCATAACTCACACCTTGAACATTATCTTGAGGAAAGGAAATTTCAAAACTAAACTTGGCGGCATTAGCTTGTAACCATTGATAAGCTTTAGTATTATCAAAATTGGCTTGCAGATTAGTCGCGGGAACTGCACCATCACCAACATCCACAGCATAACCTGTATGATGTTCACTATGATTAGGCGGTGCGCTGAGGGCGGCTCTTTCTGCGGGGGTTTGATTACGTTGAGCGCCCACACCGAAAAATAACTGCTTTTGCTCTTGTACAGAACGAAAGCCAGAAATTGGGACTAAATTTACACCCGCACTTCTAGCCGCTTGTACCATTGCTTGAAACTTCACAGCAGCAGATTTTCGCATTCTGATTCTACTATCACCTGTAATTGGTGCTAATTCTGATTCTGGTGCTTCTAAATATGGAAAATGTCCTAACACCGTACCATTATCATTAATTGGTGTATTTGTAGTTGCTGGTGTAGGATTAATCGGTGCAACCGCAGAATTAGTAGTTTGTTTAGGTGTCGTCAGAGAAAACAAAAAACCACTAATAACAGCCAGCAGCAAAAATCCAGCAAATCCACATAAGATTAAAACTTGTGGTTTTAATTCTATCTTCCTGCCAGTATCATTCGTATCGCGTAGAGCCACCGGAATATCATCACTAGAGTGAGAATTTGAATTATATGGTTTTTTAGGAAACCCAGCTTTATTCAAGTTTTTGCTCCTGTTTGTGTTTAATAATTAAGGAAGGAAAGAGTTTTTTTAATTTTTAATTCTTAATTTTGAATTGTTCTAGGTGTAATTTTGATAAATCTTTTAGAACTATATATCAAGTTAGTGGGATTAATCCTAGTAGGATTTATACTGGGATGGAAGTTACCTAGTCATGCTTCTACTTACGTAGGTCAGTTTCTCTTTTGGGTGGGAGTACCCATCAGTATTATTGGTTTTTTAATACAAACAGATTTATCAGGGCAGATTTGGATTGCACCAGTAATAGCACACTTAGCCATCTTTTTAGGAGCATTGTTAGCTTGGTTAAAAATCAAAGTACAAGCCTATTTGAGCAATTCAGTCCCCCAACGAGCAACTCAAGGTAGTTTGATTTTAGCAGCAATGGTAGGGAATACAGGTTATTTGGGTTTTCCCATCACTTTAGCAATGGTTGGTAAAGAATATTTTGCTTGGGCTTTATTCTACGATATGTTGGGTTCACTTTTTGGCGCTTATGGTTTAGGTGTGGTTCTCGCTGCTAAGTTTGCCAATAATATCCAAAATCATAGCCAAATAGCCAAGGTAATTTTTATTAATCCTGCTCTTTGGAGTTTTGGAGTTGGCTTATTATTACATCAATTTGTGCTTCCCTCCACAGTGGTATTTTGTTTAGAAAAATTGGCTTGGGGTGCGGTGGCTTTATCTTTAATGTTAATTGGTATGAGACTTTCACAACTAAAATCTTGGCGAAAACTACCCCAAGCTGGGAGTAGTATCTTCATCAAAATGCTTTTAGTTCCGCTGATTTTGGGTAGCACTCTTTCCCTGTTTGGGGTGACAGGTAATGCTGCACAGGTGATAGTTTTGCAAATGGGAATGCCTCCAGCTTTGGCTACACTGGTAATAGCGGAAACCTTTAATCTTGATCGTGATTTAGCCGTTACCGCTTTAGCTATGGGAATTATAGTATTATTATTTACTCTGCCTGTTTGGTTATGGTTGTTTTAAGTGAACCATTTAAGTATATATCGTGATAATTTCAAGAGTTTTTGATAAACTAAAAATAGCTCTGAAAGGAAGTATTAAGTAATATAGAACTAATATTTGATTTTTGAAATATATGTAGGGTGGGCATTGCCCACCAAAACCTTTATCCGGTGGGCATTGCCCACCCTACATTACTTAGATTTTTTCAAATATTATTTATGATTCCTATAACAGTTACTAATTCATTAAAGGACAGGTAAATTATGACCGTAAACACCGATTTACAATCTTTATATGAAATAGATGAAAGCTTATGGTTAGAAGAAACAGTTATTTTATTGAAAGAAAAACGTTTCCAAGACTTAGACTTAAATAATTTAATTGAGGAGTTAGAAGCATTGGGAAAAAGAGATAAAAACGCTGTTGCTAGTTTACTAGAACAAATAATTAGGCATCTGTTATTATTGCAATATTGGACAGAAGAGTATGAAACTAATGGAAATCATTGGCGAACAGAAATTATTGGTTTTCGTAACCAACTTGAGAGATTATTAACCAATAATTTACAAAATTATCTTCATAGTGAATTAGAAAAAATCTATAAAAGTACCTTAAAATATGTTAAACAAAAAACTAGATTTAAAATTGATTTCCCAGAACATTGTCCTTATAGTTTAGAGCAAATTTTAGATGAAACTTATTTGTAAATTGAGACTGATAAATACGAGTATAGACGTTCCAGGTCACGTCTATACAATATTTTTGGGTATTTTGAATTTTATCACCTGTTAAGTAGATGCGCTGAAATAATATCAAAATAATATTGTTAACTCTTGGGTGTTCACCAAGCCCACCCCACAAGAATATTATACTTATCTATTGTGGGGTGGGCTTCTAGCCTGCCCATATTATATTTAATTATGCCTACCTACTTACCTTTGATAACGGCTAAATTTTGCTTTTCTGCCAATTCAGCAGGAGTAATCTGTTCATAATGTTCAAAAGGTTGATGAATCCAAGGATTATCAGCAAGATAATCAACATAGTAATCAGGAACAACAACTGAACAAGCTTTATACCAAATTACAGCGGTGCGAATTTCCTCTATAGGGGATTGGCTATAGGAGTTTAACCAAGGAATTGTTTGTTGTAGAGTGATTCCAGAGTCTACTAAATCATCTACTAGCAGAATCCGTGAACCCAAATTTTCGCTAGTCATGGTCAATTGATGAGAAATAATTAAATTACTTCTTTCATGTTTATCCGCGTCGTTGTAAGATGAAGTAGATAAAATTGCTAATGGTTGATTGTAAATGCGAGAAAGAATATCCCCTACTCGTAGTCCACCCCTAGCTAAACAGACAATTTGGTTAAATTGCCAGTCTGATTGATAAATCTTTACAGCCAATTGTTCAATTTTGTGGTGATAATCTGACCAAGAAATGTAAAGGTCTGACATAAGACTAAAATAAGTGTGTTAACAATTGTCAATTAATACGGGTGTGATTTATGGTTAAAGATGATTCTGATAATAACAATTTTCCTAAATCTCTGACAAGTGAAAAATTAAATTTTAAAACTAAACTAGCTTATGGGGCTGGAGATTTGGGTCCTGCTATTACTGGAAATATTGCTGTTTTTTACTTAATGGTTTTCTTTACCAATGTAGCAGGAATTCCGGCGGGTTTGGCAGGTAGTATTTTAATGATTGGCAAAATTTGGGATGGTATCAATGATCCTGTGGTGGGAATGTTGACTGATAAAACCCAATCCCGTCGTTGGGGTCGTCGTCTTCCTTGGCTTTTATATGGGGCAATTCCCTTTGGTTTTTTCTCTTTTTTACAATGGATTGTTCCTCAATTTAGTGCCGATAAAAATATTAATATTTGGGGTTTATTTTGGTATTATGTGATAATTGGGATTATATCTCAGGCATTTTTTACTGTTGTTAACTTGCCTTATACAGCCATGACTCCTGAATTAACTCAGGATTACGATGAACGCACTAGCTTAAATAGTTTTCGCTTTACGTTTTCTATTGGTGGTAGTATTTTATCATTGATTTTAGCAAAAATAATTTTCTCACAAATTGCAGATCGGCAACAACAATACTTAGTATTAGCGGCAGTTTGTACGGTAATTGCAGTTTTGTCTCTGTATTGGTGCGTTTATGGGGTGCGCGATCGCATTTTGGCTTTTGAAGCTAAACGGATTTCTTTACCACAAGAAGCAGAAATTCCCTTTTTTGAACAGCTAAAAATTGTTTTTAGTAATAAACCTTTTCTGTTTGTTATTTCTATATATCTTTTTTCTTGGTTAGGTGTGCAAATCACAGCCAGCATTATTCCCTATTTCGTGGTTAACTGTATGCGTCTGCAAGAGGGAGATGTCCCCAATGTCATGATTGCAGTCCAGGGAACAGCTTTAGTAATGTTATTTGTTTGGAGTTATTTAAGTAAAAGAATTGGTAAAAAACTGGTTTATTTCTTAGGAATGAGTTCCTGGATTATCGCTGCTGCTGGATTATTTTTCTTGCAGCCTAATCAAGTTGGTTTAATGTATGTTATGGCTGTAATGGCAGGAGTGGGAGTTTCTACAGCTTATCTAATTCCTTGGTCTATGATTCCTGATGTGATTGAATTAGATGAATTGCAAACTGGACAACGACGCGAAGGTATTTTTTATGGTTTCATGGTTTTATTGCAAAAATTTGGTTTAGCTTTCGGGTTATTTTTAGTTGGTAATACTTTACAAGCTTATGGTTTTAAAGAAGCTGTAATTGGACAAACTTCTTTACCCATACAACCTGAATCAGCACTTTTAGCTATTCGGATTGCTGTTGGACCGATACCAACTGTTTGTTTGATTGCAGGTTTAGTTTTAATCTACTTCTATCCCATTACCCGCGAAATGCACGCGGAAATCATGCTAAAACTGCAAGCACAGCGGGAGAAAGTTGGTTAAACTCCGTTTAAGATGAAAACCATAGTTATTGAAAGTAGTGGGAGCATCTTGCTCCCTGCTGTTAGATAGCGAGCAAGATGCTCGCATTACTTTAGGTTTCAAAATGGATGAGGTTTAGATGTTGAAAACCAACAATAAATCGGATAAAACATTAAGCAGCATAACTACCACCGTTTCTATCGCGCAAATATTCCCAAATACGTTTAATTTCAGATTGCCAAGCTTCTCTATCATTTTCCGCATTTTGGATAGAGTGCATTGTGATATCAGTTAAATTGACAACATCATTAGTTAAATTGTCAATTTTGACACCTAAGTTAGCTATGGCTTGAGTGTTAGCGGCTTGTTGTTGAGCTACTTGGAAAAGTATTGATTCTATTTGATCTAATCGGCTTGGTTCTGTTGTCATAAGTTCTGGGTGTGGTTATTTATCTACTAAAACAAGCAATTCTCCTACCTGACATCCTAGTACCCTGCATAATTTTTCCAATGTGTCTAGTGGTATGGATTTTGCCTTGTTATATTCAATTTTTTGAACATTAGCTAAGGACATTTCTAGTAATCGGGCCAATTCGTTTTGAGAAATATCCTTATTTTTGCGTAATTCCTTGAGTCTTATTATCACGGTCATCGCTATATTAAACCTACTAATAGTATTACATACTCTTGGTAATCTAATTATAGATATTAGCAATACTCATAACAATACCATTAACAGATAACTAGCTGTCATGTATCTACCTATTAAGTTGCCAACTATCAGTAGGATAGTTTGTGGTAAGAAACCAACCAATCATAAATAGCTCACTGATTCTCGATAAATTTACTCCGAAAATCCCTTATGAGTCTTGCTTCGTAAGGGATTGAGGCTTTCAATCAGCAGCAGTTTTTGATAAGTAAGTATATCAAAAACCGATAGATTATTATTATAATTCTATAAACTTGAATAATTATCCTGAAGTAACTATATTTTCAAGCTAGAATCAAGGGTTACAGCAATTTTAACTTTAACACAGATACAATTTAGATAATGAACGCTACACAAGAACAATTAAAACTCAAGTTAACACAGGCTTTAGTAGCTGCTTTTGGTGAAGATTATACCAGTACAGATCCAATTTTGGTTTCTGCAAGTAATCCTAAATTTGGTGATTATCAGGCTAATGTGGCTTTATCCTTGAGTAAAAAGTTAGGAAAACAACCCAGAATTATTGCTGCGGAAATTGTTAGTAACTTAGATGTATCTGATATTTGTGAACCTCCAGAAATTGCAGGTCCTGGTTTTATTAATCTCAAATTACAAACATCTTACCTGGAAGCACAACTCAACGCTATTCAGGTAGATGATAGATTGGGAATACCCACAGCGACAAATCCCCAAAGGCAAATTGTTGATTTTTCTAGTCCGAATATTGCCAAAGAAATGCACGTTGGACATTTACGTTCGACTATTATTGGTGATTCCATTGCCAGAATTTTAGAATTTTGTGGTCATGATGTTTTACGGTTAAATCATGTTGGTGATTGGGGTACACAATTTGGAATGCTAATTACCTATTTGCGGGAAGTTTATCCAGAAGCACTCACTACAGCAAATGCTTTAGATATTGGAGATTTAGTTAATTTTTACCGCAAAGCTAAACAGCGATTTGATGAAGATCCAGTTTTTCAAGAAACCTCCCGTCAAGAGGTTGTGAGATTACAAGCTGGGGCTGAAGATACGCTTCATGCTTGGAAACTTTTATGTGAACAATCTCGACAAGAATTTCAAATAATTTATGATTTACTGAATATCAAATTAATAGAAAGAGGGGAATCTTTTTATAATCCCTTATTACCAAAAGTTGTTGAGAATTTAGCTACAACGGGATTATTAGAATCAAGTCAAGGGGCAAAATGTGTTTTCTTGGATGGTTTTACTAATAGAGAAGGTAATCCTTTACCTTTAATTGTCCAAAAAACTGACGGTGGTTATAACTATGCAACCACAGATTTAGCTGCATTAGGTTATCGGATTCAAGAAGATCAAGCCAAACGAATTGTTTATGTGACAGACGAAGGACAATCTAATCATTTTGCCCAATTTTTCCAAGTTGCAAGAAAAGCTAACTGGATACCTGAAGATGTGGAATTAGTTCATGTTCCTTTCGGGTTAGTGTTAGGAGAAGATGGCAAAAAATTTAAAACTCGTTCTGGGGATACGGTGCGGTTACGGGATTTGTTAGATGAAGCTATTAACCGCGCTCGTGCAGATATAGAAAGTAGATTACAAGAAGATGGGAGAGTAGAAACTGAAGAATTTATGCAAAATGTCGCTGAAGTTGTGGGAATTAGTGCGGTAAAATATGCAGATTTAAGCCAAAATCGTACCAGCAGTTATGTCTTTAGTTATGACAAAATGTTATCTCTAAAAGGCAATACAGCCCCTTATCTTCTCTATGCTTATGTGAGGATTCAAGGTATTAGTCGTCAAGGGAATATTGATTTTACTAATTTGGGAATAAATCGCCAAATCTTACTAAAGGAAGATGCAGAATTAACTTTAGCTAAACACCTGTTACAACTTGATGAGGTAATTAAGGAAGTAGAACAGGATTTATTACCAAATCGTCTGTGTGATTATTTGTATCAAGTCAGCGATAAGTTTAATAAGTTCTATGAAAATTGCCCTGTTCTTAAATCTGAAGAACCTGCGAGAACTTCGCGGTTGATGTTATGTGATTTAACTGCGAAAACTTTGAAGTTGGGATTGTCTTTGTTGGGAATTAAGGTTGTAGAAAGGATGTAATATGTCTGAATCAGGATGTCCAGGATTTAAGGATTAACAGGATGGTTTTTTGTTGGTATTAGGATTTACAGAATAGATATCTCCAGCAAAAAATGTAGAGACGTTCCATGGAACGTCTCTACAAGGGTTCTAATCCTAACCTGTTAATCCCAGACGAATACTATTAAGTTCCGGGACGAGAGCGAATATGATCTGGTATATGATGCCTATCGCCTAATATTTCTAATAAAGGACCATGAACATCAAATTTAACCATACTTACCGACGCAACCAAAATATTTACCCGATAGCGATAGCGTCCTAAATCAATTCCCAGTAAACTGCAAAGCATAATCCGAATAGTGGCTTTATGGGAAACTACTAAAACATTACCTTGGGGATATTTTTCTTGGATTTCAGCAATTACAGGCATAGAACGGTTTGCAATCTCTACCGCCGTTTCTCCGCCTTTTGGTGCATTCCATGCGGGTTCTGTCAACCATTTTACATAGTTTTCTGCGTAATTCTCTTGAGCAAAGGATTTACTCTTGCTTTCCCACTCACCATAACTACCTTCTCTAATTCCGTCACGCAATTGCATATCCATACCTATAGCATCACAAAATGGCTTGGCAGTTGCAATGGCGCGTTTCATTGGGCTGGCATAAACCGCTTCCCATTTTAAAGTTTTATAAACATCAGCAAAACTGGATGCCATTTGCAGCCCTTCGGATGTCAACTCTGCATCAGTTTTACCGCAGAAATTACCACTTTGACTAAAAGTAGTTTCTCCATGTCGCAGTAAATATAAATTGAGTGTCATAGCTTATATTGCGATTGGGATAAAGGAGTTTGTGTAAAAACAAAATACCATCAATCTCGCAATCAAGTATGTGATACCAGAACAAAGTAATTAATCAAAAAATGTCAGAAATGGCTAACGCCACACTACGTGAACAGGATTTTCAGGATTTGAGGATTTACAGGATGGTATTTTTTGTGGGAGTTAGGATTTATCCCACATTCCGCACCCTGGGGTGTCACATAGTATTATCACTTGATTTTCTCTTGATTTTTGGATACAAATTATGCCTCGTCGGCATCATGTATCCGTTAATTCATTGAGATTCGATATATAATACATCCTCATTTCATCATAAAAAACAGTAAAAACCGATTGTGACAGTTGAGGGTGCGGAAGATAGGATTTATAGCAAATTGTCAGAATCAGGATATCCAGGATTTGAGGATTAACAGGATGGTATTTTTTGTTGGAGTCAGGATTTAAAGATTAACAGGATGGTATTTTTTGTTGGAGTTAGGATTCGCACTTGCTAAATTACTCAAAAACAGGAGACCAAATTTCAGAAATTGCCACTTCAAAACCTGGAAGTAAATCAGGTAGAGTCAAAATATCACCATCTTTTAAAATCACGGTTTCACCAAAATGAGAAACTTCTACTGTTCTTGTTTTTGGATTAATTAAAATTCCAATTTGTGAACCTAAATTGATAAATTCTTGAATCTTTTTTCGCAGTTTATCTAAAGAATCAGTTTTAGATTTTACTTCCACTACTAAATCTGGTACTAATTCTGCATAATCTTCTGTTGAGTGTTTGAGTCTATCGGCTTTAACAAAAGATACATCTGGCGCACGCAAATCAGAATTTGGTAATTTAAAACCTGCGCTAGAACCAGTTATACGGCCTAACTTACGTGGTCTTACCCAGTTACCCAAAATTCTCGCAAACTCAGTACCAACTTCTTCCGATTCATAACCTGACGGACTCATAATAATAATATTCCCCTCTACTAATTCCATACGATAGTCGGGGTATGCTATCTGTATTTCTTCTAGTTCTTTCACGGTTAAAGACATGATGGTTTTCTCCTGAAATACTACGGAAATACTATATTGGTTTTTGCATTCTATTATATCTTATTTTTTTAACTTTTCACCAAAATAATTAGTTGAATTTCATTAGCGTTGTAATTCTCTAATTTTATCATGGAGGACTTTTACCACTTTTCAGCCCAATAAACTATTTCTGAAGATGCAACATCAATTGCAACTCCACTACTATTACCATGATTCCATTTTGAACCAGGTTGACTTTTATCTTCTGCTTTTAATACCAATATTTCATAGCTGCTAGGAAAGGTTTCTGTTTCTGCATCACTAGTATAAAAAAACGTTGTAGGTACGCCGTTGGGTTGATTACTATGATTATTTGTATTCCCACCCTGGTATTGATGCTGGGATATTTTTTTGTATTGTGTAAGGAGGGTTTTGATCTTTGCTTGTGGTTGTTTGAGACGAATTTGTAAAGAACTGCTTCCGGGAGTTAAACTAGAAGCATAAGCCATTTGTAAAACTTGAGTATCAGCGGGAATTTGTTGAGGAAAATATTGAATTTGTTGAATATCAGTCCATTTGTGATTCCGAATTTCCTGATATTGTGATGTATCAGTAATTAACTGCAATTGTTTATTTTTACTAGAAGCTTTACTAATCCAAAAACCGCCAATAACTAGACCTAAACTACCAATAGATAGTAAAATTATTGTAGCGAGTTTAAAAAAAATAGATTGCTTCATAAGGTTGGTTTTTATCTAGCTTGTAGATTAATATCCCAACCTTGAAAACAATCGTCCTGATAAATTTGAATCTTGCCTTAGTTACATTGGTAGAAAAATTTTGATTTGGTTACATTGATTACAAAATTAAAAAGAACCAACAATCATTCCAGCTAAAATTAAAAAACCAATCCATACATTTTGGCGAAACATTTCCCCGTAAGCAGGGTTAGGTATTTCTGGCTGTTGTAAGCGGATAATTTGCCAAATCCAGGCAATAGTAGCGAGAATTAAACTAATCCAAAAACTAATATTTAAATTAACTAAGAAACCTACTCCACCTAAAAGAATAACCGTACCAATGAAGAAAATACCAATGGCTATAGGGGCATATTTTCCAAAGAATAAAGCGCTAGAATTAATGCCAATGCGTTGATCATCTATGCGATCGCTCATGGCATAAATGGTATCAAATCCTAATGTCCATAGTACAGTCGCCCCCCAAAGTAACCAAGTCGGTGCTGTAATATTACCTGTCACTGCACTCCAACTAATTAACACCGCAAACCCCCAAGCAATCGAAAGCACCAATTGGGGAATGGGAAATACCCGTTTTGCTCCAGGATAAAGGACAATTACCGGAACTGCGGCTACAGACAACCAGAAGCTTAAAGGGTTAAGATAGAAAGCGACAACTGCGGCACAGGCAAGGGCGACTATGCCCACTACAATCCCAACTTGAACGGAAAGGGCGCGAGATGCTAAGGGGCGGTTGCTTGTCCTCTCTACCTGGGGATCAATATCTCTGTCCCATAAGTCATTAACTACACATCCAGCCGCACTGGTGGCGATACTACCAAAAATAATCACTCCCACTAGGGGTAGGGGTGGTTTACCCGCAGCGGCTAGAAACACAGCCCATAATGCGGGAATCATCAAAATTAATCTACCTTCGGGTTTATTCCAGCGTAACAACTGGATAATTACAAGCCATAATGGCTCTTGGTTGGTTTTTGGTGTTTCTAACATTTTTGATGATTTAACATATCTTTACATTTATAGAATATCCTTATTTGCTATTTGTCCTCCAGTCCCTATTCCTCTATTCACAAGTACAACAACATGGTAAATTTAATCCCGGCTAACACAGGAAATATACCCAATCAATCAGTTCAGAAAAACCAGATGATTGCAGCCATTGATATTGGTACAAATTCTTTACACATGGTGGTAGTAGAAATTGACGCTACTCTACCATCTTTTACTATTATTGCTAGAGAAAAGGAAACAGTAAGATTAGGCGATCGCAATTTGATAACTGGAGAATTAAAACCAGAAGTGATGAGTAAAGCGATCGCTTGTTTGGGAAGATTCAAAACCCTTGCCAATAGCTTAGGTGTAGATAGTATCGTCGCAGTTGCTACTAGTGCCGTCCGTGAATCTCCCAATGGTAACGATTTTCTTCACCAAGTTGAAACTGAAGTCGGTTTAACCGTTGACTTAATTTCTGGACCGGAAGAAGCCCGACGCATCTATTTAGGTGTGTTGTCGGGGATGGAATTTAACAACAAATCCCACATTATTATTGATATTGGTGGTGGTTCTACAGAATTGATTTTAGGAGACAGTGAAGAACCCCGTAGTCTTACTAGTACGAAAGTCGGTGCAGTGCGTTTAACAGGGGAATTAGTCAAATCAGATCCCATTAGCGAAAGCGAATTTAGATATCTGCAAGCTTATGCTAGAGGAATGTTAGAACGGGCTGTAGAAGAAATTCAAGGAAAACTCAAAATAGGCGATTCTCCCCAGTTAATCGGCACATCTGGGACAATAGAAACCATTGCTACCATCCACGCACGGGAAAAATTAGGACTTGTTCCTTCTACTCTCAACGGCTATCAATTCAGTTTACAAGACTTGCGAACTTGGGTAAATCGCTTACGGAAGATGACTAATGTAGAACGGGGAGCGATCGCCGGGATGCCAGAGAAAAGGTCAGAAGTGATACTTTCAGGGGCAGTAATTTTACAGGAAGCCATGACCTTATTAGGTGTAGAATCTTTAACAGTCTGTGAGCGATCTCTGCGGGAAGGGGTGATTGTAGATTGGATGCTGACACATGGTTTTATTGATAACAGACTGCGGTTTCAAAGTTCTATTCGGGAACGCAGTATATTAAAAACTGCTAAAAAATACCAGACTAATTTAGAACATAGTCAACGAGTTGCGGAATTTGCCTTGAGTTTATTTGACCAAACCCAAGGACAAATACATCATTGGGGTGCAGATGAACGTCAACTACTATGGGCTGCTGCGATTTTACACAATTGTGGTCACTATATCAGCCATTCCGCACACCACAAACATTCATACTACTTAATTAGAAATGGTGAATTACTGGGTTATAACGAAACCGAAATCGAAATTATTGCCAATATAGCCCGTTATCATCGCAAATCTCCCCCCAAGAAAAAACATGACAGCTATAGAAATCTACTTCACAGAGAACAGAAGCAAATGGTCAATCAACTTAGTGCCATTTTAAGATTAGCTGTGGCTTTAGACAGAAGACAAATAGGGGCTATTTCTCATATTCACTGTGAATATTTTCCCAATTTCAAAGAGTTTAAAATGTTTATATTTCCATCATTAATTGCAGATGAATGTGCCTTGGAAATGTGGAGTTTAGATTACAAAAAAGGAATTTTTGAGGAAGAATTTGGGTTAAGATTCGTGGCAACATTAATGAATACAGCACATTTTATCTGAATTGGTAGCGGGCAAAATGCCCGCACCACAAATCTTTTAGCATTCATGTCTGTACCTTCGTAATTGTAGTTACTTGATTATTTCCTCCAAAATTTCTACAGCCTTCTTAACATTCTTATAGTAGTCCGATATATTACTGTAAGTCATACCTATACTTTTACCATGAGCTATTTTGTGGCGATTTTGAACCACGCTATCTATAGCATTTTTTATTTCATCATTTATTTTGCTCTCCTCTTGAATTTTGTTAGTAAATCCACTTTGCCAGTCTGAACTAAATTTTTCCAATATTTTCTTAATTTTTTCTGTGTTACAGTTTGTTATATCTTCTATCTGTTTTGTAACAAATTTTTGAATATTTGGTGAAGCTTTGTCTTTACAATATTGTTCTAATAAAACCCTCAAGGATTCCTCAATAAATCCTGATACTAATATACATAGATATTTTGACCATTCACTTTGAATAGCTGGTTCTGTGAAACAAGCAACTTTTTCAAATAGATTATCTATTCTTCGCCGATGAGCTAATATAGATTGATTCATAAGTGAGTATTTCTATAAAGCTCTTCCACATACTCCAGTCTCGTCATAAGATTTTTTTTACTTGTGGTAGAGTGTTTAGTAAGTGACCAGAAATATTGATCATTTGTGAGTGATTCGTAGGCTTTTTTGAATTTTGAGCATTCCAAACCTTTAGAAGTTAGAAGCATCAGGCTCTCGAAAAGAAGTGTGTTGAATGATTTTTTAGGATAAAAAACCTCCGAGCCTATACAATTTTCAAGAAAATCTATGGTGCTGAAAAATAAATTTTTTATTTCATTTTCAGAAATTATATTCAAGTCTTTATTTTTCAACATAAATTTATTAAGAAAATCAATCATATTTCCTGAGTAATGCACTAAATCGAAATGTAGAGCCAAAAATCTTAAAATAAGCTCTTGTCCATTAGAAATAATATCATCCCTATGATAAAGCTTTCTCCAGGTTTCATTATTTGATAAATCTTGAAGTAATTCACTAAAAGAACCATGATAAATAGCATTACGAATTTCCTGGGAATTTAAGGGAGTTCCAGTAGTATTCAGTCGTTCAAATAGATAGAATATTCCTCGTGGGTCATAATTTTCAGATATGATTATACAGTGGATTATTGCATTATTAAGCTCACGACGTTCGGCTGAAGGTAATGTGGAATAAGTTAAGCCTTCTAGCTGTTGGACGACTTTTTTAAGCTTAAATACTTTCCCAGTTGGAAAATATTCTTGAAAGAAATACTGTAAAGTTTTCAGGCGTTGTTGTCCATCTATCACTAGATATTTTTTAGAAAACTTATCTTTAGCGAGAAAGAGTGAAGGACTAGGAAGACCTAATAACAAGGTTTCAATAAAGCGTGATGCTTCTTCTTCTTTCCAAACATACTGTCTCTGAAACTCTGGAATAATAAATTCTTTTTCTTCCATTCGTTTTACTAATGTATCAACAGGGAAATCAGCACCGTAATACTCGACTTCTAGTCTTGGACTTTCGGTTTCTTGTATGTCGTAGTTCATAGGTTATTTATACATTTATACTTGCTATATTAGTGCAATAGTTGCACATCCTCTTAGATCGTAGCCCATCTGCCAGTTTATTTAAATTATATCTATCAGATTGCCATAAACCGCGTCCCTGAGTAAACTAACCTCACAGCTAATACCTATAACTAAAAATTATATATGTATAAATATCACAATACAAATTTATTATGTTTACGGTTGCACAGCCCTAACCACACCTTGATATATTCACAGAAGTATTTATCAAAACAAAGTTAAAAATATAACACTTAAATTCCAGAATTTCTTTTATTAAAAATCAGCCTAGCCGTGCTAAAGTCTTGATCTTGTTATATTCCTTAGCTGCTTCAGCTTATGCATCTGCCTTCTTTACATCCACAACACCTTGAAGAATTAGTCAAGAGTGGTGGTATAAACTTAGACTTAATTTGTTTAAATTTTAAATCGCTTCAAGGCACTAATGCTTATGAATATCTATTGATTTCTGACCAACTCCCTCGCACCAATACAGGGATGATTAAAAATGCTTGGTTACAGCGTTATCACCACATTACAGAAGGTGGTTGGTGGTGTTCTGGATTAGACCCCCTCAACAACTGGCAGAAGATGGAATGGGGATGTTTTAAACCCAACCAACCACGACAAAATCAAAAAGGTAAATCAATTAAATACGAACATCCTCCCAGCACACCCACACGCATATTTTGTTTACGCATATCCTTAGAAATTTGGCAACAAGTTGGACAACGTTACAACTTAAAATTACCGGAAAATATTACTATTAATCATGATGGTGAAGCCGAAGGTTTTTGGGCATGGGTAATTAAAAATAAGATATCCATTGTGATTTGCGAAGGTGTAAAAAAAGCCGCAGCCCTTTTAAGCCAAGGATATGCTGCTATTGCTATTCCTGGTATTACTAGCGGTTATCGAGTTATTAAAGATGAATTTGGCAAAGTTACCCGTCGGCAATTAATCCCCGATTTAGCAACATTCACCACCACAAAACGCAACTTTTATATTTGTTTTGATTTTGAAACTCAAGCAAAAAAAATTGCGGCTGTGAATAACGCTATTTCCCAACTGGGTTGTTTATTTCAACAACAAAACTGCCCTGTTAAAGTTGTCGAACTGCCAGGAAAAGAAAAAGGAGTTGATGAATTTATCATAGCTAAAGGTGTCATAGCCTTTGATAAAATTTATCGTCAAAGTCTAGATTTAGATATTTATATTGCCCAAACCAAACCCCATACAGAGTTAACAATTCCCGCAGCACTTATTGTTAACCGTCCTTATTTGGGAAATATTGCCTTTCCTACCTCTGGCTTAGTGGGAGTAAAATCAGCCAAAGGTACAGGTAAAACCACAGCATTACAAAGCATTGTTCAACAAGCAAAAAGCCGCAATCAACCAGTTTTATTAATTACCCATAGAATCATATTAGGACGGTTCTTGTGTGAAAAAATTGGCATTCAATGGGGAATTGACCATGCAGCATGGAGTATAGAAGCTGATGAAATACCTATTAAATGCCCTTTACCAATTACGCCATCTTTGGGATTATGTGTAGATTCAATTTGGAAATTAAAACCCGAAGATTGGCAAGGGGCAATATTAATTTTAGATGAAGTTGAGCAATCCTTATGGCATTTACTCAATAGTAATACCTGTAAACAAAAACGGGTAAAAATTCTCCGCATTTTTCAACAATTAATTTCTACAGTTCTCACAACTGGAGGTTTGATAATTGCCCAAGATGCCGATTTATCAGATGTATCTTTAGAATATTTACAAACTTTAGCAGGAATTAAATTAACTCCTTGGGTAGTTGTCAATGAATGGAAACCGGAAAAAGGTTGGGATACTACTTTTTATGATTCACCCAATCCTACACCCCTAATTCATCAATTAGAATTAGATCTAATTGCTGGAAGAAAATGCTATGTAACTACCGATAGTCGGGCTGGACGTTACAGTTGTGAAACTATTGAACGTTATTTAAAAGAACGTTTACAAAAACTCAGAAGAGAATTTCCAGAAACCTTAGTAGTTAGCAGTCATACTACGAATACACCTGGCCATGCAGCCGTTGATTTTATCGCTGCTATTAATCAGAAAATAACTGATTATGATACTGTTTTTGTTACCCCTAGTTTGGGAACAGGAATTAGTATTGATGTCCAACATTTTGACAGAGTTTATGGCATTTTTCAAGGGGTAATTCCTGACTCAGAAGCCCGTCAGGCCCTAGCAAGAGTGCGGGATAATGTCCCCCGTGTTGTTTGGTGTGCTAAACGCGGTATTGGCTTAATTGGTAGCGGGAGTACAAATTATCGGTTGCTATCTCATTGGTATCAAGAAAATCAAAAAGAAAATTTAGCTTTATTAAGTCCATTACATAAAATAGATGTAGATTTACCTCTAGTTTATGATCCTATTCATTTACGCACTTGGGCAAAATTATCTGCCAGAGTCAATGCTTCTATTCGGCTTTATCGGCAATCAATGCAAGATGGATTGATAACTGATGGACATCAAATTCAAATGCGAAGTAATGAAGTGCAAAATAATATTCTTCGTGATTTGCGTTTGGCATTTTTTGCCACTGAACCTAGTGATTTAGAGAATCGCAAACGGTTAATTGTAGAAATTGTGAAAGTCCAAAAAGATTGGGCGCAAAGTTTACAAAAATCCAAAGAAATTAAACGGAAAATCAAAGATATTAAACAGCAAAATCAATTATCAGCAGCAAATTCTGTAGCTACTGCTAAAAATATTGATTATGTAGAATATGAACAGCTATTAACTAAACATTCTCTCAGTAATGTAGAACGTCATCAAGTGGATAAATATATCCTCAAACAAAGATATGGCATCGTAGTTACTCCCCAACTCAAATTACAGGATGAAAAGGGCTATTATGGACAATTATTAATTCACTATTACCTAACTCATGAAAGTGAATATTTTCATGTTAAAGATCAGCAAGAATGGAGTCAGCAGTTATTGTGGGGTGAAGGTCAGGTTTTTCTCCCAGATTTAAGAACTTATACACTCAAGGTGGAAGCTATGCGGGCTTTGGGAATGCTGCAAATTTTGGAAACAGAAAGGGTATTTAAGGAAAATGATGCTGATTTAATTTGGCTAAAAAATGTGGCCAGACAAAGCAGTAAACACATTAAAAGAGCTTTAGGAATTGATTTAGTTAGAGGTAAAGAATCCGTTTCAGGAATTAAGCTATTAAGTCGGCTTTTAGGGTTGTTGGGTTTGAAATTGCAGCAAATAAATGATGGTTATACAATTGATTTAGAAACCCTAAATGATGGTAGAGATAAAATATTTGCAGTTTGGCAACACCGTGATGATTTGATGTTAACTTCTTTACACAATATTGAGCAAAAAATAGTTGATTTACCTAAAAAATCTCAACATGAAGCTGTACTCATAAGTTAAACGATAGTAATCCTACATGATATGTGATAAATTACAACTATTGTAGGGTGGGCAATGCCCACCATAAATATTTATTCACGCAATCAAACAGGAGTCCTATATATAAAAAAACCATGAATAAAAATATAAATTTTGATGTTGTTAATGCTTTACATCAACAGGGTTTAGATCATTATCATAGCGGTAATTATCAACAAGCACTGGCTAATTTTGATGCGGCTTTAGAATTATATGCTAATTTTGCAATGGCTTATATTAATCGCGGGAATATATTTCATATTTTGGGTAATTATGAAAAAGCTATTGCTGATTATAATCAATGTATAAAAATCAATCCTAATTTTGCCGAAGCTTACCATAATCGTGGTAATAGTTATTATGCTTTGCAAGATTATCAAAATGCTATTCATAATTATAATCGTTCTCTAGAAATTAATCCTAAATTTAGTGCAGCTTACTACAATCGGGGTTTAGTTTATGCCCGTATTCAAGATTATCACCAAGCGATCGCTGATTTTAGTCAAGCATTAAAAATAGTTCCTGATGATATTCAAGCATATTCTGAACGAGGTTTGGCATATAGCAATTTGGGAGATTATGAAAATGCAATTATCAATTATAACCAAGCATTACAAATTAATCCCACATTAGTTTTAATATATGGTTTTCGAGCCAATGCACATCATCAAATGGGAAATTATGAAAATGCCATTATTGATTATAATCAAGCATTACAAATTAATCCTCATTTAGTTACAGCTTATTATGGACGGGGTAGGGTGTGGGAAGCTATGCAGGATTTTATTAATGCCATTGCAGATTATACCCAAGCCATAGAAATCTCCCCGGAATTTGCCCCAGCATATTGCAAACGGGGTGATGCTCACAAGTTGTTAGGTAATATACAAACAGCAATTCAAGACTATAACCAAGCATTAAAGATAGATTCCGACTTTTTAGCCGCTTATTATCATCGGGGCAGTAGTCGTTATATAGCTAAAGATTTTACTGGAGCAATTAGTGATTTTACTGAAGCTTTACGATTAGATTCCCAGTCTGCTGTCTTTTATAGCGATCGCGCTAATGCCCGTTATGCCCTGAAAGACTATCAAAAAGCCATATCAGATTATACTCAAGCAATCAATATTAACCCTAATGTAGCTGAGGACTGGTTTAATCGGGGTCGTAGTCGCTTTCTATTGGGAGAATTAAATACCGCATTAACAGATTTAAATCAAGCAATACAGTTGCAACCACGTTATCCCCTAGCATATTTAGTCAGAGCAGATATACATCGAAACTTGGGGAATCAATTAGAAGCAATTACTGATTTACGCAAATCTGCTGATCTTTATTCTCAGTCAGGAAACACGCGATATTACCAAGAAATTACCAATCTGATTGCTAGAAATTCTAACTCATTTTCATAACTTAGGAAACAGGAGACAAATTTCCTTCTTCCTTCGTGGTTGAGTAGGGGCGTATTGCTATACGCCCCTACTGACTCCTCTTATAAATTAACTTCTCGATACCGTTTCTGAAGATCCTCAATTGTAAATAAAGCTTCAAACTGCAACCCAGCAGACTCATATAACGCCCCACCGCCCTGCAATCGATCTATCAGGGAAATTACCCTATCTACGGTATAACCAGCCGCCTGTAACCGCTCCACAGCCTTGAGTGCAGATTGTCCAGTTGTTACCACATCTTCCAAAACTACGACTTTTGCACCCTGGGGTAAACTAGGGCCTTCAATATATGCCATTGTCCCGTGTCCCTTGGCTTCCTTGCGAATAATTAAAGCTGGTATCGGTCTATTTTCGTACACGGAAACTACACTTACTGCTGAGACAATAGGATCAGCCCCCAAGGTTAACCCGGCTACAGCTTCAGTATCTTCCGGCAACAGTGGTAACAATAATCTAGCCATAGCCAAAGCGCCTTGGGGATGGAGTGTGACTTGTTTACCGTTAATATAGTAAGAACTACGTTGTCCAGAGGAAAGAACAAAATCACCTTCTTGATAAGCCAACTGGCAAAATAAATCTAGTAGCTTGTGACGGAGAGTAGTTAAATCAGTAGTAGCTGCCCAAATATCTAGGTTACTGGGGGTTTGAGTGGAATAAGACATTACAAACCATTAAAAGTTGTGTTACACCGAATTTGAAACTCAACAGAGTTCCCAGATTAAGCATAAATTAAGATTCACCCAAAAATTGAGGAGTTGACAAGATGGGTATAAAATTTCCAATCCTGAGTGGATTACTGGTACTTCTAGCCACCAGTTCTGCTTTTCCGCCCGTTGCTCAAGCTGAAACCGAAACACCCCCCCCAGAAACAATCAGTAATACTTTTGAGCGAGCTTATTTTCGCCATGACCCTAACTTTTATGAAAATGGCACTTTAAAACGTCAAATAGATTCTTTAATCGGACTTGGGCGTAAATTTGGTCATACCTTTGCCGACAATGAAATCGCTAAAGATGGTGAATTACTAAATACCCTTTATCATGATGCTCTGGCTCAACAAACAACTAAGGATTCGTATCTACGGACACCTGACTTACCAAATCCCTACGACTCTTCTCTATTAATGACTCCCCGCTATAATGGCAATAAGCTGAGAGTTGGGATAGAATATCGGTTTAAAAACTAACTACCTCTGTCAAAGCTATAGCAGTCTGTTGGTGCATGGTTTTTTAGAGAGGTTTTGTATCTCATTCAACTGCATACCGCTATATCAGTTCTGGCTTAGTCTCAACTCCAGTTCTAATTCTTGGCATAAAATTCCCGAATTCTTCAAGAATTCGGGAATCCATCATGTAAAAAAAAATTCTACAACTTCACATTGGGCGGAAGTAGCACTTTATTAATTACATGAATTATACCGTTACTAGCTTTGACATCTGCTTTAGTTACCTTGGCGTTATCTACAGTTACTTTACCTTTTTTAAGTTGAATTTTAACTGAAGAGCCTTCAACTGTTTTGACATCACCAGCTTTGATGTCTTTAGAAGTAATAGAGCCAGAAACTACGTGATAGGTCAAAATCTTGACTAAGGTAGCTTTGTTTTCTGGTTTGAGAAGTTTTGCTAAAGTTCCTTTTGGTAAAGCTTTAAATGCTGCGTCTGTAGGTGCAAATACGGTAAATGGTCCTTGACCAGAGAGGGTTTCTACCAAACCAGCGGCTTTAATAGCTGCTACTAGTGTTGTAAAAACAGGGTTGGCGCTGGCAACTTCGACAATTGTCCCTACAGTATGTTTTTGGGTAACTGGTGTAGCAGGTTTAGCCATAGGCTTCATCTCTGCCAATGTAGGAGCGCTAACAAAAAGAGTTGTTGCTGCTATAGCGATGCTAACTGTTTTACTAAGAAGAGAATTCATCGTTTGTACTCCAAAAAATATTAAAATGTGACGTTTTACTTAATTTAACTTCACACTCACGCTGCGGTAACAGAATTTAACGATTTATAACAGTTGATTACTATTCTGCCAGCATTGTCAATAATTGCGCCTCAGTCAACTGACTGATTCCTAAAATCTGCGCTTTCTCTAATTTAGAACCGGCATCTGCTCCCACAACTAAAAAGTCTGTTTTTTTACTTATTGAATCAGTGATTTTACCACCAGATTTTTGAATTAAGGCTTTGGCTTCATCACGTTTTAAGGTTGGTAGTGTACCAGTTACAACAAATATTTTACCAGCAAATTTTTGATTAATTTCGCCCACAGCTTGAGCTTCGGCGCTAGTTGCTAATTGTAAACCAATGGCTTGGATCCGCTCAATTAAGGTTTGATTAGCTGGAGTTCGCAACCATTGATAGACTGATTGGGCAATTTCTGCACCGATACCATAAACGCCTTCAATATCTGATTGTCTTGCAGTTGTTAACTCAGCGACGTTGGTAAACTTCTCTGTTAATAATTGGGCGTTGACGCTGCCAACATGACGGATGCCTAAACCATATAATACCCTAGACCAAGGTTGATTTTTTGATTGGGCGATCGCATTTATCAATTTTTCCGCTGATTTCTGCCCCATGCGTTCTAATTCACATAATTTATCTGCTGTCAATTCATATAAATCAGCAACAGAATGAACCAATCCCTTATCTACTAATTGATATACCAACTTTTCCCCAACACCTTTAATATCTAAAGCATCACGACTTACCCAATGTTCAATTTCTCCTTTGAGAATCGCCGCACAGGAAGCATTTACACATCTAGTAACCGCTTCTCCAGTTTCCCTGACTACTTCTTGTCCACAGACGGGACAATGGGAAGGCATAATAAAGGGTTGAGTACCAGTGGGACGTAGTTCTTTGATGACTCGGACTACTTCGGGAATGATTTCCCCAGCTTTGCGAACAATCACGGTGTCACCAATCCGGATATCTAATTGTTCAATGCGATCGCTATTATGTAAGGTAGCACGGGAAACAGTTGTTCCTGCTAATTGTACGGGCAACATTTCTGCTAAAGGAGTTAACGCCCCGGTTCTGCCGACATTAACTGTAATCTTTTCTACACGGGTTGGGGCTTCTTCAGCAGGATATTTGAGGGCGATCGCCCAGCGGGGAAATTTCTGTGTAAACCCCAATTGTTCTTGCAGTCTAAAAGTATTTAATTTGACGACAACACCATCTGTCATATAGGGAGAATTCAGCCGTTCTGTATCCCAATATTGGTAATATTCAGCCACTTCAGCAATAGAATGGCAGAGTTTATGGTTAGTATCAACTCGAAAACCCAACCTTTGCAACAATTCCAAAGCTTCCCACTGGGTATTGGCAATACTAGAATCATCCAAACCTGTAATATGTAAAGTATAGGCACAGAAATCTAACTGCCGCTGTGCCACAATGCGAGAATCAAAATTTTTAAGTGTACCAGCCACAGCATTGCGCGGATTAGCAAATAGCTGTTCTCCGGCCTTTTGTCTTTTCTCGTTAATTTCCTTGAATACCTGTAAAGGGAGAAATACCTCTCCCCGGACTTCTACCTTAGTAATATTTTCTAAACCGTCAAAATTCAAACGCAGGGGAATTGAGCGAATAGTTCTCACATTTTGGGTAATCTCTTCACCCATTACCCCATCTCCTCTAGTTGTACCTCTGACTAGAACGCCATTTTCGTAAGTTAATGCTAAAGCAGCACCATCAATTTTTAACTCAGATACATATTCTATTTCTCCGTCATTATACTGATTGGGTACGTGTCGCCGCCAACGCTGATCCCAACTTTGCAATTCTTCAATATTAAAAGCATTTTCCAGACTGTAGAGGGGAATATTATGGCGGACTGAGGTAAAATGGGTAGCAGGTCTTTCACCAATCCGCTGAGTTGGACTATCGGTTGTAATTAATTCTGGATACTTCGTTTCTAATTCTTGCAATTCTCGATAGAGTCGATCATAAACCGGATCTTCCATAATCGGTGCATCTAATACATAATAAGCATAACTTGCCTTTTGTAATAAACATCGCAGTTCTTCTATACGCTTTACTTCAAGTTGAGTTGACATCATGAGTTTTATAACCAAACAATAATAGCAGTGGGACTTTAATTATAAATAAGATGAGCAAGCAGTCATGACTCAAAGTTTTACAGATCATTCTCCTATTATTATAGCTCATCGAGGCGCAAGCGGCTACCGTCCTGAACACACTTTAGCCAGTTATGAATTAGCAATTGATTTAGGTGCTGACTATATTGAACCAGATTTAGTAATAACTAAAGATGGAATTTTAATTGCCCGTCATGAAAACGAAATATCAGAAACTACAGATATTGCTAATCATCCTGAATTTGCCCATTTAAAAACTACTAAAATCATTGATGGTGAAATTAAAACAGGTTGGTTTACAGAAGATTTGACTATAGCAGAAATCAAAACCTTAACAGCGCAAGAACGTATTCCCCAAATTCGTCCTCAAAATATAGCTTATCACGGGATATTTACTATTCCCACTTTTGTAGAAATTATTGATTTAGTAAAGCATAAAAGTCAAGCAATTGGTCGCCATATTGGCATTTATCCAGAAACTAAACATCCCAGTTATTTTAAGGCGATTGGTTTATCATTAGAATCAACTTTATTATGGAATTTACAGAGAATTAATTTACCTGTATTTATTCAATCATTTGAAGTTAGTAATCTAAAAGAATTATCACAAAAAACAGATTTACCCTTAGTGCAATTAATTAATGATATTGGTAAACCCTATGATTTTATTATTAATCATGATCCGCGGACATATATAGATTTACTAAGTCAACAAGGGTTAAAAGAAATTGCTGAATATGCCCAAGCCATAGGTGTACATAAAAACTTATTGATTCCTAGAGATATTCATGGTAAATTATTATTACCGACATCTTTAATAATAGATGCTCATATAGCTAATTTACAGGTTCATGCTTGGACTTTTAGAAATGAGGATTGTTTCTTACCCTTAGACTGTCAAGGAAATCCACAAAAAGAATATGAAATATTTTTTAATTTGGGCATAGATGGTGTATTTAGTGATTATCCAGATATGGCTTTAAAGATTAAACCTTATGAGTAATTTATTGTCAAATCGCTTAACTGAAGTTGCCCAACTATTTCTCAAATTAGGCATTATTGGCTTTGGTGGACCCGTTGCCCATATTGCCATGATAGAAGATGAAGTAGTTAAACGTCGTCAATGGTTGACTCAAGAACATTTTCTGGATTTACTAGGGGCAACAAATTTAATTCCTGGTCCCAATTCCACAGAAATGGCTATTCACATCGGATATATTTATGCAGGTTGGTTAGGGTTAATTGTTGCTGGAGTTTGTTTTATTTTACCTGCAATTTTAATTACAGGTTTATTGGCTTGGGTATATGTCAATTATGGGACTTTACCCCAGGTTGCACCGTTACTTTATGGAATCAAACCTGTTGTTTTAGCAATTATCATTAATGCTATTTGGGGTTTAGGAAAAAAAGCCATAAAAACTCGACAATTACTCATAATTGCTATAGCAGTTGGGTTAATAACTTGGTTTACTAAAGTTAACGAAGTTATCGCTTTATTGCTAGGAGGAATATTAGGAATGATTTGGTTACGTAGTGGTAATCAAAATAATTTAATGATTATTGGTTTAACCACAACTACATTTTTGCAAACTACCGCAACTGTGAATACAGCAATAAATAATCATATTTCTGTACCTTTATGGCAATTGGGTTTATTTTTTCTTAAAGTTGGTAGTGTCCTGTTTGGTGGTGGTTATTTGTTAATTGCCTTTTTGCAAGGAGGATTAGTAGAAGAATATGGTTGGTTAACACAACAACAATTATTAGATGCTATTGCTATTGGCCAATTTACTCCTGGTCCTGTGCTTTCTACTGCTACATTTATTGGTTATCTAATTGCTGGGTTTCCGGGGGCAATTGTCGCAACTTTGGGAATTTTTCTGCCTTCATTTTTATTTGTGGCTGCTTTAAATCCTCTCATGAATCGTCTGCGTAATTCATCTTGGACAAGACCTTTTTTAGATGCTGTAAATGTAAGTGCTGTAGCATTAATGGTGTTAACTACAGTTCAATTAGGAATAGCTACCTTAATATTACCAAAAACCCATTCTGTAGATTTTTTAGGTCTAGGAATGGCTTTGATTTCAGCAGTTTTAGTAATTCGTTACCATATTAATACCGCTTACTTGATTTTGGGAGGTAGCATGATTGGTTATCTTGGGTATAACTATCTGATTATGTAGTTATATTGTTCACTACCAAGATTGTTACCACGATGCGTGAAAAATGCCGCCATTTTCGCTAAACCCCTTATCGCATCAATCACAGGATAATTCAAGGCTGATGTAGAGACGTTTCATGAAACGTCTCTACAATGTGGTTCACCTAAAGGATACCAGAAGCTACACTAAGGAAGTGGTAAAATTATTGAGTCCTAAAGTACCTGTTAATCCTGTCACCTCAATAATAGCATCAGTAGTAGCACTGAATCCTGCGGTAACATCATTCAGGGCAACAAAGCTGCGACTACCAAAGGAGAATTGAGCAGCAGAGTTAGCTGTAAAAGCAGCAGTAGTTAACTTAGCTGCAATTCCATTTGTATCAAGTGTTGCTACAGTTCCTGCATTAGAGAATCTGCTACGGGCAGTGGAAACAAGAAATAAATCATTATACCCGAACTGATTAACAGTATTGAAGTCAGTAATCACATCAAAGTTACTGAAAACAGAATCAGCTAAAGTGCGGTAGTCAAAACGGTCTACTCCCAACCCTCCAGTTAGAGTATCTTTTCCAACTCCTCCGGTTAGGGTGTTGTTAGCACTGTTACCTGTGATGACGTTATTACCCGCATTACCCGTACCGTTAATTGCTGCTGTTCCTGTTAGAGTCAGGTTTTCAACGTTAGTTAGGGTAGCAATAGTGAAAGTAACACTAGATTGAATAGTATCTGTACCCTCATTGGCATTTTCCGTAATGGTATCAGTGGTGCTATTAACAAGATAGATATCGTTGCCTGTACCACCAATTAATGCATCACTGCCGTCACCACCATTAAGGGTATCATTACCAGCATTAGCAATAATCACATTATTAGCATTATTACCAGTGATGATGTTATTACCCGCGTTACCCGTACCGTTAATCGCTGTTGTTCCTGTTAGAGTCAGATTTTCAACGTTAGTTAGAGCATCAATACTGAAAGTGACACTAGATTGAATGGTATCTGTACCTCCATTGGCATTTTCGGTAATGATATCAGTGATACTATCAACAATGTAAATATCATCGCCAGTACCACCAATTAGGGTATCTATACCTGCACCACCTTCAAGGGTGTTATTAACACCGTTACCAGTAATGATGTTATTACCCGCATTACCCGTACCGTTAATCGCTGCTGTTCCTGTCAGAGTCAGGTTTTCAACATTGGTAGTAATAGTGTAAGTGACACTAGATTGAATAGTATCTGTACCTGCGTTGCCATTTTCCGTAATGATGTCAGTTGTGCTATCAACAAGGTAAATATCATCGCCAGTACCACCAATTAGGGTATCATTGCCTGCACCACCATCAAGGGTGTTATTAGCACTGTTACCAGTAATAACATTATTACTCGCATTACCTGTACCGTTAATCGCTGTTGTTCCTGTCAGGGTCAGGTTTTCGACGTTAGTTAAGGCAGCAATAGTAAAAGTGACGCTAGATTGAATAGTATCTGTACCCTCATTGGCATTTTCCGTAATGATGTCAGTTGTGCTATCAACAATGTAGATATCGTTACCTGTACCACCAATTAGGGTATCATTGCCTGCACCACCGTCAAGGGTGTTATTAGCACCGTTACCAGTAATGATGTTATTACCAGCGTTACCCGTACCGTTAATTGCTGCTGTTCCTGTCAGGGTCAGGTTTTCGATGTTGGTAGCAATAGTGAAAGTAACACTAGATTGAATGGTATCTGTACCCTCATTGGCATTTTCCGTAATGGTGTCAGTGGTGCTATTAACAATATAGATATCGTTGCCAGTACCACCAATTAATGCATCACTGCCGTCACCACCATCAAGGGTATCATTACCAGTACCACCATTAATAGTGTTATTAGCACTGTTACCAGTGATGACGTTATTACCCGCATTACCCGTAGCGTTAATCGTTGTTGTTCCCGTTAGAGTCAGGTTTTCGACGTTGGTAGCAATAGTGTAAGTAACACTAGATTGAATGGTATCTGTACCTCGATTGGCATTTTCGGTAATGGTGTCAGTGATACTATCAACAATGTAGATATCATCGCCTGCACCACCAATTAAGGTATCATCGCCTGCACCACCGTTAAGGGTATTATTATCACTGTTACCAGTGATGACGTTATTACCTGCGTTACCCGTACCATTAATCGCTATTATTGCTGTTAGAGTCAGGTTTTCGATGTTGGTTAGGGTAGCAATGCTGAAAGTGACGCTGGATTGAATGGTATCTGTACCTGCGTTGGCATTTTCTGTAATGATATCAGTGACGCTATCAACAATGTAGATATCATCGCCTGTACCACCACTTAAGGTATCATTGCCTGCACCACCATTAAGGGTGTTATTAGCACTGTTACCAGTAATGACGTTATTACCCGCGTTACCCGTACCGCTAATCGCTGTTGTTCCTGTAAGAGTCAGGTTTTCAACGTTAGTTAGGGTAGCAATAGTGAAAGTAACACTAGATTGAATAGTATCTGTACCCCCATTGGCATTTTCGGTAATGATATCAGTGATGCTATCAACAAGGTAAATATCATCGCCTGTACCACCAATTAGGGTAT
>JAKOGY010000299.1 GCA_028658405.1 Dolichospermum sp. ST_sed8 | reverse complement strand
GGTAATGGGTAATGGGTAATGGGTAATGGGTAATGGGTAATGACTAATGACTAATGACTAAAAAACCAACTCCAATCTTTCGCTGGTGAGGGCTTTGAGTTTGGAGGTGAAGGATTCCGTGCGATCGCTCTTTTGGGGCATAAACTGACCAATAGGGGGATGATTGGCGGTTGCTGGTAGCATCAACTGTGGGGAAGGTTGGGGGGAAATTTCCTCAATAATTGGCTGTTGACTGATATTTGGTGTTAATTGAGCAGAAGGAGGGACTGGGACTAGATTTTCTAGAGTAGAGTCCCGTTTCTGGGCTGTTGACTGTAAATTATTATTTATTTGATACTTATAACTAACTGGGGCAGGTAATAAACGAGGATTTTTAGATTTTTCCATCCTGATTTCCTGTTTAGGGGGTGGTAAAACTGGTAGAGAGAGGGAAGTGAGACGTTCTGGGAATTTGCTACAAATCATGCGCTCAAATTCCATGTTAAAATGATATGTTGTCTCTCCCTTTCGCCGCCAAGAAGTCAAGATTTGCTGGACAGATATGGCTTTATAACGACCTTGATACAAAGCTTCAATAACTGCTAAATGTAACCAATGAATGGGATATTCTGATTGCCAGCAGTTAACTAACTCACTAGCATTGTATCCATTCAGATCAAAGCTGTAGTGAGTTAATAACTTAGTTGCTAATTCGGACGGAGCCGCAAAGGGTTGAGTAAACGGGGATGTAGTTAACATGGGCTGCAAGTTATAGGCAACAGGTATAAATATTTCACCCATCGCGTCTAGCCTAGCGTACTTTTAGCTACATGAGTAGTTTTTTTCACTAGCAGCAAAAGTGATAGGCAGTGTTTTCCATTCTACTTGTCAATTGCTGATATGCAAAACAATATATGGTGAGTTAATAACTTTTGTGCGTTGACTGGCTACTAATGCCTGATATACCATGGCGGCAACTTCGGCACGGCTGGCTTCCCGCGTGGGTGCTAGTAAGTTGGGATCTGGATAATTAACAATAATTTTCTGCTGAGTAGCAATGGTAACTGCTGTTCGGGCATATTCGGGAATTTTATCTTGGTCAATGTAGGTTAGGGTTTTTTGTTCAGTTGCTGAAAGTCCCAGTCCGTTGACCAAGGAAACTATGACTTGTAGCCGTTGGACGTTTTGGGTAGGACGGAAGGTGCGATCGCTAAATCCGCCCACAAAGCCACCTCTAGCTGCTATTTCAATGGCGTTAGCTGCCCAAAAATCTTTGGCAATGTCTGTAAATTCTGGGGAAGGCCGTTTGGCTGGGGGATTAAAGGCAGCGGCGATTAAAGCTGTGTATTGGGCGCGGGTCATGGCTTGATCTGGTTGGTATGTACCATTAGCAAAACCCTGAGTTAAGTTCATACTAACTAATGCCCGAATAAATTGTTCTGCCCAATGGCCAACAATATCGGAAAAAGAGGGAATCTCTGTCTCTGGTTTGACAATATAGGCACAAGGAAGAGGATTTTCTAAACCTGTAGCCACGAGTGCCTGATAAATGAGGACTGCTACTTCAGCGCGAGTGATGTCCCGCAGTGGTTCTAATTGATCTGGTTGAGGATAATTGACAACTAGTAGTTTTTGCGTAGCTACTGTCACGGCACTGGTAGCGTAACTAGGAATCTGGACGCGATCACGGTATACCATTAAGACGTTAGGATTACCACCACTCAAGTTTAAACCGTTAACAATAGAGACTAGTGCCTGAATTTTGGTTAAGTTATTTTCTGGACGAAATGTGCCATCGGGAAAGCCCTTCAAAAAGCCTCCAGCCGCAGCACTGGCTATGGCTTTAGCCGCCCAAAAGTCTGATTTTACATCTTTAAATTTATTTAATTGATTACTTTCGGATAGTTGAAATGTCTTTGTCATCAAGGCCGCATATTGGGCGCGGGTAATTGGTGTGGCTGGTTGAAAAGATCCATCAGGAAAACCACTAATAATATCTTTACTGAATAAAGCTTCTACGAAGGCTGCCGCCCAATGTCCTTCTAAATCCGCAAACCTACTGCTTACTCCTATTTGACTAGGAGTGTCAGCGGTAGCAGCCATGAAATCTATCGCCCCAATCACCTGGGAAAGACTTAACTGATTACCAACGGAGATAATTTTTTGCTCTGTAACATTTTGTAAATCGAATTTACCCTGTTCCCGAAAAATGTTGTCAGCAGGATCTTGGGGACTGCCTAAATCGGGAACAGCATTACCATTAACTAAAAGACCACCTTGGGTATTATTAGTAATGAGATTCCGCCGTAATACTGGTTTAGCATCACGAGACAGGGCGATCGCTGTCCCATTGGACCAAAGTTGATTATTTGCGACTAAAGGAGCAGCAAAATCACTAATCGCTATACCCAAAACATTATTTTCAAATACATTACGCAGCACTTCTCCTTTGCTATTCTTAGCTATAACTAGCCCACTCACCTTATTGTTAATAAACAAATTATCTACAATACCCGGTTTAGCATTACCAGTGGTGAAAATTCCTTCTCTAGTACAGTTCTTAAATGTACTATTAGCCACGGTAGGTATTGATGATTCAATCCACACACCAGTACCTTTAGTAGCAGGATTAGTCACCGTCACACCTAAAAGACTAGCATCACCTAGTAAAAGTAAAGTGATATTCTGTAACCCAAAACTAGAGCTTTGATATTCTCCACTGCCAGAAATGATCATTTCCTGACCTTTATTGGCCTCATTTCCGACTACTAACACGGACGGTGGAATGACTAAGGGAAATACCTCGCCATTGGCTGTGCTATAAGTTCCCGTAGTTAACTGAATAATTGTTGATGTTTTCACCTGTTTGAGAGCGCGGGTAATACTTTTTAGGGGATTGGCACGAGAACCCGTATTAGCGTCATTTCCCGTAACAGGATTTACATAGAGTGTGGCCACAAGACTAGAATTAACCATTGATTGTTAAACGTGTAAGGTTTTAATAGTGACATCCATAATTAACCATATTTTTAGCACAATCAATATTTTAAGTCGGTAATTTTAGCTAAAATCCAGTTATTCAACAAAGGGAATCGGGAAAATATCCATAAATTCTCATCTTTAAAAACTGCGGTCATGTTCAAGATAAATAAAACTTACGCAAAATCTCTGGGAAACCCTCTTCCCTTCGTGTCCTTCGTCCCTTCGTGGTTAATTTTCCGCTTCTTTGCTTTGAATTCTCAAAAATGCTGCTAAAGTAACAAGTTAAATTAGGAAATTTATAATTTATATATGAACAATAACGATCTAGCTTTTACTCCGGCTTTAGAATTAGCACAATTAATCCGTCTGCGGGAAGTGTCACCTTTGGAGTTGGTGGAAGTATATTTAGAAAGAATTGAACGATTAAATCCCCAACTGGGAAGTTATTTTACAGTCACGGCTGCAAAAGCGATCGCTGATGCTAAAAACAAAACGGAATTACTGACAACGACTTCAGAATTACCGCCGTTTTTTGGTGTGCCAATTTCTATTAAAGATTTAAGTGCAGTTGCAGGTGTTACCTGTACTTACGGAAATCCGGCACTGTTAAATAATATCGCTAATCATGATGATGGCGTAGTTACGAAAATCAAACAAGCTGGATTTATTATTCTTGGTAAAACCGCAACTTCAGAATTAGGTTCTTGTCCTTATACCGAACCTTCGGGATTTCCTCCAGCGAGAAACCCTTGGAATTTGGAATATACTCCGGGTGGTTCTAGTGGTGGTGCAGCAGCATCAGTAGCAGCGGGATTAAGTGCGATCGCTCAAGGTTCAGATGGTGGTGGTTCAGTGCGTGGTCCGGCGGCTTGTTGTGGTGTTGTCGGCATCAAACCAGCCAGGGGAAGAGTCACTAAAGCCCCTGTAGGCGATCGCTTGGGAGGTATCGCTATTGATGGTCCTCTTGCTCGCACAGTAGCCGATGCAGCCGCTATGTTAGATGTGATCTCTGGTTATGTGACCGGTGATCCTTATTGGTTGCCAGATCCGCAATCATCATTTCTCGCTGCGACTCAAATTAAATTAGATTCTTTGAAAATTGCCTTTAGTACCACTATTAAGCCCTTTGGAGAAGCTGATGCTAACTGTAAACAAGGAGTATTAAAAACCGTCGAATTATTAGCACAATTTGGACATCAAGTTACGGAACAATACCCAGACTTTAGCGGCTTAATTGAACCATTTATAGCAGTTTGGCAAGCGGGAGTAGCAGCAGCAGGAATTCCCTCAGAAGCCTTACAACCTTTGAACCGCTGGTTATTAGCAAAAAATGGTTCTGCTGGTGAATATCTGCAAGCACTGTCCCAAATGCAAATTACCTCCCGGCAAATTATTGCATTTTTTGATACTGTAGATGTGCTTGTATTACCTGTCTATTTACATTCTCCCATCCGTGTAGGTGAATGGGCAGATAGGGTGCGATTCGTTGTTAGCTAAATCACGGTATCCAGTCCGTACATAAGCTAACCAACCCAATCTAGCAATAGAAAAAGGTTGAACTCTCGGTCTGATATGGGTGCAAGTCCCATCTACCAGACTCAGGTATGACTCCCTATCTGCCTACGATGACCCGACTCGGTTTCGGGAGGTCGAAGCTAGGAACAGGACGCAATCAGACATCCGTTGTGGGGTGACACTTGGCGTTAACGGGGAGTTCCCATGGTGAAACAGAGCCTATAAAAGCAACCTAGTCCAAAGCAGGACACAACAACAACACCTGACTTTACTGGAGCTAATTCCCGCCGCATCTCTTATCAATAGCGGCAAGAGTCCAGGGAATCCAGTGGTTGAATTGGCTACACCTAACGGAACTAACAATCAACCGAGGGAACGAATAAAAACGGGTTGAGGGTCTAAGGGCGGTCGAACCCTACAAGTAGGCTGGACGAGCAGCGGAACTCCCTCAATTCGGGTAGGACAGACCGTAATTGGTCTGAGGTGTTCAGAATACACAAATGGTCGCAGAGCATGGTTGGACACAGAGATAACTCTAGTGAATCTTGGAAGACGTTGCCCTGGAAGAAATTCCGCCGTAGCCTATTCCGCCTACAAAAACGAGTGTACAAAGCGGTTCAAGTTGGAGACAAGCGCAAAGCTAAGTCCCTACAAAAGCTGATTCTGAAATCAACCGCAGCGAGATTACTGGCTATTCGTCAAGTATCACAGCTAAACACTGGGAAAAAGACCGCAGGAATTGACGGCAAAAAGTCCCTTAACTTTAAGGAACGCTTCGAGCTTAATGAACTGCTAAAAGCATCCGTTAGCAACTGGAAACACCAGGGACTAAGAGAGATACCTATCCCCAAAAAGGACGGCACTATCAGGATGCTGAAAGTCCCCACTATTGCAGATAGGGCGTATCAATGCCTTATCAAATACGCATTAGAACCAGCACACGAGGCAACTTTCCACGCATACAGCTATGGGTTTAGGACAGGACGCTCGGCGCATGATGCACAGAAAATCCTGTTCATCAATTTAAGCTCTAAAGCCAATGGAATAGATAAAAGAGTTATAGAACTCGATATTGAAAAATGCTTTGACAGGATAAACCACACCGCCATAATGGAGAGACTCATAGCTCCTAGAAGCATAAGACAGGGAATATTCCGATGTCTCAAAGCCGGAGTCAATCCAGAATTTCCCGAACAGGGAACACCGCAAGGCGGAGTGGTAAGTCCACTATTAGCTAACATCGCTTTAAACGGGATTGAAAGTATTCATAGATATCACGAGAAATCTAATCGCAGAATCACTGACAGAACCTCAAAGGAAAGTATTGTTGAACCATCTATCCGATACGCGGATGATATGGTAATAATACTTAGACCTCAAGACGATGCCACAGAAATACTTGACAAAATCAGTCAGTTCCTAGCAGAGCGGGGAATGAAAGTCAGTGA
>JAKOGY010000298.1 GCA_028658405.1 Dolichospermum sp. ST_sed8 | reverse complement strand
GTTAAAACCGTGGTCAGTGAGCTTGTCGAACTGCACGAGTCGCTTATATCTCAGGTCTAAAGACACGCTCGCTTTACGCTTACCGGATGCTTTTGTAACTATTCAAATCGCTGATTAGTTTGCGACCACCGTTCCAGACTGTAGCCCTGTCTTTTTTCTACCAGTAACGCTAGAGATTGATCATCGGTAAGTTGAGCGATCGCTATTAGCGTTTGCTGGTTTGCACGGGCAAAATCACTATAAATTACGTTGTTATCCGCTGATAAAATCAAAGTCCGGGGACGTTTTTGATATTCTGGCTGTTCTAACTTATGATGATTATCTGACTGATTCAAAGATGCTATAGCTGGAGCAGAAATAGTCAAGACAATTTCTTGCTGTTGATCATTAGTTAAATCAACTAGCTGTACTGGCCAGTCAGCCATTTTTTCGCGCATTTCCTGTAAATCAGGAAAAACACCAGCCTTAATATCACCCGCTTGTTGTAATTTTCCCCAGATAGTTGGCAACATTAATTCTACTAATTGGGGTTTTTGTTGATATAACTCTTTAATAGATACTGGAGACGGTTCTACCCATTTCAAAGCATCCACAGTCAGAGCTAAAGGTCGAGGTTGGAGAGACTTAACCTTATTTTCTGGGAGCGCAGAACCTGACATTAATAGACGCAAACCCTGATTTTGGACTTGTACAGCTTTAATAGTAGTTGTAGTAACTTCCTGTTCTCCATTAGGTTTCCAGACAATGATTTGCATACTGGGGTCAAAACTAATACCGAGAATTTTTCGCCAAAATTTCCGAGGTTGATTTTGCAGTTGATCAAAATTAGCAAACGGATAACGTAACCAGCTTGTACCATTATGAAATGCACTAACTTCTACCTGATACCAAACTTGATTATCAGTAATTTTTAAATCAGTTTGCAGAGATATTGGCAACCAATCCTGCTGATTAATCCGACTAATTTGTTTTACAGTCCCAATAATTTTACTTGGATGAGCATTTATTTTATCATCATCCAGTTTAGTTAAAATATCTTGAATATAATTGAGTGTTTCCGAGTTAATATTCGGTTGTGCTTGCAACCAATCATTAGCTCTTTCTTCTCCCCGTTGCACTTTGAAAATTAATGCTACCCAAGTTAAAACTGCCCGACGATTGGGATTGAGTCGCAACGCGACAGCAGCACGATTCCAAATTCTGCCTTTATCTGTGTGCAGTAAATTAGCAAGTTCTTGACCATAATCAGGTAAAGTTTCCAATACCTGTAAAGCTTTTTCCCAACGACCATCAATAATATCTGCTGTAACTTGTTGATTAGGACTTGCCCAACTTTTCTCAGCTTGCATTTTTGTCAATTCAGAATGTAACTGAATTACATCTATTTGTGCCTGTGCTGCTGCTGAAAAAGGTTGTTTACGCTGTTTTTTTAAAGATTTTAACCATGTAAAAGCAGGAGTCCAGAGTCCATTTCTAGCTAATAATAGAGATTGTTGAAAGGCAAATTCATCAACTGCGGATTTTTCAAAATTAATCGCTTTTAAATAAATAGAATTAACAACTAACTGACTAGGTTTAACTTGATAAACTTGCAAATTTGGTTCGACACTCGCAGTTTGATCAATAATTAATTCTTTGGTATCATTACCTGTTATCTGTTGCCATTTAGGTAATTGCCCGTTTTGGGTTTTCCAAGATAACATTTGCTGTAGGCTTTTCAGAGTTGGGTTATAATAGACAATTTGACCATAGATAATATTATCATTGTCTTTTTTGTGTTCACCCCGCACATAAAACCAAAATCCTGGAGATAGGTTAGTATCTGTAAAAACTTTCACCTTTGTTAAAGGTAAATGTATTTTTGCTTCTTGATTATCTAAGTTGGAAATACTTGTAAGTGCAGGAGATTCTATAAAATTTTTGGATAGACCAATAATAGGCAATTTGTTAATTAAATAGTAATATTTTTCTGATTGATATTTATATTCTAAATCATCAGATCGTTGATAAATTCTCAGTTCTACCAATTCTTGACAATTAGATTCACATTTAGTCCGTTTTTGGAAAATTGGTAATACAAAAGAGTCTTTTGATTTACTATCTATTGGCAGAGTTTCGCCAGCTAGGCGTTGTTTTTGAGTTAAACTGAGTTCAATAGCTGTCAATGTCTGGGGTATTTCTCGCTTATTTATGGATATTTTTGCCCATTTTGGTAAAAAATCATTCACCCAGCTAACCTGTACGGGATTTAAGATATAAAGGACACTAATCCAGCCAAAAGCAATAATGATACCAGCACTGCTTAGTAACAGACTCAGCGCCAATGTAGACCATAACCAACTATGACCTTGAGAACGTTTTGGTGTTTTTCTGACTCTCTTTTTGATCGTACCTTCAGGAAGCTGATTAATTCTCGCGGCTTTTGGTCTGCGTTTGCGGGGTTTGTTGATCATCTGACTATCACTAGCACTGGTAATTTGAGGTTAATCAAAATCTTCAATGATAGATTTTGACAAATTTAGTGCAATTGCGCCAGTGTAATTGGGTAAAACTTAAAACTTCATAAGACCTCGCGGTAAGTGGGAAACTCAGTGGCTTGGCTCCCAACAGAGGGAAGCGACACTATGGCTTACGCCACGCTCCGCTATCGACAGGCTCAGTGCATCGCACGAGGGATTTTAATCCCTGTGGTATGCTAGAATGAAATCGTGAGTAAGAACAATAAACATCTACGTGTTGAAGCATCCTAGTCCGGAGAAATCCCGGCTCCTATGAAACAACGGTTAGGTTCAAGTCCTAGCGGCAGTATTGACTTGAAAGAGCGAGTAATGGCAGGTTGTGGAGCGTACCGCGTCTTGGCTTAGTGATGGATTCACAAAAACACTGAAAACAATAAAAGTAAGCGCAATTTCGACACCTTGATTGGTGGTTGTTTTGAGCGTCTAGGCGGCGTTTGACGGTCGCAGCGAGATTAGATTAGGCTAAACCCTTAATCTAATTCTGTCAGTATAATCTCAGTGGCTGTCTTCCCTGAGAGTGTCAACACAATACGTACTTTCAAAGCTTAGATAACGTTTAGAACCCAATAAGGAAAAAATGAGCAATAAAAAAGGTTTGGCTAACAACCAAACCTTGACTTAAATCCAGTGCATAACAACATCCCGAATTAATCTAACCTTTATGATCTATTTCTCGCATCTTCCTATAGTATGTATGCAAATTTCCTAAAATCTGATAGGAAATCATTTTTATAGCCAAAAATAAAGGACGGGATAAAACCCGTCCGCAATCATAGCTTAAAAGTGATAGTACACCTTGACATTGCTAAAAATATTATGAATAAAATTCAATAGGTTGTTAGGAGAATAAATGAAGCCAACAACAAGAACGTTAATTTATTTCTTGCCTTTTGTTGCCACCATTATTCATCCATGCAATTATTTAAAGCTATAAAGCTATCATAGATATATTTATCTGTCATGCCAAAATGCCGAATAGTAATTGGTAATTTTATTATTATTCTTTCTCCTGACTCCTAAATTCTACTGTCACCTGTCAAATCTTTTTCTGGGATAAATTTAATAAATTTGCTAACTTATAAACTATCCGCGCACCAACGTTACCATCCCATTCACCGTCACCAACTTCGCAGACATCAAAACCAATAATTTCTCTGCCGCTATTTACCAATTCTCGGAATAAACAATAAACTTGTTCTAATTCCAGTCCTCCGGGAACAGGAGTACCTGTATTGGGACAAAGTTTAGGATCTAAACCATCAATATCGAAGCTGATATAAACTTTTTCTGGTAAATGGCTGATTATTTCTTGACATAAATCAAGCCAAGTTTTACCAGAGTATAACTGTTGTTTAATTGCTGAATCATAATAACCAATAATCCGCTCATTAGATTGATTAATTATTTGCACTTCATCATGACAAATATCCCGCACACCTACTTGGACTAATTTAGAAATTTGTGGTATTTTTATGGCATTGAACATAATAGAAGCATGGGAAAACTCAAATTCCTCATAGGCATTTCTTAAATCTGCATGGGCATCAATATGTAAAATTCCCCAGTCATCATATTGATGAGCTAAAGCTTGAAAGTACCCTAATGGTGAACTGTGATCACCACCAATGACAGCGACTTTTTTACCTTGATTCATTGCTGCTTGCGACTGGGTAAATAACCAATGATTTACCTGTTCCCCAGCTTGGTTAATTGCTTCTAGAACAGGAGTTAAATCTGGTGCGTCTGTGAGGGATTTACCCTCGGCTTGACGGGCAATAATTCTGGCTGCTTCTTGACGATAATAGTTATTTTTTTCGATCATATCCTGGGGAATTTCTAGCATAAATATTCCCTGTTTCCAACCATCAGGATGATCAAAATCAAATAAATCTATTTGCAGTGAACCATCTAAAATTCGCTGTGGTCCGCTGGCTGTTCCTGCACGATAGGAAACGGTGACTTCCCAAGGGATAGGGATGATAATTAAATTAGCCCAATCGTAATTATCAGGTAATCCAAGGAAGTTACCATTGATTTCGGCTACACCATTGGGATTGTATTCTTGTAGTTGTTTATTCATGGATTAAATGGGTATTTTCTGGTTCTTAGGTACTTATTATTCAAATGGAGAAAAATGTTTTGAAAATGATTAAGAACGACGAGCATTTAAACAACACCATTCTTTCTTTTTCCAGAGAGTAGCCACTATCCAACCATTTTGTTCTAAAGCATCAGCTACACCTTTGGATTGTTCTAGTAAAATACCACTAAATATCCCCCAAGTAGTAGGTTTAGTAATTGCGGTCATTTCTGGGAGTAATTCAATAATTACATCTGCTAAAATATTGCAAACAATACCATCTACTGGCTGATTAATTGTTTTCCGTACCATGTCCACACTACCTTCAATAGGGATTAAATATTCTGGACGGATATCATTAAGAGCGCGATTACTAAAGGTAGATATTACTGCTACAGGATCGTTATCAACGGCATAGACTTTACCTGCTCCTAATAATATTGCCCCAACGCCTAGAATACCTGAACCACAACCAATATCGGCAATGATTAAGGGTTCTCCCTTTTTTGGACTATCAAGGAAGGATTGGGGAACTTCAGCGAATCGCATTTCTAGGGCTTCTAAACATAATTGAGTGGTGGCATGATTACCTGTACCAAAAGCTACACCTGGATCAAGACGAATTACTAGTCGGTCTAAGGATTCAGGTAAAGGTAGCCAAGCGGGGTTAATCAGGAAGCGATCGCCTATTTCTTCGGGTTGCCAATGTTGTTTCCAACTACTAGACCAGTCTTCTTCGTCAATTAAACCCCAACTCACCATGGGTGAAGGGAGTCCTACACACATTGCATCTTGACGCAGCCACAGTGTTAAAGCAGCCAAATCTAGTAATTGTGTTTTAAAGCTGGGTAAATAAGCCTTAACAACGGAGACATTGCCCTTAATTTCTACGGCTGTGCCACGACAGCCAAATTTTTCTAACCGCCAAAATATAGTATCTTCTAAATCTTGTTCAGATAAAATATTCAGTTCCCACCAAGTATTTGCCATATAAATTAATCATCTTTATTAAATAAATAACCGTCTAAACTATGATTTATGTGATTTTTATGATGAGGATGATTTTGTGTAATTATCTAACTATCTAATTATCTAATCATCTTTATCAAATAAATCACCAGAATCATAGTTCAGACATCTTCATCAAATAAATCGTCGTCTGAACTATGATTTATTTGATTTTTATGATGAAGATGATTTGTGTAATTATTAAATTATCTAATCATCTTCATCAAATAAATCACGAGAATCATAGTTCAGATAATTATCTAATCATCTTCATCAAATAAATCACGAGAATCATAGTTCAGATAATTATCTAATCATCTTCATCAAATAA
>JAKOGY010000297.1 GCA_028658405.1 Dolichospermum sp. ST_sed8 | reverse complement strand
CCTGTATCTGTTTACATTATCTCACTCAACCATTACTAGGGATTAATAGAGCGATCCGCAGTTGAAAAACCCTGTATCTGTTCAGATTATCTCACTTAACCATTACTAGGGATTACTGGGGCGATCCGCAGTTGAAAACCTTACCCTGTATCTGTTTACATTATCTCACTCAACCATTACTAGGGATTACTGGGGCGATCGCACGGTTGGATATCTCGTAAAAAATCTTACTTGATTTTTCTTTACATATCGTGTTGCTTTGAGTTATTATTTAAAACTATGATAAAATTACGGAATTGATTACTATAGAATCTGACTGTTATGAAAATACTTTCTCGAATCTTTGATAACAGAATAAACGCATACAATATTCTGACGGAAATTGATATTTCTGAATATTTAGAAATAGCTAATTTTATTAGTAAAAACAATCCTTTGCAAAGGAAAAGATTAAAATCGTATTCATCAATATATAACCTACTAAAAGAAGATATAAAAACAGGGTGTACTATACCACCTATAGTTTTAGCTCTTAGTAATGACATCGAGGAAAATATAGATATTAAGAATTCTGATGATGATATAATTATAAATTATATAAATTGCCATAAAGATAAATTAATAATTCTTGATGGACTACAAAGAACACATTTATTAATAGATATAGATCAAGATTTACGTTCTAAAAATAATATAGATGCACTAAATAAATTTTATAAGCATAAATTAAGATTTGAAATTTATTTAGGCATTGAGAAAATAGGTATTCTTTACAGAATGCTAACACTTAATACTGGTCAATCCCCTATGTCTATTAGACATCAAATAGAAATACTTTATTCTGATTATCTTGATGAAAGTATTTCTTCAGAAATCAAGTTACTTAAAGAAGTTGATGAAGCAAGTCCTCATGAAATTGGGGAATATAGATTTGAATATAGATTTAATGATGTAATAGATGGCTTTACTTCCTATCTTCTTAGAGATGAGGCTAGTTTAGATAGAAGAGACTTACTTGAAATCATTAAAAGTTTAGAAAATCTCGCGCAGGAAAATCAGAATAAGGATCTATTTAAAAGTTATCTAGTAACATATAATGAATTTGTTAAAAAAATACGCGAATTGTCATGTGATTGGAAGTTTAATGATAAGCAAATTAGATTATCAGGTAAACCTTTTGGTTATACGGTAGATAAGATATTTACTAAATCAGAACTAATGACGGGTTTTGGTGCTGCTGTAGGATTTTTAAAAGATAAAGATCTGATTCATTCATTTGATGATATAAATCAGAAGATTACCCAGATTCATCTTAGCAATAATGATCAAAGTTTTCTTGACGAGTTAATTCTAACATTAGACCATATCAGTAAAACTGCTAGAAAAATTGGTAATTCTCAAAGAATGTATTTTTACTACTTCTTTAGAGAACTATTTAGCAGTGAAAGTGATTCATGTTTATCAATAGATAAATCAATAGAATCTAGTTTTAGAAAATATAGATCAAATGAACTATAAATTAAATGAGTAATTTTTGTATATGCCACTTGAAATAAAAAATGAACTTTCCGAAATCAAATATTCTTTGACAGAAGTTTTACCAAATATAAATAATGAGCAAACTTACTTTGAACTTTTCGATGTACAAAATAGTATTAAAATATATATTGATTATGTTTTAACTCCTCATACGGATTATGAACTTGAAGATTATTCATTATTTATATTGAAATCATTTGAATTAAATAGAGAAAATGATATTTTTCAAGTTTATGAAAAAGTAGCTGATTTGAGAATTGGTTGGATATTTCCTATTCAAGCACTTGTATCTAATAAACATGGATGTGCAGAGAATGAGCATTTTTTAAAATATGCCTATGTTGCGTTTTACAAACTATTACTTAATCAAGAAGATTATAGTCATTTTACTCCCTCTATTGAACAAATAGAAGATTATAAATTAACAGATTTTTACGGAGATAATATTATCATATTAATTTTATTTAAAACTAATATTCAGAAAATAGCTAATTTTAATATAGATAATTACCTCACTTCTTTATATTCATACAGTTATTATTACTGTCAACCAACTGAAAATATAAAAGAAATTAAAAACTGTCAACCAACGGAAGATTTAAAAGAAATTAAAAATAGAGCTAATTTACTATCTTCTGGTAAGACTAGACTTATACTTCAACAAAATTCGCAATATTTACAAGGAGAACCTTATATTGATAGACTTTTTAAAAGTTTATTGAAAACAGAAGAACATCATTTAGTTAGATTTTATCTTCTTTACCAAGTTATTGAACTCATGATACAGATAGTTTTTGAAAGAAAAATCTCAGATGAAATCAATAACTTCAATAATAATGCAGATAAAAATATACGTAAACTTAAGGAGAAAATAGACAATATTTCTACAGAAAAGAAAAGAGTATCCATATTAATCAATGATGATGTAAAAATTAATAATCCAAATTTACTTACATCCTGTAATGAATTAATTAAATTATTTAATGATGATGATAGCAATGAAAAAGATGATAGTAACAAAAAACAGGACTTGGGTGGTGCTTTATATGATGTTAGATGTTTGATTGTTCATCAATTTAGAAAGCTCCCGGATAAGACTTTAGAAGAAAAACTTCGAGAAATTAATAAAGAATTTGAAAATATTGTAATTAAAATAATCTTAGATTATAAATAAATTAGCAAGTAAGTTAGGTTGGAAAAAACCTCAATAATAAACAGCAACATAACCCACCATTAATAACGCACTTGTTACAACCCAAAAACCCTATATATGTTCGCATTATTTCACCCAACCATTACGAGGGATTACTGGAGCGATAGCGAAGCGCTGCTGCAAGCAGTTCGCACCTGAAAAGCTTACCCTGTATCTGTTTACATTATCTCACTCAAGCATTACTAGGGATTACTGGGGCGATAGCGAAGCGCTGCTGCAAGCAGTTCGCACCTGAAAACCTTACTCTGTATCTGTTTACGTTATCTCACTCAAGCGTTATTAGGGATTACTAGAGCGATCGCACCCCAAAAGCCCTGTATCTGTTTAGATTATCTTACTCAACCATTACTAGGGATGTTTAGGGCGATGCCTCCGGCGAGCGAAGCTATCATGTGAATAAGAGAAGACAATAGAACCATGACAGATACACCTGGAAAGATTCACCTCACTTGAGAACCATCACCCAGGGCGTAGTTTATAATAGAATCATACCGAAAAAATTTACTCAATTGAGGAGTTAATCATGGTAATAAAAATTGCAGAAGTATCTAAAGATATTGATACCTTAACAGAAGAAGCGCAAATCTTACTACTGGATTTTATTCAATTACTTAAAAAACGTTATCCAAAATCAGAAAATCAACTCATAGAAAATGAGATAACTGTCTCATCTACCCAAAAACAAAAACCACATCCACTAGACACATTTATAGAAAAACATGGTGCTTGGGAAGATGAACGCACAGCAGCAGAAATAGTCAAAGAGATTTATGATAGCCGTACTATTTCTAATTACGATATTAGCTTATGACTTATTTATTAGATACTGACACCTGCATTTACTGGATTAAAAATATTAATTCCGTCAGAGATAAAATTCAACAAATAGGATGGGAGCAAATTTATATTTGCAACATCACCGTTGCTGAATTGTATTTTGGTGCTTATAATTCTCAAAAAGTAGCAGAAAATTTAACTCGTGCAGAAAAATTCATTCAAGATATTGAAGTTATACATTTAGATAACAATGCTGTCAAAAAGTTTGGAGAATTAAAAGCAGAGCTTAGAAAAATAGGACAACCAGTAGCAGATTTTGATTTATTAATTGCTAGTGTTGCAATAACTAGAAACTATATTTTAGTCACTAACAACACTCGTCATTATAGCCGAATTTCAGAGTTAAAATTAGACAACTGGATTTCACCTTAAAAAAGTTCTTGAAGGTGGGTAAACAACAACATAACCCACTATTAATAACGCACTTAATTACAACCCAAAAAGCCTATATCTGTTCACATTATCTTACTCAAGCATCACTAGCGATTACTGGGGCGATAGCGAAGCGCTGCTGCAAGCAGTTCGCACCTGAAAACCTTACCCTGTATATGTTTACGTTATCTCACTCAAGCATTACTAGGGATGTTTAGGGCGATAGCGAAGTGCTGCTGCAAGCAGTTCGTGTAAATAAGAGAAGATAATAGAACCATGACAGATACACATGGAAAGATTCACCTCACTGGAGAATTATCACCCGACCATGAGTTATAATCAAGATCAAAGTCATAACCATAAAATTACTATGACTCTCCAAATCCTAGACAAAACTACCACAATTTCCGAACAGCGATTTCTTCTACCTGGTTATTACACCTGGAAAGAATTTGAAATAATAGAAACCTTAACCGCAGATCCAGGACGTTTGCGGATAACTTATCTTGATGGGTGCATCGAATTTATGACACTTGGTGAACAACACGAATCTATTAAAAAAATTCTCGCTATTTTGATAGAAGCATACCTTTTTGAAAAAGGGATAAACTTCATTCCAGTAGGTAGTGCTACTCGTCGCGCAAAAGAAAAAAGTGCTTCCTTTGAACCTGATGAATCTTATTACATCGGAGAAAAAAAAGCAAATCCAGATTTAGCAATTGAGGTTAATATTACCAGTGACAGTATTGATAAACTAGAAAAATATAAAAGGTTTAATATTACCGAAGTCTGGTTTTGGGAAAATAATCAATTGTCTCTATATCATCTCAAAAATGATAACTATGAGCAAATTAACCAAAGTGAATTATTGCCAGATTTAGATACAGATTTATTGGCAAGTTGTGTTTTAATGCCTTACATTATTGACGCGAGAACAGCATTTATTAAAGGTATTAAAAAGTAGTAGTTTGTAGTTTAGATTGACACAAGGAAACCCAACAATACCCACCATTAATAACACTAAATTCCAACCCAAAAACCCTGTATCTGTTCACATTATCTCACCCAAGCATTACTAGGGATGTTTAGGGTGATAGCGAAGTGCTGCTGCAAGCAGTTCGCACCTGAAAACCTTACCCTGTATCTGTTTACATTATCTCACTCAACTATTACAAGGGATTACTGGAGCGATAGCGAAGCGCTGCTGCAAGCAGATCGTGTAAATATTCACCTCACCTGAGAATTATCGGTGCGTAGTTTATAATAGGATCATACCGAAAAATTTTATATAGGATTTAAGGTTATTCATAATGCTGCAAATTATCCAAGCAACCTGTACCAACGGTGAACTTATTTTGAATGAAAAACTAAGTTCCGAATTAGAAGGTAAAACCATACAAATTATGATTCTCGAACCCAGCGAATCTACACAACAAATAGATTCTCAAGAATCGAAAATACAGCAATTCTTAGCGCGAGTTAATAACTACTCCTTCCCAGTTCCCTCAGACTACAAATTTAATCGAGAAGAAATTTATGATAGATAAAATTTTTCTCGATAGTAATCTCTGGATTTATCTCTATGCTAAAAATCCGCTAGAAAAATCCCAGCAAGTTGCAGAAATCATCAAAAATAATTCTTCATCTCTGTTAGTTAGCACCCAGGTTTTAGGAGAATTATTTCATGTTTTAACTAGAAAAAAATTCACATCAAAAACAGATGCAATTACAATCATATCAGATATAGTGAATACTTTTCCGATTCAGGCAATCAACACAACAGAAGTTATAAAAGCATTAGAAATCAATGCAAAATATAATTACTCTTATTGGGATAGTTTGATTATAGCTACAGCCTTATTAAGTGAATGTTCCGTCTCTGCATTTAATCTCATAAAATTGTAGTTTTCCGTAGTCAAACGTAGCTATATCCGTCACTACAATGAACCTTAGTAATATCTTTCATTGTTGAAAATTCAACTCTAAA
>JAKOGY010000296.1 GCA_028658405.1 Dolichospermum sp. ST_sed8 | reverse complement strand
ACTCCACGGCAAAGATGCTTATTCCTACCTTTGACTCCAAAACACTACATTATTTCGGGATTAGAAAGAATGGCAATGGTAACGGTAACGGTAATGGCAAAGGTAACGGTAACGGTAACGGTAACGGTAATGGACTTAATTAGGGAATATAGCGGTATGCACTTGCATGAGATACATTCATAAACCCCCTCCTCACTTGCGGGGAGGGGGTTGGGGGTGGAGTTATTGTATTTCACTCAACCAATTTCCTGTTTAAAAGTTGCAACCAAGCGATCGCAATATGTGTGCTGCTGTAAAATCACTTTAGGGAGTTCCAAGAAATAAATTATCCCAAATTATTTGTATATTTATGAGAGTGAAGACCTTCCACCTAGTGTGTTAATTCTGAATCCCTTATCCCATAAGACTTCATGCACAAAATGTGTCGCATATTTTCATGAGGAAGTGCCTGGAAAAGATGCTTTCGGTGTAAACTACGGTAACACCAATAATTTTCTAGACAATCCCTCCAAAATACACAGAATTAACATACTAGCTTTAAACCCAGAAATAAAGTTTTAATTGATACTCATAACCTCCTGCCCCCCCTGCCTCTTAACTCCTCCCTTTTTGTAAACACTGAAATGCTTTTTTATAATCGTTTGAAGGTGATTTCCAGAATAAAAATTACCACTCTCCGCAATTTTTCCAGTCTTTTGGTGTGAAATCGCTTGGCGTAAACACAAACTCACTGGAATTGCAATGACGACGCACCACAACCATTGTAATTGTGCCATATTTGCGATTGCCCTCCTCAAATTGAATTACTCCAGTTGTCCCTGTAACCGAGAATTGTGGTTGGGTAAGAGTTTTTTGAATGCCGCTGCGGGTGGGGTTTTGTGTGATGGCTTTGTTTAAGACTAATACTGCATCATAGCTTGTTGCTGTTCGCCAAGAGATTTCAGTATTGGTAGCAAGTGCTTTTTTGGGGATTTTCCAGAGGATTTGAGCTTGCTGTACAAACGCCGAGTTAGGATCATTCATGGGATGCCATGCAATCGCTAACGCCGTTCGTTCAATTCCCTGTGGTGAGACAATTTTATCAGCTTTGAGTAGGTCAGAATTATAGAGACTATCACCTGCCACAATCCAAGCTTGGTTGACATTTGATCGTATGACATTTAAAGCATTGGGAATGGCATTATGTAATCCTACTCCAGCATCAGGAATAACGACAATCGCCGTTCCACCTTGAGTTTTGACTTGATTTAAAGCCGCTTTCGCATCAAAATTATCTCTAGCCAGATTGAAAGCTGGTTCCTGATTAATCACATTCCCTTTCAGTAATTTTGCAGCCTCTTGAAACGCTGTTGATAAAGATTGAGCATACTCACTATCCTGACTGTAAAAAATTGCTGCTTTTCGCTGTTGCAGTTCCGAGAAGAGATAGGTGGCCATTTTTTGTGCCGCAATGCGATCGCTAGGTACAGTACGGAAGAAAATAGGACTTTTGAGGCGATCAGAAGTGCTAGTTGCAGAAATTAAAACTACCCCTGCTTTGTGATAAATTGGCAGCGTTTGTTTGGTTGCATCACTGGAAAAATGACCCACAACCGAGAGTAAATCTCGATACTTTACCAATTTTTTGGCAATTCGACGAGCATTATTGCCAGTGTTGCTATCTGCACGATTATGATCATCAGCGATTAGAATCCGTAAAGGCTGGCCACTTTGCAGAATCAAAGTTTGAGCTTGAGCTATACCCCGCAAGATTTCCAACCCTCTAATAGTAGAACGCCCAAGTGGAACTGTAACTGCGATCGTATGAATTTTATCTGTGGTAAATTGCGTTTGAATTTTGGCGTTGTTGAGATAAATTAAAGTTTCTGGATCTGGTTGTTGATTGAAAGCAATTGTAAATAAATGTATAGCGTCAGGAAAATTTTTAGCTCGATATTGTTCAATTGCTGATCGCTTTTCTACTGGCGGCTGATTTGATTCCGTAAAGTTATCAGGAATAAGGATTTCTTCACCACAACTAAGATTATCTTCTAGAACATTATCACAGGTCAGAGGTAGTGCTGTTTTTTCATAAATTAGTTTTGATCCGATGGTAATCAAAACACCGCAAGCTATCATTAAATAGAATTTTCGCCATTGCAACTGCGGATATTTTTTATTTTTAATATTGGCAATTTTTTCTAGAATTGCTTGAGCAGTTGGTGGACGACGCTGTGGATCGGTATCCGTCATCGTTTGAATTAGATGAATTAAGCTTTGAGGATTTTTTTTATCTTTAATATTTTTAAACCAATTGTAGGAACGAGCGCGACTATCATGAGCCGGATCAATCCCTGTCAGTAAATATATAAAAGTCCGACCTAAAGCATAGAAATCTGACTGGAGAACTGCTTGTCCTTGCATTTGTTCGGGAGCAGTATAACCACTGGAAATAATCACTGTTACTGGCTGATTATTAACAATAGTTTGGGTCAATTGACGCGCCGCACCAAAATCAATTAAAACTAATTTTCCATCAGGACGAAGCATAATATTTGCAGGTTTGATATCCCGATGAAAAAAACTATTATTATGTACAAATTCGAGAATCTCAACTAATTGATATAACCAATCTAAAGCTATTTTATATGATGTTAAATATTGATTTTTAGATAGCCAAGTCTGCAAATTTTCACCAGGAACTTTTTCCATCACGAAACAGTGTAATTGGCGATTTATCTGCAAAAATAGTGGAAATATAGTTTCACCAACAGGTAAACCAGGATGTCGTAAATTTGTAAGTATTGATACTTCTTGCTCAAATAATCGGAGTAAATCAGGTGTAACATTTTTCAGCGATTTGAGAATCTTGGGGCGCTCGCGCTCAAGTAAATCTTCGATTTCAAATACTTCTGTATAGCTATGTGTCTCAAGTTGTAGGGGATGGATCAGCCTGTAGCGATTTTGCAGTAAAAGTGCTGTTCCACAAGCTTGACATACTGCACAATTATCAGGATTTTTTCGTTGTGAACAATCTGGATTGATACAGTAAGCCATAAGAGGATGCCTGAAAAGGTTTTAGTGTATAAATCAACCCCTCTCCAAACCTCTCCCCTACAAGGAGAGAGGCTTTGAAACCCCCAGCTAAAAAAAGTTTTTCTGCTTCCCTCTCCTCTTAGGAGAGGGTTAGGGAGAGGTAGGGGGGTTAGGTTTTTAAACATCATCTAAAAATGAGAAGTAAATAAACGCTGTACACATTTTAGAATAACAGGTTGCAAAATAAAGTATTCCTGTGTATCTACTTTCAGGGTTTCCACTAATGCCCGTCTTTTTAAAGATAAAAGTGCAGATAAAATATTTCCTGTTGAGGCATGGCTTATAAGTTTTAATTGTATTTCTTCACGAGTCAATCCCTGGGAATTTGTAGCTAAACATTTAAGTAGAGTTTGTTCCAGCGACGAAATGTGTTTCAGCCATTGAGTCACCAGTGGTTCAAATTCACCAGCGACAATAGTTCCTGAAGCTAGAAATTCTCCCACATTCCCAGCAAATAATTCGTGAATTAAATTTGCTGTCATATTTAAAAATAATGGATTACCACCATATTGATTTACCAAAACAATCCATTGTTCGGCATCAAATATCAGCCGATGATGCTGTAAAAGCTCAATTGCACCTTCCATCAGTCCACTCAAAGGCAAAAAAACCGCACCATTGTCCGTTAAATTATTTAATCCTTCTGGTTGTTCACGACTGGTCAAAATTACGCAGCTTTCATGGGGTGTTTGCACTACCGATTCCAGAAAACTTCTATAGGCAATATATTCGGGAAGATATTTGCCAGCGCGATCGCCCCCCAAAATTCCATCCCAACCATCAAAAATTAGTAGTGTTTTCGGTGGTAGCGATGGTAAATCTGTTGTTGGTAAGGTGCGGTGAAAAGAAAACCACAGCGTTTGTTGAAACCTAGATTGTACTGCTTGGACAAGTTTTGAGGCTATAGCCGTTTTGCCAATACCACCAATCCCTGTAATCACAATCAAGGGTATTTTTTGTTCAATTGCTTGAGTTAGAGTTAACAGTTCATAACCCCGCCCAAAGAATAAGGGAATATTAGGGATTTGGGATGTACTAGATCCAGAAAAATCCAGGGAACGTGCCAGTACGTCTTGCCAATTTAGCCCCAAAATTTGACAAAACGCTTTGAATACTGAGGCATCAATAGCATCACCTTTCAGAAACCGTTTCCAGGTAGGTAAAGATACACCATTTGCAAAAACTTCCGCATTTTCCCAGTTCCGTGTGGGTTCGAGAATTTGACTCGCGGCTTCTAACCAACAAGGATTATCAATCGTCCATCCTTTTTCTTTCCGAGTTTGTTTGATGATTTGTAGTCCGGTAACTGAGAGTTTGAGACTAGGCATGGGAGATTATTGGAGGCTTGTGCTAAATCTGTCAAGCTCAATTTTAGATCAGTCTTGTAGTGAACCGAAACTTAACTAGAAATACTTAATTCCGATCAGTGATATTAAGTATATTCCTCAAGGACGACAGAAAACACTTATGAAGCGTTTTATCTCAACCGCTGTTACTACAGTTTCACTTATGAGTTTGTTATCAACTCAGGCATTTGCTCAAACCAAACCTTCCACAATTACAGCCTTCTTAGATCGTTTAGGTATGAATTATGAAGTCCAAAAAGATGGGGATATTTCAATATTAGCTGGAGTTGAGGGTAATCGGACTCAATATGGATTTATCGTGCCAGAACTTGGAAGAATGCTCAATAATGATGTTATTGCTGTAATGTCTTTTTCTCGAATCTCTAAAACACCTCCAGACGCAGAAAAAACAAAGCAATTGGAAAGCAAAGTTAATGACATATCAAGCGGTTGGGCTACAGTTTCTAAAGAAGGAATGTATGCCACTTTTTACTACAAGATTATACCTCTAAACAAAGAGCCGGCTTTGGCACGTAAAGACATCATAGAACTTCTCAATATTGCAGACACCGCAGAAAAAGAGCTAGATAGCAAAGACACATTGTAAACAATTCAAAATTGAAACCAGAAAAATTATGTCAAAAAGTAAAGTTTTTAAGCTCTCAATGCTATGACTTTGAGCCATAGGAAAACCTTTGATTATTGTGCGGGAATTTCACATTTTCGCTTCATAAAGAATTCTTGAAAATCAGATAAAGGATCAAATTATGTGGACTAAATTTATCCGAAGATTCTCTCTATTTTGCATTGCTCTATTTTTCACTATTGGTCTTTCTCTCAATCATGCTACCGCACAAACACCTCCTTTTTATTGGGACTATATCAACGTTAATATTGATGTGCAAACTAACGGAGATATGTTAGTTACGGAAACACAAAAGTATGTTTTTACATCAGATTGGACAAATCAAAGATATCGCTATATTCCTTTAGATAAAGTTGATGAAATTAAGGACGTAACGGTTCAAGAAAATAATCAAATCATTCCTAGTGAAACTGGAATTGAAAATAATCAATTTTGGATTCGTTGGCAACATCAATTAAAAGCACCAGAATCACATATTTTTGTAATTAAATATCGTGTAGTTGGTGGACTGCATATTAATGGTGATAATACTCAAGTTTACTGGAAAGCCATTTTTGCTGACCGTAAAGCCCCAATTCAAGCAGCAAAAGTTAGGGTACAACTGCCAGAAGCTTTATCAGGTAAAGTCGAAGATTTTCAAAATTTTGGTATACCAGCTACAGCCAGTCAAGTAAATCCAAAAACATTGGAATTTGTAGCAAATCAGGCTATTCCACCCCAGGAAGAGTTAGAAGTTCAGGTAACATTCAAGAGTGAAACTCTCAATATTCCTCAAGCTAATTGGCAAAAAAGCGGGTTTTTCGACTTTGATAAAGTTTTTAATTTAACTAACTTTATGTTTCTGATCTTTTTTGCCCCAATTGCCTATTACATATTTTCAGCAATCAATGATCGAAAATGTCCTGAATGTGAAAAATTTACCCTCAACCGGAATTCTAGAA
>JAKOGY010000295.1 GCA_028658405.1 Dolichospermum sp. ST_sed8 | reverse complement strand
TGGTTTTGGTACTGGTCAGTTATTAGTGACCTTATCAGGGACATCTGGATTTACCAGCGCCAATGCGAATATCAACCTCTTTGGTGGTGCTTTCCTATTCAATTAAAACGAACTTTAGCTAAAAGACAGGGAATCAATTCTCTGTCTTCCTGATTTATTTAAACACGGTTGAGACATGGACTTTTACAAAATTACGAAAAACCTAGATTTGTAGGGGTTTAGCACTGCTCATAAGTGTCAACTTAACGTAAAACCTATATCCCGTCTGGGAATGATAGGGTAGCGTGACTTGACACTCTCAGGTCTAAAGACACTGAGATTCTTTAATCAATGAGCCAACTTACTATTGCAGGATTACTCTAACCTATTGCAGCGGTTGATTCTCCTAAAGCGTTAATGACCGTATCCCTACCGTACTCGATTCCTAGGTCGCGTTTCGCTATCAATAATTTTGTTTTTGACCAAATTTTAGCTTTCCTAAACCGCAATACCGTTAGGTATGACTACGCACTCAACCAAATTAGTTAAGTTTTTACGTTGTTTAGTTATACTTAAATTGTGGAATCGTTAAAATTATATCAGACCTTCTATTCCCAGTCAACGAGTTAAGCTAAATATTTTCGCCCGTGTCGCTTATATCTCAGCACTAAAGTGACTGAGCTTTACGCTTACCGAGTAATCTTGTAAGCCATATTCCCAGTCTAATAGGTAAAGTCATCTTTAGATGACTAAATACTCGAAAATCTTTAGTCTACTTCAGTAGACTTGAGCTATTAGACAGGGAATTGATTCCCTGTCGGGTGTAGAAGCCAACAGATAAGCCATTTTTAACTTAAGTTGACACCAATGAGCAGTGCTAAACCCCTACCCACAGAATCAAATTATTAAGCCGTGTTAAGGATACATCATTACCCCATGATGTATCGCTAAAAAACGCAAAAACGCCAACCGAAAAAAGAGATTTATAGTATTGACAAACAATTTTAAAAATGTTATCATAAAATTGATAAGGAAGAACTATCTTGTTGTTAATCAATAATAGAATGACAAATCCCCGACTTCTTTAAGAAATCGGGGATATTTTGCTTGTTTATAACACTCGTAAAACGCTGGGGATACTGTCTATTGATGCCATAGCTTGAATTTCTGCCAAAGCTTGTCTAAAGTCCCCTTCTCGGACATTGTGAGTGACAACTACAATTTCTGCTAGTTCTCCCTGAAAGCCAGTTTGTACTACTGACTCTAAACTCACGCCATAATTACCAAAACAAGTTCCCAATCTCCCAATGACTCCCGCTTGATCTTTGCTGAGGAAACGGGCATAAAACCGGGTTACTAACTCGGAAATGGGGGTAATTTGCGAGTAATGTTGATGTCTACAAGCTAAGAGAGGATTTGGTTTAGTTGTATTGGTTTTTAGGGTGGCGACAAGATTTAATATATCTGATGATACAGCACTAGCAGTAGCACCCGCACCAGCCCCAGGACCGAATAACATCACCTGGCCAATGGGTTCTCCCTCTACCATAATGGCATTGTAAACACCATTGATACTAGCTAAAGGATGATTTTGGGGGACTAGGGTAGGATGAACTCTGACGGAAAGCTGGGAGTTATCTATATCTAAATGTTGAGCTATGCCTAGTAATTTAATGACAAATCCTAATTTAGCAGCATAGGTAATATCTGTTTTTGTAACTTGGCGAATTCCTTCACAATAAACATCTTCACGATTAATTCGCCCATCAAATCCTAAAGATGCCAAAATAGCAATTTTATCACCTGCATCTAAACCATCAACATCTGCTGTCGGGTCAGCTTCAGCATAACCCAATTTCTGAGCATCTGCTAGGACATCATCAAATTCACTACCTTCTGTTTGCATCCTAGTAAGGATGTAGTTAGTTGTGCCATTGACAATACCTATTATAGCATTAATGCGATTAACGCTTAAAGATTGCTTCAGGGGTTGAATCACAGGGATACCACCACCAACGGCTGCTTCTAGCAACACATAAACACCTGCTTCATTCGCAGCGGTAAATATTTCTGCACCAAACCGAGAAATTACGGCTTTATTAGCCGTGACAACGTGTTTCCCATTTTTTAGGGCTGTTAGGATTAGTGTTTTTGCAGGTTCTAATCCCCCCAACAACTCGACAACTATATCTACGGCTGGATCATTAACAATAGCTTCTAAATCTGTAGTTATCACCTCTGAGGATAATTCTACAGACCGGGGTTTAGTGAGCGATCGCACACCCACCCGATAGATTTCAATTTCCTGTAACAGTGGATGACGGCCTACCTTGTCTTGCAAGAGTTGTACTGTCCCCGTTCCTACTGTACCTAATCCAAGTATTCCTAATTTGACAGCCACAGATTTTGCACCCACATTAAATTTATATAAAACAATTGTAGGCAGAGCCAAAGCCCTACCTACTGATTATCCTATGTTATTTGTCCAATAACCAATGACCAATGACCAATAACCAATGACCAATGACCAATGACTAATGACCAATGACCAATTAGTATGTTTCTACGTGCCAGCGGTGAGCTTTCTTCATTTCTTTTTGATAATCACTCCAAACTACACCTTCTTTGGCCGCAGCAGCACTCAAAGCTGCATCAATGCCTTCTTCCATACCGCGCAAACCGCAGATGTAAGTGTGAGTTTTTTCGTTTTTAATTAACTGCCACAATTCATCAGCGTGTTCTGCAACACGGTCTTGGATGTACATTCTGCCACCAGCGGTATTATTTTGTTCCCGGCTGATAGCATAGGTGAGACGGAAGTTTTGAGGATATTTCGCTTGCATTGCTTCCAATTCCTCTTGATAGAGAATATTGGGAGATGTTGGCACACCAAACAGCAACCAAGAAAATCCTTTAAAATGATATTCTGGATTAGCTGCTCTTTCTGCATCCTTAAACATCCGCCACAGGTAAGTCCGCATTGGCGCAATACCTGTACCTGTTGCCAACATAATCACATTAGCTTCAGGATCTTCAGGCAACAACATTTCTTTACCAACAGGACCTGTGATTTTGACATCATCACCGGGTTTGATTTTAGTCAAATAGCTAGAACAAACACCGTAAACTGTTTCACCAGTTTCTGGATGCTTGTACTCTAACTGCCGAACACACAAAGATATTGTTTTATCATCTAGATTGTCGCCGTGACGAGTAGAAGCAATCGAATAAAGTCTGAGTTTTTCAGGCTTACCGTTCTTATCTACACCAGGGGGAATAATCCCGATACTTTGACCTTCTAAATACCGCAAGTTTCCAGCAGACAGGTCAAACTTGAGGTGTTGAACAATACCAATTCCGCCTTCTTTAACTAAAGTTTCATTAGAGATACACTTACCAATAAACGGAGCATTAGGACGATAAATGTTCACAGGAACATCAATATGAGCATCTTTTTTAGCTTTTGCTTGAGTCATGGTGTTACCTTTTTTTTCCTTACCAGGTGTTTTAGCAAAGCCTTTCGCTTCACTAGTATTACTTACAGGTGTGGCTTTACCATGTGCCTCATTCTTAACATTTACCTCAGCTTTGACTTCTGTACTAACCGTAACGTCAGCAATTGCCAATTCAACAGCTTTGACTTCTGTGCTAACTGTAACGTCAGCAATTGCCAATTCAACAGCTTTGACTTCTGTGCTAACTGTAACGTCAGCAGTTGCCAATTCAACTTTACCGTTGACTAGAGCTAAAACTTTAAGAGGTTCGATACCAACAATTTTACCGCCCAGGCGAGTGATCCGTCGCATTTCTTGATTCATGCGGTTGTAAGGTACTCTGATGAATACACTGCCACTTTTACGAATTGGGTAGTTGGTTTGATCAGTTTCTTCACCCTGACGCAAACCTATAACTTCGTAAACGAAGACGCGGCTACCTGATTCTATACTGGCAGCACCCTCAACAGCACCTTGATTGTACATTCCTTATACCACTCCGATATTTACTTAACCGTTTATCAAAAAAATCATTCCCATCCTCATTCGAGGTTCAGTTTACCGGATTTTCGGATCACAAAACTGGCCATTTGGGAAAACGACATCATTCATGATGATGTCTTGCTCAGTCCACTCGCCCAAGACCAGTAGGTATGGCAAAGAACACACCTGCTCACCTTCTAAATTAGAGGATAAGTCTGAGGGAGAATGTTAATAGTGAATCACTTTAATCTTTTTTCTTGAACTACATCGTCTGAGACATATAAGAAATATTCTACAGTATATTAAATTAATACCGTAAAAATTTTGCGTCTATAAGAACAAGGCTGTTCATTCAGAAAATATCCCGAAACTGTGTATTATAACCTAGTCTGGATACGTAACCCTAGCTTGCCATTCTATCATACCATGACAGTGTGCAAACAGCAGCAGTCAGCAGTATGGCTTACGCCACGCTGCGCTATTGAATGACTAATGACTAATGACTAATGACTAATGACCAATGACTAATAACTAATGACCAATGACTAATGACCAATGACCAATGACTATAAAAAACTGTATCATCTGTGGCAGAATGTTAAGCAGATAATTGATAAAGAACTAGATTCTTTGCTCAAGGTAAATCTTGTGAGAGTACACCCCCTTCTGTTAAAATCTAGTGCAACACTAAGATTAAATACTTACCAGCGATAAAATTAGGCTAATTAGGACGATTAACTGCCATAGGCGTATAAGTTATCCGTTTCAATCTGTCATCGTTATGCTGGATAGCCAGAACGTAGGACGATACCGTTGGGGTAAGCTCCTAGATTCAAAATCTGCTGTGAGAAAAATTATTGATTGACACATTTAGTATTTAGAGGGAATTTATGAGTAAGCCGGAACGCGTGGTACTAATTGGAGTAGCTGGAGACTCTGGGTGCGGTAAGTCTACGTTTTTACGTCGCTTGATTGATTTATTTGGCGAAGAATTCATGACAGTTATCTGTTTAGATGATTATCATTGTTTAGATCGCATACAGCGTAAAGAAACAGGGATAACGGCACTTGATCCTAGAGCCAATAATTTTGACCTAATGTATGAGCAAATTAAAGCTCTCAAAGAAGGTCATGGAGTAAGTAAGCCGATTTATAACCACGAAACCGGCATGATTGATCCACCAGAATGGATTGAACCAAATCATATTGTCGTAGTAGAAGGACTGCATCCTTTATATGATGAGCGGGTAAGAGAACTTCTAGATTTCAGTGTTTATTTTGATATCAGTGATGAAGTCAAAATTGCTTGGAAAATTCAACGAGATATGGCTGAAAGAGGCCACCGCTATGAAGATGTTCTCGCACAAATCAATTCTCGTAAACCTGATTTTGAAAAATTCATCGAACCCCAAAGAGAATTTGCTGACGTAGTTCTGCAAGTATTACCTACAAACTTAATTAAAAACGATACAGAACGTAAAGTTTTGCGGGTACGGATGTTACAACGGGAAGGTAAAGAAGGCTTTGAGCCAAGTTACCTGTTTGATGAAGGTTCAACAATTCAGTGGACTCCTTGCGGTCGCAAGCTGACCTGTTCTTACCCCGGTATGCAGCTTTACTATGGTTCTGATGTTTACTATGGTCGTTACGTCACAGTTTTAGAAGTAGACGGTCAATTTGATAATCTCGATGAAGTAATTTACATCGAAACTCATTTAAGCAAAACATCCACTAAATATCAAGGTGAGATGACTCACTTGTTATTACAACACCGTGAATATCCAGGTTCTAATAATGGTACTGGTTTATTCCAAGTTTTGACAGGTTTGAAAATGCGTGCTGCTTATGAACGGTTGACAGCTAAAGAAGCAAAACTAGCAGTTCAAGTCTAAAACAGCAGTATTTGTGTCAAAGATTAGGGGGAACAGAGCAGATGTTCCCTCTTTTTTTGCCTGAATCAGGATGTCCGGGATTTGAGGATTTGCAGGATTGTTATTGGCATATTGTTTGATTGTGGCAGAATTAAGTGAATATTTTGTCTGAATCAGGATGTCCA
>JAKOGY010000294.1 GCA_028658405.1 Dolichospermum sp. ST_sed8 | reverse complement strand
AGATACCGCAAGGGTTCTAAGTTAAGTGGACTCGTTGAACCAAGAATCTCAGCGGCTAAAGCCAGTGAGAGTGTCAAATTGCACTGATACAGCCCTAATTATACATTTTGCCAAAAAATAAAAATCTCTGTATCCCCTATTTCCTATTTCCTATTCCCTGATTATCCGATTCAACCAATCAGCAATTCAATCTCTGGAAGATTCTTGAACATCGGATTCGGATACAGAGCTAGACATTAATACAGAAATTGGAGTTGAATTTGCTGCTGATTCCAATTTAAGTGTTTCCTGATGTACTTCCACAGGAGTAATTATATGGACATTGCTGACATAATAACCAAAAATTTTATCATAATTAGAGGCAACTGCTAATAACGCCCCACCTAAAATATATATTGGTAATGGCACAAAAAATCCCCGTAACCAATTAAAAAACTCCGCCAACGCAAACAGAACAAAAAAGCATACCAGCCAAACTCCCATGATTTTATCTACTCCATGTTAAGTCATCTTTTCACTCATAAGAATACCCGGTAAGTGGGAAACTCAGCGGCTTGGCTCCCAACAGAGGGAAACGACACGGGCCCAACAGACAATGCCCTGCCTATTCTCACCATTATATCAAAAAGCCCTCCTAGAAGGACGGGGCTTTAAACCCAAATTTTTGGTAAGAATTTGAATTTTACAAAAAAAACGCAAAAAGAGTAATCTTCTACTTGACAATGAGTTTTAGATATGCTATGATAAAATAGACGAGGAAGAACTATCTAGCTATTAATAAGTTGGTTGGGTTGAAGAATGAAACCCAACGTAAATCTCTAAAACTTATAACTTAAAAGCTGGATTTCCGTTTTTTCTGGCAAAATCTTGGAATTAATTGCCACAGAGTCATTATTACTTCGGCGGATATTAACACCCTGCATCAAAGTCAGAAAATCATCTACTGGGGAAATGTCACAGACTGCACCATCAGCAGCTTGAGTGCGGTAATGGGTAGGAATGACTAACTTAGGATTTAAGACTTCAATCATCTGTTTTGCTTCTTGAGAATTATAAGCTTTAGCACTGCCTCCCACGGGAATAAATAACACATCGGGGCGACCCATGAGGATTTTTTGTTCTAGGGTAATCGGTGCAGCAGAACCTCCCAAGTGCAGTAGATTAATTCCTCCTGGTGTCAATTTCCAGGCTACATTTTTGCCAAATTGTTTTCCACCTTTACGATCATGGTCTGTAGTAATTCCCTGAAACTTAACACCTTTAAACTCATATACACCTGGCTGATAAACTAATTTGGGATTTCCTGATATTTGCTCGATTGCACCTTCATCCAACAATTGACTACTAATTAATACCAAATCGGCCGCAGGGTTTGGCGAACGATACTTAGCTGTACAGCCTAAAGTCCGAAAAGGATTGATGAGAATTTTGACATTACCATTGGTCAATAAAAAGCAAGTATGACCTAACCACTGAATTGATACACCGCTAGACTGGGCATTTACTGGAACTTGAGTATCTAAATTAGTTACTACAGCGGTCACTAAACCCGCTCCAGCGTACCCTATCAATTGTCGTCGTCTCATAAAAATACTCGCTTTACAAAGTTCGCAGAAAATTTCGTAGTAATTCTTTACCCAAAGCAGTTAAGACGCTCTCCGGATGAAATTGGACTCCTTGAATGTGCGGATAGTTCCGATGTCTCACGCCCATAATTGTGCCATCTTCTACCCAAGCCGTGATTTCCAATACTTCTGGGCAAGTTTCCCGTTCAATAACTAAACTATGATATCTGGTCGCGGTTAAGGGATTTTCTAAACCTTGAAAAATTCCTATTCCTGTGTGTGATACTTGGGAGGTTTTGCCGTGCATTAATTCGGGGGCAGAGACGATTTTACCACCGAAAACCTGACCAATACTTTGATGTCCTAAACACACACCTAAAATGGGTATTTGAGAGCCAAGTTGGGCGATCGCATTTAGGGAAACTCCGGCATCATCTGGACGACCAGGACCAGGGGAAATTACCACTGCGTCGGGGTTTAATGCCCTAATCTCATCTACACTAATCTTATCATTTCGCACCACTTGCAGGTCATTAGCAACTGGGAAATCTACTGCTAATTCTCCAAGGTATTGTACTAAGTTATACGTAAAGCTATCGTAGTTATCAATGACTAATATCACAATTTTTACCTAATTTCATTTAAAAATATCAAAGACGTTCCCCGGAAACGTCTCTACTATTCACTATCTACTATCTAGAAAGTGGATAGAATTAAAGTCACTAAAGGAGGCAATATTAATATAGAGGCAACCAATAATGCTACTAACGCTGAGACAAGCACAGCACCAGCAGCGCAGTCTTTAGCTACTTTTGCTAACTCATGATAAGACTGTTTGACCGTTAAATCTACAATTGACTCAATGGCAGTATTCACTAACTCTAAGGTCAAAACTAAACCGCTGGTAATCGCAATTATAGTTATTTCTACTGTTTCTAGACGTAGAAATACACTTAATCCAATAGCCAAGGCACAGACGGCTACATGAATGCGAAAGTTACGTTGGGTCTGAAAAGCGTAGGTAATTCCAGCCCAAGCATACTTAAAACTAACAAATAAATTAGAGGCAATTTGCCAGGAAAGTTCCCTATCTTTGGACACAAGCGTTGGTAAGCTGTTATTGGTTGGTGATGACGAAACTTTTAGGGGCATAAACAAAACAATAGGATATATAAAAGAGGGAGAATTTACGGATTTTTATAGCCAGATCAACTTTGGGGCAATTATAGGCTATTTTAAATATCTCAACTATAAAATAATTACCAAGATTCGCAGTTGTCAAGATATATCTAAGACTCTAAGTTAATAATAATACCTATTTTCTTGAGTAATACAACTTGCTCGTTTAACATTTGTATCAAACTCTCTTCGTCAGGATGATCCCAACCTAACAAATGCAATAAACCATGAGCCGTTAACCAAGCTAATTCTGTAGATAAGCTGTGTTCCTGCTGTTGTGCTTGACGTTTCGCTGTATCTATAGAGACAATAATGTCACCTAGGTACAAGGGCATTGAGTCCAGCATTTCTTCGCTTTGTGGTAAATCTGCTTCGAGACAGGCAAAGGCTAACACATCTGTAGGTTTATCCTGCTGACGATATTGGGAATTTAGGGTTTGCATTTCTGTATCATTTGTCAAACGCAAGCTGATTTCATAACTGGGTGCAGTTGGCAGATAATCAAAAAGATTTTCCAACCATTGTTGAAACCAGTTTTCCCAAGTTTCGAGAGGAATGGGGTAATTATCACCAATATTGACGGCTGTGGTGGAGTCGTCAAAGCAATCTTCTAAATATAATTCTATCTGTAGAGGCACAAATTTTCCTCTTCTAGCGGGTAAGATATGCTAAACCCACCAGGACAGATAATAGTCCTACGGCAGTTAGGGCAAAGTGTTTCAGGGAAGTGCCACCTTTTCTCACCATGTTTCGCATGGCAAGTTTGACATAGCTGGGTTGGGGGTCTGAGGCAGGGGATTTGTCCATAATTAATTCGCTATTATCTCTTTTATTACTGTAGCAGGTTCTTGGGGAATAGGAGTCGGCTGATAGTGCTGCTATCGAAATTTAACAGCTTTTGGCTTTTCCGGGTGTTGCTGAATTAGAGATTAAATTCATCTGATCTTAAATTTTAGACCTAAACTACTTGAAAACTAAAGTTCAAACTTGCCCAATTATTAACATCCAAAATATAGGCATCATTAGCAGTAACATTAATATCTGTTGTTACCTTACTAGCATTATGTAAATCTTGTAATAAGGCTTGGGCAACTTCTAAAGGATTGACTATGGGACTAATAGCTTGTTGATCTGTGGTAGGATATTTAGCGATCGCTAATGCCGTGAGAGTTTCTTTAAACGGCGCTGTACTCAGAATAATTTGGTGTTCACAAAAGGTATAACGAGTAGGAAGTAACCAACCAGCTATCGGGTGATTCTCTGGGATTTTGAGAGTTTTACCACCAGGAATGAGAATTTCTATTAATTGAGGTTTTGTAGGTGGAATATCAGTCTCTGGAAAAACTTCCCAAGGATAAAAAGCAAAGGCATTTTGATTATTATTTAAACCTACTAAAATTAAATATACAGGGCGATCGCTCAAATTTTCAATTTTATATTGCAAACGACTACCTACAGGAATTGTCGGCATTGCTATTTCTTCATAGCCAGGCGTTTGCCAAGTGTGATCAATACTTGCAGTTCCCAAAGTGTCCCTCACCATAAAAACCCGGGGTAAAACGTTATTAACAATCTCTAAAGTTGCCCTCACAGGTAAACGCGAAGAACCTTTATTTTCTGTCAACTGCCACAACTTTGATGCTAAGAGGGTCGAAAATTTTGGTCTTAATCGCTGTACAGCCACCTTCACCGCTTCCCCAACTTCCCCGATAGTATTAATAATTAGTTCACCACCCAGGCAAAAAAGACCATAACGGCTGGGTAATTGGGCAACTTTACCAAACACATAATCAGCAGTTTCTTCTATAGTAGCAATATTCGCAATGCGGCTAATTCCTGAAAAAACACTAGTAGCATCTACCCGTTCAATTCTTTCCAAACCCTGATCTAAAGCCACATTAACATGAATATTTTGGGGTAATACACGCACAACTTCCTGAACTAATTGCCCCACTGAAGGTAAGTTAGTAATTTCTTTATTTGTAAATTGAGCTTTAGCGATTAATCCATTCCGTGATCTGATAATTAATTCCTCTCCCGTATCCAGAATTAAACGAGAATTTAGACCATAATTTGTCAGAACTTGGGGAGGTAATCCTCCTAACCATAACTGGATAATTTTCCCATCCTCTTCTACAGCTTTAACTACACCAATACTTCTTAAATTATCAATAGGGAAATAATTAGTAATTAAAGTATTTTGAGATTTGTTTTGCTCACTTAATAAACTTGGTTGTTGTTTTCCACCTAGCTGATACATGGAAGTAGCAACACCAGAAAGAAACACTTGGATGGTTTTAGCGGGGATAGTTTCCCACAAATATTGAGTTAAAGCATAAGTCAATAATCCCGCAGTCCAATTAGAAAAAAGAAATTCTCCGGCTTGATGATTTAGTTCTGAAGTAGCACTGATAATTAGAGGATTATTAGGGGATGCTTGCTGATTTTTTAGTTGCGATAGAAATTCTAATTCTGCTATTTGTAAAGTTGATGTTGGTAATTCTGGACGGGTACGAACTCGTAAACCAGTGGGTTTTAATTCACGAGGATGATAGTAACTAGTATCTAATATTGCTGTAACTTGATTTGTAGGGAGCGATCGCAATAACAATAACAGCGTTTCTTCTAATAAATAATTAACAGATTTTGTCCCTAGTAAATTATTTTCATCAACAGGAACTATGGCATTTTGGAATATTCCCCCTCCCAAATTAACGCGAGTACCATAACCAGAAAAATGGAAAATTACCACATCTCCAGATTTAGCTTGCTTACCCAAGTGATCTAAAAAAGCATTTTCAATAAATTTTCTGCTGGCTTGTTCATCAGTTAAAGTCAGAATATCTGATGCTACAAAGCCACAACGATTAATTAACAATTCTGTTTGCAATTCCACATCAGTTACACAACCACCAAGGGCAGGACTTTGTGGATATTGATTAATACCTATCAATAATGCCAACTTCCGCTGATTAGATTGTGCTAAAGCTTGGTAATAAGGATTTCCCAAACTCAACCACTCAGTTTCCCCTAACCCCAATGCCGCTAATAAGCCGCTAATCTTTTGTAAAAAGCTACGCCGTTTCATAATTAACACTCAGACTTTAGCCCACTAGCTAATAGCTTAAAGGCTAAAGTCCGTAGAGTAAAGTTTCTAATCTTAACCTAAAATTAAACTAAGACAGGTGCAATTTGCATAGCCGTTCTATAAAACTTACCCAAAATTACCAAAGTCTAGACACATCTGGACAGCGATAATCTTAGTGTTTATTTCCT
>JAKOGY010000293.1 GCA_028658405.1 Dolichospermum sp. ST_sed8 | reverse complement strand
CCTTAATCCTATAAAAATTCATCAACCATACAAGAGAATGAGAATAAAATATTAACTTGTCTCCATTAGTTATTTTTCGCAGATGTAATAAACTATTAAAAGTGCGATCGCTAATCTTGTAGGTTAGGTTGAGGTAACGAAATCCAACACTATCTTTTCCTCTATCTTATTCCTTGATACAACTTTTTTGAAAGAGTATTTAATTGTCTACTTCCGCCGCCAACTGATACTTTTCAAGTCGGAATAACAGATCATCATATAATTCATCAAAAGTCATACAGTAGACTTGTTTAGAATTTAGGATTAGGTTTTTCTGTCGCCATTCCAGCCTTTTTTTCTCTCTAGGTTCTAAATGTTCATTTCTGCCAATAATTAGTAATCCCATATAGTCAATATTTCTGGCAGTAAACCTATCTTCAAAAGCATCTGTTTTTTCTAAATCGTCCAGTTTCCAAAACCAATCTAAAATCTGGCTGAATCCTTTTTCAAATCTGGAAGACCATTCGGGAGTATTTTTTCCTGATCTGGACACAAATATGCTGTTAGATGCAGCATCTTCAAATTCCACAAAACAATAGGATTTTTTAATAGAATCTCCAATTACTAAGTCAGCCGTAAAATCTCCAAATATGTCATATTCAAATGCTAGACGATTAAATCTATTGATCTTGGGATGATAAGAACCAATAAATGCTGATAAATGAGGATTATCCCTGAAAAAGGGCAGAATATCATCTTTTTCAGATAAAGATTTATTTTTGTCTAATAGGTAGCGGAGTTCTCTAAGTTGACTTCTAACAATATGGGGATTAAAGTCAAGTTTAATAAAATCTTTCATGGGTTATACTTAAAGTTAGCTATTTGCTACCGCAAAAATTTCTAACCTATCGTGAGTCATCAAATCTAAAACTTTAATTTCATCAGGATTGTCCATATTTAAAATTGCTCTCAAGTTGGGATTAATTAGCAATAAATAAAGTGGTTCGTCTATCTTCAGCTTTTTAATGATATTAGCTGATATTGCTGTTTCTATCCCAGAATTAGCTAAATTCATCAAAGTTTGAGATACAGTTTGTTTTTCTTGAGGAGAAAGTGCATCCAAAGCAGATTGAACGCGCTTATGGAGGGTAATCTGAACTGGGCGATCGCTCATGTTATTTTAAGTTAGAACTATATATAGTATAACGTCCGATAGTATAATGTTCAGCAAGATCCCGACTTCTTAGAGAAGTTGGGGATCTGACCCTTACAAATTATACTCAAAACGCCTTAATCATTTAATTCTATAGATAGGGGTTTAGCACTGATCATTTATGACTGCAATACTTGATTCCATAAACAAAAGTTTTGTGATGATTATAAACTATGGTTTTTCTGATAATTTCCTTAATCCTATAAAAATTCATCAACCATACAAGAGAATGAGAATAAAATATTAACTTGTCTCCATTAGTTATTTTTGGCAGATGTAATAAACTATTAAAAGTCAAAAAATCTAAATCCTGCATCATTTTGATCACAATTTCATTAATACTCATCGTATATATATTTTTTCCCCTAATTATCGCATCCTGACATGATTCATAAAATAATATTTTTCCCAAACCCATACCTCGAAACTCTTCAATCACAAATAATGCAGCTATCTTATGCCAATTTGCATGAAAATCATAATTTAAACAAGCTCCTACCATATTACCATTTTCATCTTCCGCAACGATAATATATTCTGCTGACATCCATTCCCTTAATGAATAACCCATAATATTAGGTGTTAGTTTTATCTGTCTAACAAGTAACTCTGCTTCTGCTTTTGTAACTTTTCTTTTGGATATTTTGAACATACATCAAAGGGGGTTATAGCGGTTATCGGTTGGATGCAATAAAATATAGGGCGCAGGCCCTGCGCCCCTACAGGTTTTGCGATTTAACGACTGTATCTCAGTCAAGTGCATACCGCTATAGTAAAAAATTTTCTATTGGAATCACAAAATTATATAGCAGTATGCACTTAAATAAGATACATCATAGCCCCTTCCTCGCTTGCGGGGAGGGGGTTGGGGGTGGGGTTCTTGTATTTCAATCAACCAATAACCACTATATATATCAAATAGACCATTTAAAATAAGACGTAAATATAAAATAGATAATTTTTAAAATATATATTATGCAAATTATCCAAAAGAAAAAATTTGATACAAGAATTTTCTTTAATAAATTTAAAGGATTATACTTCTTTTCAATTTCACTGAAATCAGAAACCAGTTAACTCAATTGTTCTACCAATATTAAATGGTGTACCTGTTTTATCCTTTAAATCTGATGGTGTTACTACTCCCAGTAAACAAAAAGTAACGCGTTTGTATTCTGATTTTTCTGCCCGTTGATTATAGCAAGCACGAATAAATTCTAAAAATTCATCTTTAGTTTCTCTGTTAATTAGGTTATCAATTTCATCAATAAAAATAACAATATCTTGAGGTAATTTGGTTAATAAAACTTTGTCAATAAACTGACTTAATCGCTGCACTGGTGACAAAAATATATGGTTTTCCCACCATTGAAAAAAAGTAGATGAATCATCAAAAAAACCATTCCACAATTCAAAGGTTATACCCGCATAGAAATTTTCAGCAGTGGATTCACAACTACCAATAGTTGTCATATCAATGGAAGTACATCTTATTCCTGTACATTCAAGTTTTTCTCTAGTTTGTACCCGCAAGCTAGATTTTCCCATTTGTCGGGAATTGAACACACAACAAAAATCTCCATTTTTTAAACCTTGATAAAGTTCTTCGTCTGCTTGTCGTTTTACATAGCTGGGAATATCAGATGGTAAACTACCCCCAACTTTGTAATAATTAAAAGCTGACATAATTGATATGTCAGAATTCATTTGTGTGGATAATAAAAAATTAATTGTTATAACTTAGATGGGATTACTATATCACATTGAGACTGTTAATTTTTCAACCGTTCTCGAAAATACTGACGGTACAACTCACAGCGGGGTATAACTTGATTATTCTGCCATTTAATTAGTCCTATGCTGTACAATTGATATCCAAGTATGGAATCTAATTGTGCTGGTTCAGTAGAACTAATAACCTTTGTGAATGCTGCTGCTAGTCTTGTATTTTCCCTGAGCATTCCCAATAGTCGGCGTAAATGCTGAGTATAAATACCCGCATCTGTAGGAGCATCTCGCAATAACTGTTTGATATCTCCCCACTTTCCGGGAGCAGGTTGGGCGAGGTGATAAAATGCTACCCGAATTAAGTATGGATGACCTCCTATCATAGCCATCAATTTTTGCACTAAACTATGATTCCAATTAAGTTGATGACGCTGTGCTAAATCTTGTACTTATTCTGCGGTAAACTCAGTTAATTCTACTGGTTCTCCCACATTAAAAGGTGAATGGTTGATATCTAATAATCCATAATTTTCGGTAGAATGCACTACAACTAATCGCAGTTGTTTCCAAATATCTCGATTATTAGCTTCTTCATGACAGCTTCGCAATAGTCCAAAAAAGTCTTGAGAAATTTGAGGGTAGTTAAAAACTCGATCTACTTCATCACAAGCTAACACTAAAGGACTATTAATTTCTTTAAGAATGTAGTTTTGTAGATAGGTTTTACAACTAATTTTACTACCAATTGGCTGCTTCCAAAAATCATCAACCCGATCTGTAATCCCTAATTCTAGGCTAATGTACGTACAAAACCAACGTAAAAAATTATCTAGGTTGCTAAAGTTTGATTCATCTACATCTTGTAGATTTATGCGTACTGTTAGATAATCATATTTACGTGATTGAGCTAAAATTCTGTCCAGTAGTGAAGTTTTTCCCATCTGTCTTGGTGCTTTGATGCGGATCAGTGCAGCAGGTTGAGCGATCGCTTGATAACATAAAGATTCAATGGTATAATTGTGAGACTCAATGGAGTATCGCTCTACATAAAAGGGAGAATTTAGGGATACTGGATTATGAGGAAGTTCCAGTCTGTTCATAGATAAAACTATTTGTGGCGTTTTTCGATTTTCTCTTTCCCGATAAAGTGCTTGACGAAAATTATTTTTACTCACTGGTTCTCCTATAATATCTGTGAGCTTTTTCCATAATTTAGCACCAACATCATTTTGAATATATGTAGTAGTTAAATGTAGTTCTGTAGCAATATCTTCATACCTTTTCCCTTCCCAACTTCCTTTGAGTACCTGTACTTCCACATCGCTTAGATGTTTATCAGTATATTTCCAGACAATTTCATCCACAAATTCTTGAATTTGCTCCCAAGATATATCTACTTTGAATGACATAAATAATATACATAAAATCAATGTTCATAATTTTACCGTAATTTGATTATTGGATCAAGCAATTATCCTAATTTATGGGTCATATCCCCGACTTCTTAAAGAAGTCGGGGATCTTGGGGATCTGATTGCTCTACCTTACTTTTCCCTACTTTTTAACTAATAAATATAAATTCCACTTATTTTTTACTACTTATTTTACTGTAAATTGCTCCTAAACCTAGATAAATATTTCCTATTTTTTAGTGTTTGAATTTTCTCAAAATCCCCGCATAATAAAAACATCAAATCAAAAGATATTAAATAGCGAAATGGGTACCCTCGCCTCTTCTTGATTTATTCATCAATTAATCTCAATGGAGAAACGAGCCATGACATTTACATTATCAATGATGGGAAATAGCATTAATGGTGACGATGAGGATGATGATCCAATCATTCCACCCAGTTGATATTACATTAAAAAAAATGACAGCGATTTTCCTATTTATATCGCTGTTTCCATGATATTTCTCATAGCATCAAGTTTCCAAATTTCTAGTTCTGGTAAATGCCATTGAACACTTTTTAATTCTTGCTCTTGGGCATAAGATTCCAGGAATTTTCTCCAGGATATTATAGAATTTTCTTTATCTCCTAATGCTGCTTGGACTTGTGCTAATAAACAATAGGCTGGAGGATAATCATTTTCCAATTCTAAAGATATGAATAAATGCTGTTTTGCTAGTTCATAAAAAGTTTGCTGAAAATAAGCCCAACCAAGGTTTTTATGTAATGCAGCTTTAACTGTGTGATCTTTAACCTTTGATAAAATTGGCGCAATCATTTCTACAGCAGCAACACTATTTCCTCGCAAAATTTCCAATCGAGCTAAATTATTAATTGCCGCTTCTCCAGCCCGATTTTGATATTGCATAGCAATTTTATAATGTTCGCAAGCTTGAGTCCAATGATCTATTTTTTCATAGGTTACTCCCAAATTGTAATGAGCAGATGCGAAATCAGGTTTAAATTCAATTGCTAATTTTAGACGGGATAAAGCTGTGTTAAGATCGCTATTTAAATAGTGTTGATATCCGAGTTTATTCAGAGCTTTAGCAATTTGTTTCCTCTCCTGTTCATTGCAATTAAAACGCAGGATAAATTTCTTAAATTCTTCATTTATGGGTTGATTAACTGATATTAATTGTAAGACAAATTCACAGATATTATTGTCATCTTTGTCTGTTATTTCTGCTATTTTATCTGTAAATTTAAGCTGGCATTCAGTTAGTAAATCAGGCTTATATTTAGCAACTAATGTCACTAACTCTGAGCGTTTATGGCGACGAATATCAGAATTTTCATTACTCAATCCAAATTTTTCACATATTCTTTCAATATGTTTTCTGACTGTAGGTTCTCCAATTTCCATAGCTGCTGCTATATCTGCATCTGTTTCCCCTGCGAGTATCCTTTGCAAGACTTCCTTCAGCCGGGTTGTCAGTTTTTCAAATATGAGTTCAAACTGTTGTTGGTTCATCTTGTCATTATATTAGTTGTATTCTATCACAACTGTGAATATTTTTTTAACTTATTGCTAACTTACATCTGTCCCTAAAGCTGAGGGAAATCACATAATATTTTACCAAAGAAGGGAACAGGGAACTCTTAACTGGGAACAGGGAACAGATAAGAAACACTCATTTGCACCAGTTTAAAGCTCA
>JAKOGY010000292.1 GCA_028658405.1 Dolichospermum sp. ST_sed8 | reverse complement strand
AGTCAAAGTCCCCCTTTTTAAGGGGGATTTAGGGGGATCTGAAAATATTTGATACACCACGAAGGACTTTTAAAACAACCTCTTAGTCATTAGTGATAAAAATTATGACTACCAAACTTCTTCTTCCTCAGAATTTCCGTTCAAATTGAATTACAGCCCGACTATCATCAGTTAAATTAGTAGAAGAACGAAGACGAAATTCATTATTTATTCGGTAATTAAGACCCCATTGCAAAGGATCACCTGCGGTCAGAATCTTGATAGTGGAAACAGAAAATCTCGAAGAAATATCAATTCCTGCTTCTAAAGCTAATTCTAAAGATGAACTATTTTTACCTGCTTCTGGTTTTTCAGAAAGAATAGTGGGAAATATCCGCAATTCGCTTAAACCAAAAGCATCACCAATTTCATTAAATGCACTTTGAAAATTACTGAAAATAGCCGAACCAGCAATATTAATTAAACCCAGGCTAGTATCACCACGTCCTTGATCATCAACAAACCCACCTCCTAACAAAGTGACAATTTGTGTTTGTGAACGAGAAGGATTGCTTTTTAGTTGCAAATTATCATTAATTTGACTACCTAAACCATCAATACTAGCTTCTACTCGCACTGTTTCTAATCCGGCTAAACCTAGAGAACCTTGTCTGCTAAGATCGCTATTTTGAGTTATATCCAGAACCTTCGCAAATAGACGAATATCCAAATTAGGATCACGAGGTTGACGAGCGCTAAAAGTAGCAGTGTGTTTATGACCTCGGGCCAAATTTAATTGGGTAGTGAACAAATTTACTGCACCTTTAGTTAAATTAATAGTTCCTTCTGGAATAGGTTCAGCCAAAGAACCATTAACAATTAGATCTCCAGCAGCTTGAAATTTGAATACTGGTGGTTTGGAAATTTGAACATTTCTACCTAGTTTTAATTCTAAATTATTTAATCTAATAATTCTATTTTCTGCATCTGCTTTATTTGGGTTATTAATGTTAGAAGAAGATGAATTATTATCTGAAGATTCTGTTAACAACACTTGACCATTAAATAATTCTATATTACCGCCAATTATTGGTTTGAGCAGAGAACCAGTAATTGCTAAATTACCATTAGCACCTCCTTGATATAATCCCTTGAGATTTAAAAGTAATTTTTGTAAATCAACCGTCAGGGGAATATCAAGTTTGAGATTTGGATTATCAAAAATTGGTAGTTCTCCCACAGCTTTGATATTACCAGCACTAAATTTACCTTCAAGACTTTTGATAAACACACGGGTTAAATCAAAAATTGCGTTACCATTCACATTAGTTAACTTTCCTGGTAAGGCTTGGGTGCTAAAGGTAGCATTATTCAGAGAAGCCGTTCCTTTAACAAAAGGTTGTCTTCTAGTCCCCCGAACGTTTAAGTTTAATTCTCCTTGTCCATTTTCAAAAGATATCTCATTAGTAAAGAGATTTAAAAGCGTCAAACCTTCATTCTTAACGTTGACATCTAGAGTAACTTGGTCACTGTTTGATTTTTCAGATGCAAAGGGTAAAGTATAGGGAATACTACCACTAATATTTGCAGGTTTAGCCCCCACTCCTAGTACCTGACTACCAAAGTTTAAACGTCCGTTAGTATAACTGAAACTAGCATTAGCTGATTCTACTGGTTTTTTATCAATTGTTCCTTCTGTAATACTTAATTCTCCCGTAGCTTGAGGATTAGAGATACTACCAGCTATGGCTGCATTAACATTTAGCTTCCCTGTAATTCCTAGCGGGAGTTTCACCAAATTATTTAATCGTTGAATGGGAAAGTTTTCGACTTTTAATTTACCTGATTGCTCTTTACCACCAATATTACCTGTAAAGGCAATTATTTTTTGTTGAGCTTGAATTCTTAAAGGTTGTAAACGGAAAATTCCTTCTGCAAAACTACCTTTAACTATGACTTGTTCTGCACGATAAAAACGGGTTGGTTCTGTTGGTTTACCCCAAGTGAAGTTTTGTCCTTGAAGATTAAATTTTATTCTTGGTTCGTCCGTAGTTGCAGTATTAATAGAAATATTCCCATCCAAAATCCCTTTTAAGTCTCTTAATTCGGGGACAGGTTTAGTATCTAACCGTTGTTTTTGTTGGGTAATTAGTAGGGCATCAATTTCTGATAACCGTTGTATTTGGGTCAATAGAGACTCTAAGGGTAATCCTTGAGAGTAGGTGGTTAAATCCGCGGCTTTGCCGTAGACGGGGGCTTTTAAACCACGCTGGAAATCTTGGATATCAAAGATTTGAGCCGCCGTGAGAATGTCTTGAATATTACCTTTCTCAATGTTGATTTTTGCTCGCAGTTGCGGTTTTTTTGCCCACGGCTTGATATTGGCATCAAAGGTATATCTACTTTCACCTTTGCGAAACTCACTATCACCGAGAACGAATGTATTATTATCATAGCGGAGTTGGGTAGTAAAGCGATCGCCTTTAATTCGCCCCAGTTGAGGATTTTCAATGGCTATATTTCCTGTTGTGGCTAATGTCTGCGAATTAATTTGCAACTTTCCTGTTAATAATCCCCTCACATCTCCTGGACTTAAAGGAGTATTCTTAGGTAGAGCTACATTTAAAGATTTTAAAGGAAAACTATCCACATTTATGCCCCAGTCAAATCCCGTTGCTGCACCTGATAACAATGCTTGTTGCCACTTGACTAAGAACGATTGAGGACGATTATTAGCATCTAAATTAACTGCTATCCTATCCTTTACACCAGTAACATCTAAACTTAACCCCTTTCCTGAACCAAAATTTACATTACCAGTCAATAATGACTCAAAAGCAAATTCTTGAACTTTTAAATTGCGTAACCCCAACTTACCTATAATATTTGGTGCAGTTGGTTTTCCTGTTACCTGTCCACTAAAATCTAAGCCACCAGCAATATCTGCAAGATCAGGTAGTCGCACTGGCAACCGTTCCAGATTATAATTCTTTGCTTGGATCTGCAAATTCACATCAGTAATTTCTGGGATATCTGCTTTTTTCGCATCAGTTAATAAATAACCTTTGATAGCCAATGCAGTCGAACTATTAGCTGAAACATTGTCACTATTATAACCATCAATAGTGAGCTTTTCTCCATTCCAACCAATATCAGCTTGAATAGGTGAGTTAATCCCTGCTAACCCTTGACTAAACCGCACCTGACCAACAGCAGCCACATCTGCTAATTTAGGAGCAGCTAAAATTCCCGATACTTGCAACTTCCCTGCCAACTGTCCTTTTAATTGCTGGTTAAAAGGGTTTAATTGTAAAGCTGAAGTAGTTAACAATGCTTGATAATTACCATTATTCAGTTGCATCTCAGAAGCCGTAACTGTCCCACTAGGTAATTTTAAGCGGCCTTTTCCCTCCCCTTGAATAGTTTCGGGTTGGAATGATTCAACAGAACCCGCTACTTGTAATTGACCAGTTATTATCCCCTGCATTTCTGGGCGCAGTCCCTGCATTTCTGGGCGCAGGCCCTGCAATTCTGGGCGCAGGCCCTGCAATTCTGGGCGCAGGCCCTGCGCCCCTACGAGTTTTGTTAAAGGGACATTATCAGCTTGAATGTTTGCCTGATAGCGACCTTCTTTAACTTGAATATTAGCGGCTTTAATTGTTCCTTTACCAATAGATAGAAGGGCTTCACCGATTCCAGAGAAGGTTTTCAGACTAAAATTTTCCCTATTACCAGTAATCATGAAATTACCTGCTAGGGGATTATTTAAAATTGGATTGGCTTGTTTTAAGATTGTTCCTAAACGTAAATCTTTCCCCAACAACAGGGCTGTAAAATCTTGATCTTGTAACTGAATTTGGGAAATATTAACTTTACCACCAGCAATGTTGACATTGGCATCGTCAGGAATAATTGTCTCTATTTGGAAGGGTGAAGAATTTCCTGCTAACCGCAAACTACCATTAAATTCTGCCCCAGCTAGAGAAATATTTTCCTGCTGTTTTTGGTCAACAAAAGATGTTAGTTTGATCTGGCTAGATTCAGCTAGAGCTTGCCAACGCTTACTATCATGATTATAACTACCACTACCTTTAACTATACCTCCACCAACCTTGGCGACTAGATCACTAAAAGAAACCGTGCGGTCGGGATTAATAATAGCTGTCCCTGTCGCTGGATATTTGGCTTGAGGAGCTTGCCATTTAACTATAGTGTGGGTATCTTCAGCCACACCTTTTAACTCTGCGGTGGCTGTCATCAGTCCAATCGGAAATCCTGTTTTGATATCATATACCTGAGCGATCGCATCCCCAGGCAAATTTTCGGCTTGTAGTTGAAAATTCAGTCTGGATACTTGACCAAGTTGAATAATCCCCGCACCTTTAACCTCCCCCCCATAGGTAGTTTGGCCTTGAATATCCGTAATTTTCAGTAGGGATTTACTACTGATAAGCTCAAATTTACTACTAACTTTTCCAAAATCAACTTTATCAATTCGGGCAGTTTTCAACGTCCTGACGCTACCGGATAGCACTGGTTTAGCAGTTGCTCCCATAATCTGCAAATCAGCTTGAGCGATGCCACTCACAGGAAATGGTAACTTTACTTTGAGAGTTCTTTGAGCATTGGCTAAACTAACCGCATTCACACGCCCTTTTAAATTAAACCCTGTTTGCTGATCAATAGTCCCTGATGCTCTCAGAGGGATTTGTCCGTAGCTTGTAACTATATTATCTAATTTAATTACCAGTCCATCAAAACTGAGATTCCCCTGACTATGATTGAGTAATTGGGTCAGCTTAGGGATTTCCATAGTCACCCTTTCCATAGCAGCATTACCATAAAGTAAGGTTTTCTGGTTTGGTATCACCTTAATTCGCAAATCACCATTTACCTTACCAGTTTTTAAAGTCAGTGGTAAAGTTACAATCCGGGTAATATCTGCGGCAAGGAGATTTTGCCCTTGCAGTCGAAAATCCCCAGCTAAAGTTTTCTGAGGAATTAGATCTCCGGCAATGGAAATATTACCCCCACTTACTGCCTTACCAGCTAAGTCTAATTTAATCAGTTTATTCTCATTTAAGAGTTGAGCCGTCCCATTAATACCGGAAAATCCCACAGGGACAGGTAAAGAAAGTTTTTCCCCTGCGCTTATTTTCGGCACTAATACTAAATTTGCATCCCGAAATCGCAACTTATCTAAATCAGTTTTAATCAGTGCCTTCCCAGTAGGTGGAGCGATAGTAGTCGTTAACCATCGTCCTTGATCATCCTGTTCAATATAAACATCTGAATTAATTAAAGTTACATCTAAGCGGAGATTGCGGTTAATTACTAGCTGCCAAAGATCAAATCCCACATCTACTGCTTTGATATTTGCCCTATCTGAATCTGTGGGTGTAGCGGGAATCTCGGAAGCCGCAAACTGAATACCAGTCAGGGAAAATGACTCAACTGCTCCTAGTTTTACTGGACGATTGAGAGTAGTCGTGAGACTTTGGGTAGCTAATGGTACTAATTCCTGGTAGACAAAACTCCTTAATCGCCAAACACCAAAAATAATTCCCAATACCAACAAAGCACCTATCCCTAATGCAGCACGACTCAATATCATCAACCATAGACGATTCATCTCAGTATTGGCGGGGTGAGAATTTTCACTAGGAGAATTAGACATAAGTTTTCACTTTTTGATTACCGACTATAGGACGAATATTTGATTTTTGAAATATACTATTGGTGGGCATTGCCAATCGGATAGGGGTTTTGGTGGGCATTGCCCACCCTACTTAAAATTTTTCAAATATCATTTATGATTCCTATATCTGGCAAAATAGTAACAACTCGAACAAGACAATCCTCAATGTTGTCTAAGGCACTAAGAATATAAATTAATTTTGACATAGTTTTACATTTAACCATTACAGTATAACGGGATGGGTACAAAAATAATAGCCACACTCTCTAATCTCAAAATAACGTAGTATACTGGGGTTAATCGTATTTAACCGAAAGATGAAATACCTAACCCCAGAACAAGTTTATAAACAGTTCGGCTATCACCCATTGACTCGTATT
>JAKOGY010000291.1 GCA_028658405.1 Dolichospermum sp. ST_sed8 | reverse complement strand
TCAACTAATTGAAGACTTGGACAAACAGTAATATATGGATAGTTATGGGGAGAAATTATCAAGCTGTTCCTACCCCTCACTGTTGAGTTAAAATTGTTTGGATCATAGCGATCGCTTCTGGACGAGTGGGAGTAGTTGCACTGTAATCTAGATATACTTACATAAAAATTAATCACTAAGTAAGTAAATATTCGCTTTCCATATAAATCAATACATTAATTTACCTAAGTAAAATCAATAAATATACTGATAAATACGCACGTTCATTGGTCAACCTCCAGCAACTTGCAGTGTATTTACATAAAATAAAGCTCCGTATATTTTCGTAATTTTCCCTAATTCGGCAATTGCTTGAACTGTTCCTATTTCACTTTGTCTATAAATCAGAAATACCAATACCGTATTATCTCGTCAAGCTGCTTTTAAATCTTCAGGGTTGACTCTTTCTTGATAATTCACATTTAAAGTTTCTGAGATTTTGCATGACAGAAAGTGACAAAATCCGGGTTAAAGTCAGAAAATCAAGAGCTGCTGTTGATCCTCCTCATCCTCATTCTTTCACCACATTGGCGGTGATATCTTGATATATACTCAAAATTGCTGAATTTTTTGATTCTATAGGTAGGGATTTAAGACTGATCATTGGTGTCAACTTACAGCAGATTTGGCTCTAATGAGGTACAAACTTAAATCCTGAAACTCTTGTAGTGCGGGCATCTTGCCCGCTATATATGTACCTCATAACACCGGAAAGTGCTGTAACGTAAAACCGATGTCCCGCAAGGAACTGATAGCGTGGCGTGGCGTAAGGCATAGTTTAGAGCGGGTTTTGAAGCTAACAGATCAGGGATTTCTGGATTAAATTGACACCAATGAACAATGCTAAACTCCCTACAAATCTATGTTTTTCCTAATTTTGTAAAAGTTAAGATCTCAGTTATTACGAGTATACAATAACCTCAAAGAATTACGTATTTTCAAATTAGTCATAAAAACTGCTAGGAGAATTTATACCCCTATCGCATTATTGTGTTATAAATTTATATTAAGGAGAATTTATACACTAACGAATTATTGTGTTATACTCCTTTTAGCAGGGAAAAGTAACCAACTTAACAAAAAAGGCACTCAACCTGTATAAAAACCCCATAGACAAAGCTTCGACAACTAAAACTATGTATTTCTAGTGCATTGTTATAGTTTCCTCCTAGCAGTCCTATCAGAAATCTGACTCTTAGGATTATGAAGAGTCCCACCTCTAGACTAGACGCGAATCGTCCTGAGCGATAGCGAAGGATATCGCAACAATTCTAGTTTAAGTCTGCCCTAACAAAGGTGGAATTGGGCTTTATTAAACTAAGAATCTCCTTTGATTTATCCCCAGGAATGTCAAGCGTTAATTTAAACTAATAGATATCTCCAAAAAGGAATGTAGAGTCCTTCTATGGAAAGTCTCTAAAAAGGTTACTAAATAGGGCATATTTAGTTTTCAAAGATGCCTATTCAGAAAACTTTAGATATCAAGTAACTTGAGACTTTAAAAATACCTTGTCCAAATTGGAAAAAGTCTTGATTCGTAGATTGGGTTGCAATAGCATAAAAACCAACAAATCCGTTGGGTTGCGCTGTCGCTTAACCCAACCTACAAAGAATGGCTAAGGTATTGTTTAAGAAAGAGTTTTTCCTTCTCTTTTTTGCCATTAATGGTAAAAGTGCCAAATCAGTAAACAACTAACTAAATCAGGAATTTAACATCATGCCAGAAGTCAGTATTTTCGCTCTTAATAACGCTATTGAAGGAGTAGTTACAACCGCACCTGCTCTAACTCAGATAACTTTTACCATTGAACTTTCTGAGCCATCTGCCGTTGCCACAACTTATTATGTTAGTACCCTCAACAACACAGCCGTTAGTGGCTCAGATTACACTGCTTTAAGCAATTTTGCAGTTCCATTTGCTGTAGGACAGAAGACAAATAAATTCACCGTTAATATTGCCAACGACCTGTTATATGAACAGGACGAAACCTTTTTTGTCAATGTTTTTAGCAGCAATAATTCTACAGCCACGTTATTAGCCACAGCATCAGGTAGTATTAGTGATACATTACTAGTTGATAATAGCACAACAACAGCATCGACGGCATTGACTACTGCAACAATAATCGGTAACACAATAACTCTAGCGGCTAATGTTGAGTCTTTAACTCTTCAAGCTTCAGCAACTACTATTGTTAATGCTACAGGCAATGCTAATGGTAATATACTTACTGGAAATACTCTTGCTAATACTCTCAATGGTTTAGCAGGCAATGATAGCCTAATCGGTGGAGCAGGCAATGATACCCTAAACGGTGGAGATGGTAATGACACCCTGGATGGTGGAGCAGACATTGATAGCCTAGTCGGTGGACTTGGGGATGACATTTATATTGTTGATACCACAACTGATACCATTGTAGAGGGTACGACAAATAGTGGAACTGATACAGTTAGATCTTCTGCTACTTTTACCCTAGTTTCATCAAATAACGTAGAAAATTTAACCCTAACAGGTTTAAGCGTAATTGACGGGACAGGTAATACTCTAAATAATCTCATTCTAGGAAATAATTCAGTTAATACCCTTGATGGGGGAGATGGTAATGATACGCTCAGAGGCGGACTCGGAAACGACTCGCTAATTGGAGGAAATGGAGATGATGTTCTAGATGGAGGAGCAGGAAATGATAATTTAACTGGTGGTTCAGGTAATGATATTTACGTCCTTGATAGCTCCACTGATATCGTTGTAGAGGATCTTGGCGCTGGAACTGATACTGTTCAGATAGGGTATTTAGCAACTAATGCTACTTATACTCTGTCATCTGCAAACATAGAAAATGTCACTCTGATAGGAACTCTAGCGGTCAATGCAACAGGTGACACTGGCAATAACTATATCACTGGTAACAACAATAGTAATCTTCTCGTTGGTGGAGACGGCAATGATACTTTAGATGGCAACGGAGGACTGGATACGTTAAATGGAGGTCTGGGAAATGATACATACATTCTCAATAACCCAGGGGACACACTTGCGGTAGGTGCTGAAGCATCAGGTGGTGGTATTGACACTATTCGAGTTAATGGGGATTACACCTTAGGCGCAGAACTGGAAAATATAGTCTTACTTGGCAATGCTAACTTTTCTGCAACTGGTAATACTGTTGATAATTCCTTGACTGGTAATGATGGTGATAATTATTTAGATGGCGGTACGGGTAATGACACTCTAACAGGTGGATTAGGTAATGATACTTTTGTTGTCAGTGATTCTTTAGACATAGTTCTTGAAAGCTCTACCGTAAACCAAGGAACGGACACGGTTTTAGTTTCTGGATTAGCGTCTTATGCGTTATCAGACACTATTGCTGTTATTGGTAGTACGAGATTTGTTGAAAATATCACCTTAACCACGACTGCCGCTGCTCAATTGACAGGAAATAGCTTGGCTAATATCATCTTGGGAAATAGCTCGGCTGATAGTCTCAGTGGTGGTGTCGGTGCTGATACTCTCAATGGTGGTGTCGGTGCTGATTTATATCAAATTACCCTTGGTGACAATGACGTTATTTCAGAAGCCACTACAGCTTTAACCGAAATTGACACAATTGAAGCCTCCTCTGCCGCTACTACTAATCAAAGCTACTCAATGCTTACCAGTGCTGTAAATGTAGAAAACTTCACATTCTTGGGGACTGCTGCCATTAATGTCACAGGGAATATTTCCAATAACCTTATTACCACCAATAGTGGAAACGATGCAATAGATGGTGGTAATGGAAACGACATATTAAATGGTGGTGCTGGAGCCGACACATTAAATGGTGGTGCTGGAAACGACGCAGTAAGCGGTAATGATGTTCTCAATGGTGGATTAGGCAATGATGTTCTGAATGGTGGAGGAGGCAACGATACCCTTGATGGTGGTTTGGGGATTGATACTTTAACAGGAGGAACAGGCAATGACGTTTATTTTGCCGATAACGGATTAGACCGTCTTGTTGAGGCGGGTTCGACTGGAGGAACGGATGAAGTAAGAACGACCGTGACTTATCGTCTAGCTACCGACTTTGAAAACTTAACACTTGTAGGCTCAAGTAACATCAATGGGATTGCCACTGATCTAGCCAATATTATTACCGGTAATGGGGGAAATAACACTCTTGACGGTCAAAATGGAAATGATACCCTCTTTGGTGGTGGTGGTAATGACATCCTATTAGGACAAGAAGGTAATGACCGACTTGATGGTGGTGGTGGTATTGACACATTGTATGGAAGTTCAGGAGACGATACTTATGTTGTTGATAATCTAGCCGATACCGTGATTGAAAGCTCCGGTGTAGGGTCGGGGACGGATACAGTCAACGCATTTATCAACTATACTCTCGGCGATAACTTTGAAATCATGTCCCTCTTTGGTGGTGACATTAACGGAACTGGTAATGATTCAAATAACACAATTAATGGTAGTGCGGGGTCTAATATCATTGATGGCGGCTTAGGTGCTGACATAATGATTGGTTTACTTGGTAACGACTTTTACTATGTTGATAACAGTGGTGATATTGTTACGGAACTTGCTAATAGTGGAATAGATTCTGTCTTTTCTTCTTTGGAAGGTACTATTGGATACACACTATCTTCTGAGACTGAGAACCTGACACTTATTGGGGGAGCAACAGTTGGTAGAGGAAATTCTGCAAACAATCGGTTAATTGGCAATTCTGCGCCCAGTACTCTAAGTGGTGGGGCTGGCAATGATTTCCTCAATGGTGGGGCTGGTATTGATAGCCTAGTCGGTGGAGATGGTGATGACAAGTACGTAATAGATAGTAATGATGTCGTACTTGAACTAGCAGTAGCAACATCAGGAATACAAGGAGCAACATCAGGAATAGATTCAGTCTTTTCCTTTGTTACTTATACTGTGGGGGATAATGTAGAAAACTTAAGCTTGTTGGGTTCAAGCGCGATTAATGGTACAGGTAACAATACTAGCAACAGCATTTCTGGAAATGATGCCAATAATACTCTAACTGGCGCTGGTGGTAATGATATTATCTATGGCAATGCTGGAAATGATATATTGATCGGTGATGCTGGTAACGACAGCCTAACAGGCGGACTAGGATCTGATAGGTTTCAGTATACGACTGGCGGCACCAACACCTTTTCTACTTCTGTTTTTGGTACTGACATTATCACTGATTTTGTGTCTGGAACGGACAAGATTAATGTTGGAAAAGATACCTTTAAATTAGTTACTACTGCTGGTACTACGGGACTACCAGTTGCTGATTTTGCGAGTGTTGCTTCTGATGATCTGGTTGCTCTCAATACTGCCAAGCTTGTGTATAGCTCAGGAACAGGTAATCTTTATTCCAATCAAAATGGTAGCGCAACAGGAGGAGATGTTTTGGTTGCGACTCTGGGTCGAATTAATAACATATTTCCAACATTAGCTGCTGGTGACTTTACAGTTATTGTATAGTTGGTTAAGACTATTTCCAATACTATTCAGTTGAGGAAATGTAGGTTGGGTAGAGCGATAGCGAAACCCAACATTACCAACCATAGGGTTAATTGCAAATAACTTGGGCAGAAAAAAAATATCCATAACAAAGCGGTTAAAACCGCACCATTGGGGAAGTAAGCTATGTCTTACTTCCCTTTCACATTAAATAACTATTGATTCCCTGGCGGGTGTGGAAGCAAACAGGTAGGGGCGTATTGCAATACGCCCCTACTTAAGTTGACACCAATGAAGACTGCTAACTCCTACCCCACAGTTGATTTATCGGTAACAATAGAATTGGTTGCAGCCTGAAATCAGGTATTTTGATAAACGCATATAGGAATCATCAATTATATTTGAAAAATTTTAAGTAGTGTAGGGTGGGCAATGCCCACCGAATCAGGGTTTTGGTGGGCAATGCCCACCCTACGTGGGATGGGTATTCTGCCTGTCCTTATATCCCATCTTCCGCACCCTAAACTGTCACACAACGAAAAATGGTCGTTTGGG
>JAKOGY010000290.1 GCA_028658405.1 Dolichospermum sp. ST_sed8 | reverse complement strand
ATTTAGTGAACTATGTTGAAAAAATCATTCGAGAATTTGGAAAAGAATATAAAATTAATTTTGCTTAGGTACTTATCTCAGGTCTAAAGACACGCTCGCTTTACGCTTACCGGATGCTCTTGTAATTTATAGTTAATAGATAGTTACAAAAATTCACAAATGCTATACAAACGTTTTGGCCGCACAGAATTACAAATGCCTGTTTTCTCCTGTGGAGGAATGCGATATCAATATAAATGGCAAGATGTTATCCCAGAGGAAATTCCTAGAGATAATCAAGAAAATTTAGAAGCTGTAATTCGCCGTTCTATAGAATTGGGCATTAATCATATTGAAACTGCACGCGGTTATGGAACATCAGAAATGCAGTTAGGAAAAATTCTGCCTCAGTTTCCTCGTGAAAAATTAATAGTCCAAACTAAAGTTTCTCCTGTTGCAGACCCTCAAAAATTTCGCCAAACCTTTGAAAAATCTTTAGCTTATCTTCAGTTAGATTATGTTGATTTGTTTGGTTTGCATGGAATTAATAATGCAGAAATTTGGGATTATAGTATTCGTGAAGGTGGTTGTTTAGAAATAGCAAAACAGTTGCAATCTGAGGGTAAAATCAGATTCATTGGCTTTTCTACTCACGCTCCCACAAATATAATTTCGCAAGCAATTAATAGTAATCAATTTGATTATGTTAATTTGCATTGGTACTATATTAATCAATGGAATTGGGCTGCTATTGAAGCTGCAAATAAATTAGATATGGGTGTATTTATTATTAGCCCATCTAATAAAGGCGGTTTATTATATGAACCTTCCCAAAAGTTAGTTGATTTGTGTGCGCCTTTGAGTCCAATGGTGTTTAATGATTTATTTTGTTTGAGTTATCCTCAAGTGCATACATTGAGTATAGGAGCAGCCAAGCCAAATGATTTTGATGAGCATTTAAAAACTTTAGAATTGTTAGATAATGCAGCAGAAATCTTACCACCAATTATTTCCAGATTAGAGTCAGAAGCAGTCAATATTTTAGGAGAAGACTGGGTAAAAACCTGGGAAATCAATTTACCAACTTGGGAAAAAACACCAGGGGAAATAAATATGCGGGTGATTTTGTGGTTATTAAATTTAGCTTTGGCTTATGACATGATAGACTATGGCAAAATGCGTTATAATCTTCTAGGAAAGGCTAATCATTGGTTTCCTGGTAATAGGGCTGATAAGTTAAATGAATTAGATTTACGAGATTGTCTTGTTAATAGTCCCCAAGCTGAAAAAATTCCGCAGATGTTAGCGAAAGCCCAAGAGATATTAGGAAGTGCAGAGATAAAGCGTTTATCTCAGAGTTGAAACGCGAAACATAATTCATCCCGTAATTATCCAACATCGAAAAATTATCAAGTTTTAAAAGGGTGCAATTACTGATTTTGCCATTTTGGTTAAGGAATTGTAATTACCTGCTTTCAATCCAATCATATATTGCACACCATTTTGTCTCCAGGTTAATGTAGCATCTGAGCAATTAGCACCACAACGAAAATCTACAAAATAGCCAGTAATACCCTTAGTTAACAATACTGATTTACCAGTCAGACGGGGCATTTTGGGTGTGATGGCTTCTCCTGTAATTATACCCAGACGGCAAGCTGTTCCACCAGTACAATCAGGACTAAAACCCAGTAATATTTCGTATTTATTCTTGGTAGCAGTTTCCATAATGGCGTAAAGTGGATTTTCCCCATCTGATTCAGAAACATACTGAGGTAATAAAATCTTGATCTGGGTTTTTTGCTTTAATTCGGAGATAATTGGTTTGAAAACTGGGTTTACTTGGGTATTTTGACTCTGTAATTCCTGTTTTACCATTATTTGCGGCTGATTTTTAGCAGATGCTATAATTTCATCTTGAAAACTACCCATATAAGTTAAAAAAACTAAGCCACATAGAGGATAGATATTTTTTAAAGTCTTCATTATTAACAACCTATTTCACTAAATATACTATTTTAATATTGTAGCGTATGTTAGAACGAAGTTCGTAACGCACCGAATTATTGATTATGGTGCGTTACGCTGTCGCTAACACACCCTACTTGTAATTAAAAATTTAAAATATCTAAAGATGCTTCTATTTCTAATTCTATAATTCTAGCTTGTGTATCTTTATATTCTGCTAATTTTCCGGCTTGCCAATATAAATCTGCTGCTTTCTGAAAATCCTCAACTGCTCCCTGTTTATCTGCAATCTCTAACCGAGCATTTCCCCGGTTATAATAAGCGTTAACATAGTGAGAATTAATTTTAACTACCTGACTATAATCGGTAATTGCTGCTGCATATTTTCCTAAATCAAAATGAGCATTACCCCGACAATAATAAGCATCAATATCATCAGGATTAATTTGAATTACTTGGGTATAATCGGCAATTGCTCCTTCATTATCTCCTGATTCAGCCCGATCATTTCCTCGATTTTTATAACCAATATTATCATCAGGATCAATATTAATTACTGGCTCTAATTGCTGTTGATCATTTAATAAATAACGAGATATTTGCTTATCTTTTTGCGTGGTAGCATAATCAGGATTCAGCTTAATTGCCTGATTATAATCTTCAATTGCTCCTTGAGTATCACCAATATGTGAACGAACATCAGCGCGATTTTTATAATTAATCGCAATATGGGGATTAATTATCATAGCTTGGGTGTAAGCTTCTATAGCTATTTGATAATTACCTATTTGGTAATGTGCTAAACCTATTTGACTGTAAGCTTGAGGATGATTAATATTAAGATTTATTGCCTGACTATAATTAATAATTGCGGTGTGATACTCACCTAATTGATAATTAACTAAACCTAGTTTATAATAAATATCAGCATCACTATTATTAAATTGTAAAGCTTGATTATAACTATTAATTGCTGCTGCATACTCCCTTTTTTGTAAATATTCGTCACCGAGAGTTAAATAAAAAATAGTTAAATCAACAGGTGCAGATTGGGGTTTAATTAATTGACTCTGAGCTAAATTAGATTTATGAGGATTTGGGGAAACTTGAAATTGTTCTAAATAGGAAAATAAACCACCACCATACAATAATTGATTAATCCCAAAGGAAATTTTTCCTGTTTTCAATTTAATCATTTGTGTGGGGAGAAATCCAGCTAAAAAAAGGTGATATGCAGATTGGGCTTCATTGACTTCTTCCTGAATCAAAATACAGACAATTACCGCATTTTTTTCCACTTCTTCCGCACTAACTGACCATCTAACTCTATCAATACTACCGTGACGAGATTTGACTTCAACGCCAATTAAAGAATTAGCAGTGAGAGTAAAATCACTTTTACCATCACCACCAAAGCGTTTTTCATAATCTACTTCAGTAATAAAATCAGCTAACCGTTCTTTAACAACTTCCTCGCCTAATTTACCTTTGAGGTTATTAATAAAAACATCACGAACTGGGGAAGTGCGTTTATATTTTTCCGCCATTAACCAGCAAAATTCTCGTAATGACTTTAATCTATCACCAGAAATAATAGTTAATTCACTATGTTGACCTTCTATTTCACAATGAAGTAAACAACTTGATGTTAACCTGTTAAGAAAGTCAGACTGTAGCGATCGCAGGAGGGTAATCCAATCCATTTATAATATTTCTGCGGTCTTTTAATTAACTTACAGCAGGCAACAGGGAGCAGGCTGGAAAGTTTCTTGGTATATGACTTTTTCTCGCCTTTCCCCTGTTATATCTCCTGACAGTTAATTACTCAGGATTTTTTTCTTCTTCCTTGATTTGGCGTAACTTTTGGATGAGTTTTTGATTAGATTCAGTAGATACAGCGGGAGAATCACTACTTGGTGTCGCCGACTTAACAGGATCAGGAGTATTTACTGCTGGAGTCGCAGAGGAATTTTGAGTATTCTGGGGTTCAGGTAATTTTTTAAGATTCAGAGTTGCAGAAGGTTGTATTTTCAGTTCAGGTAATTTTTTAGAATCTGATGTTCCTGAAGGTTGTATTTTCAATTCAGGTAATTTTTTAAGATTCAGAGTTGCAGAAGGTTTGATTGGAAGTTCAGGTAATTTTTCAGTATTTGGTGTGACTGAAGGTTTTATTTGAGATTCAGGTAATTTCTCAGTATTTGGTGTTGCTGAAGGTTTTATTTGAGATTCAGGTAATTTCTCAGTATTTGGTGTTGCTGAAGGTTTTATTTGAGATTCAGGTAATTTCTCAGTATTTGGTGTTGCTGAAGGTTTTATTTGAGATTCAAATACTTTTTCAGTATTTGTTGTAACTGAAGGTTGAATCTTAGAACTTACTCCCGAAGCATTAGGATTATTTTGGAACTTTAGTTGAAAAGGATAAGAGCTAACGACTTGCTTATCAGCTTGAGGTGGATTAGCGCTGAAAAATTCTCGAACTTTAGATTGTAACTTCGGCGATTCTGTTCCTTCTTGAAACTTAATATCTAAAACCTTACCATCTGAATCTACAACTAATCTACCGACAACTGTACCTTCCATCTCTGGTGTATCTGTAGAGATGGTTTCACGAATTACCCCTTTTTCTTTGATATTGGGATATTCTTGACGAATGTTTTGTCTAAGATTGTTGTATGAGTTCAACTTAGCCAGTAATTGTTCAGTTCTCTGACCTTTTGAGTCAGACTCATTTCTGAGAATTTCTGGTGATTGCCCTCTAGAATTATCTACTAAAGCTATTTTTTCCCCACCTTGGACAATTTTAACGGCATTACTGTCTGATTCCACTGTTTGTGGTGGTGAAATTCCTACTGTTGTTGAACTTCCAGTTCCAATATCAATAGGTTCGGCGGATGGATTATTCAGTGGTTCTCCAGGTATTTCATTGCTTTGTCGAAGTTCCGGCAACCTATTAATACCTAGAGATCCGGTTTCCCGCATTCTCTTTCTCTGATCTAGATTATTTACAAAAGGTGAAATAGAGGGAGTATACGTACTTCTTGGCAATCTAGACATTGCTCTGTGTAAGTCATTGCGAGTCAATCTTTCAATAGATTGCCTAGTAGGCAGGTAAGAAAGGTTATAATTGGTTGGTGAGCTAGGAATAGCTGGTAATACAGGCTGATTAGATAATTCTGTTTGTAAAGGGGGATAGTTAGTTAATGGGCTACCCAAATCAGCGCCTGGTAGTTGTTGCTGGATCGGTAGTTTAGGCTGCTGTAAGGCTACCTGGGATGTACTGGGAGGTTGTGGTAATCGGCTTTGATCAGCGGTACTCAATTCCATCAGTCCCACTGCTTTGGGTGAGTCAGCTTTTGAAGATGCACTAGTGTTAACTGGCATTAATGGCACAATTAAGGCGATCGCTCCGTGGATACCAAGAGAGGCTATGGCAGCTATTCCCGTTGGTTGGCTTAATATTTCTGGTATATTTTTGAAGATGGATATGTAAGACATACTGTTATGGTTGATTTTGATTGGTTAAAGTTGAATAGAAATTTTATCAACAAAGAATTCAGGGGTTATCTTAAAGAATGAAGTTAATGTCCCACTGATCTACTTAGGGAATGGAGAATAATGATACTCAAGCTAAAAGGGATTAACTCCTGAAATTTGTGTCTTGGTGAATTATTTTTATTTTTTAGACTATTTTGCCATTGCCGAGACGCATCTTATTTCCATACATAATAACTTCTCAAGACGATAAGTTCAACAGGGGAATTAATGATATCTTCAGTTTTTATTTGTCTGTTGTCTCAATATAAAGAGGGAACAGGGAATAGGGAACGGGGAACGGGGAACGGGGAGTAACACAAAAGGGGGGATTTAGACCCCAACTGAAACACTCCACTTATAGAAGTCGGGGTCTCTTACTCCCAGTTCACCGAACAATAAATAGGAAAAACTGTTCCGGTGTTCCCTTCTTCTATGATGCATAATTTCAGCAACAGACCAAGCTTGAGCAATCGCACCTTGAGAATGATGAGGTGCATTGCCCTCAAAAATTTCCGACATTGAACCAAAAATACTTAATTACAGCAAGTTGCAGGGAAACAAAGTTGACACTCTGCGCTCTAAAGAGACGCAGATTCTATAGAGAGTTTCAGTCTATATCCCTCAGTTATCCCAGTTTC
>JAKOGY010000028.1 GCA_028658405.1 Dolichospermum sp. ST_sed8 | reverse complement strand
TATGAGTGAGCAAAACATTATGCGTACAGAGTTGAGAAATTTGAATCGGTAATTGTCCCGTTGAAAGTACATCACAACAGTACCCCGAATTTCCCAACTCCAAGGCGGTAATGAAAAAAGATTCAATGCCTTTATTACCGCACGAGTTGTTTCCCTCTCAGGTCTAAAGACACTGAGTTTCCCACTTACCGCGATGTCTTATGATATTTTAAAACAGTTAAAAGGAGTGATTCGTCATCATGGTTAGAGATATTCAGTTTACTGACCTAGAACAATTGCTTTTCAAGATAGGTTTTACGAAAGTACCAACAACAGGCTCTCAACAAGTCTATCAATATCCATTGTCAGGAACTTTGGTCATTTTACCAGCTTACGAACAACAGGCATATCTTCAGCCTGTGCATTTGGTAGCTGTACGTCGAATATTGGTAGAAAATGGTTTAATCAACACCAATACTTTTGACAATTTTATGGGAAAAATTGCCAGCTAAAGTATCAAAATATAATAAACAATACCATACCATCACAATATGTTCTACAAAATCCCACTATTGCTTACACCTCAACCAGAAGGAGGATTCACTGTAACTTCTCCACTGTTACCAGAATTGCTCACTGAAGGGGATTCTATGGATGAAGTTTTAGCTAATGTTCAAGATGCGTTGGAAACTGTTATAGAAATGTATAAAGATTTAGGTAAAGAACTTCCTGATAATCTACAATCTGTAGACCAAAATTCACCTGCTTTGATAGAAACAATTATATCCGTCAGATGAACTATAGAGAAGTTGCTAAAAAATTATCTAGGCTGGGATGTGTCATGTACAACAGCTTAATCTGTTTGAATAAAGTACGATAGCGAAGCGCAACCTAGAAATCACATATCTTATAGCTTAGGTTATCGTACTTTAGGTATTGAATGCTATAATTAAACAAATGTAATTTATTTTTCCTATCAAAATATGGAAACAATTGCAATTCAAGTTGATACTGAAGTTGCCAAAGCTTATCAAAAAGCAGAACCGCAAAAACAGCAAAAAATTCAGAGTATTGTTAACGATTTTCTCAAATCAATTATTCAAGATAAATCCCTAGATGACATTATTCAAGAAATGCAAGAACAAGCTCAAGATAGAGGATTAACTCAAGAAATTTTAGATGAGATTCTTCAGAATGGATAAAATGCGGTTTGTTATTGATACAAACATTTTAGTTAGTGCCATTTTGATTAAATCATCTGTTCCAGATGTAGCATTCAAAAAAGCCAAAAGCTTAGGAATAATTTTATTTTCAGATGCGATTTTTCAAGAATTGCAAGAAATTCTCAATCGCTCAAAATTTGATAAATATATTTCTGTGAGTATTCGTACTCAATTCTTGGCTAAATTCAAACTTGAATCAGAAGAAATTGAAATAGTGCAGATTATCAAAGAGTGCAGAGATCCAAAAGACGACAAATTTCTTGAAATTGCTATTAATGGTAATGCAACTCATGTTATTACAGGAGATACAAATTTATTATTGAATTCTATCTAACCACTGTTTTGGATTGCGTTTTGCATGGAAGCAAGCAAATATAAAAATAGTATCTTGGTCAAAAATGTAGAGAATTACATAAGGAAATCGGCGGATTAATACTCTTCTTACCTGTTTGTAGGTAACTTGGTAAGCAAGGGGTTGTCTTCCAATTCCAGACAAACAAGCATCAACAGCACGAACAAATTCCGAACCTAAACCCGGATTTTGGGATTCGTACCACTCAAAAGCATTTTGGATATCGTATTCTGCTTCTGGCTGAATAATCAGGTTATAGTTCATTGGGAAAATCCTAACCGTTTCTTAACATCTTCCCAACTAGAGCCGGTTGTAGGGTTTTTTTCATAATTTTCTAACCGTCGCTCTAATTCTTGTTGTTGTGCTTGACTCAAGGGAAGTTCTTCTTGCTGTTCTAAGATGCTGTCCCATAAATCTTCAGCAAGTTGGATACGTTCTGCAATACTGAGTTCAGCAATGTCAAATTTTAAGAGGGGATGGAGACTCATGAGTATAGAGTAAGGGTTGAGCTTTTATCTATTTTATAACATTGGGGGGTTTGAATGTTGTGGGAAAATTTCCGGTTATCGGTGAGAAATATACCGAAAAGCTTGTAATTACCCAGAAAATTAAGTAGTTGTGTAGAAAAATTTTGTATAATATTTGGATATTAATGATATCCCAAGAAAATGTCAGATTTAACAAGTATTGAAAAAGCGAAGTTAGAAAAGCTACTGGAAATGGAGAGTGGTTATGTGCTTGATTTTTCAAACAGAACTTTTCAGGAATTTATTTTAGAGAGTGTGAAACTAGATATATATGATGAAAAATATAATTATCAAAGTGGATCAAAAGCAAATAGATTAAGAGCATTTTGGAAGGAAGAAGCTAATAATATAGTAGGAGTCTTGATCGAAAACTTATTAGAATATTGCAATACAAAGAACTTAATAAATAATCAAATTGTTAATTTGAAGTATCAAGAATTGTTTAATGAATGTCAAAATATTTCAAAAAGATTAAAGAAAGGAATTATCAATAATTTTGAGAAAGAAGCTATAAATAAATATCAACTTTCTGTGCTTCAATCTGAGCTATTGTCAGAATTTGATAAGTTTGCTTTTCTGATATATAAGTCATACTTAGTCGTTTGTATGGGTTTTTGTAAAGACATTTTCACCAAACGTCTCTAAATCTATTGTAAATGTTGCTGTACCGGAGCGCCTTGTAATCGCTAAAAATTCGATATCATTAAAACCGAAAATAAAACCAAAGTTTCGTAACTTAGGAGATATTGACTAAAACCTTATTTTCTTCTTTGCGTCTTTGCGACTTTGCGACTTTGCGCGAAACAATATTTAATATTCTAGGTAAATATGAATAACTTGATTAATGGTGGGTGAGATCACCCACCCTGAAAAGTATTTATCCTTACTGTCGCGCCATAATAGTCCGCATTTCAGTTTCCCGATCTTGAATCAAATCCCCACTGACATCAACTATCACACTGTAAATCTTCCCCGTAAACTTAAAAGGCGGTTCATAATCAGGTGTTACAGGCGCACCAGGAGCAATCCCACAGGTGACACCACTGGTCAAACCTAGTGCTAAGGGAGTTGTCACCGGAATATCAGCTTCTCCTACCAAATTCCCATCAATATAAAGTTGAACATGACCCGGCGTTCCTTTTCCATGCGCTAAATCTGGCTGACCCGTAACCTTAAACTCAAACCGCAATTGATGACGACCTTGCGGGACTGATAACCTAGACTCAACATGATAGAGCGATCGCCCCACATAATTATGAACCCAGTGCAGTTTACCACTTTGGACATAGAAAGAATAGCCACTATCATTACCCCCATGAGCCAGTAATATCCCTTCAGCACCACCTGGGGGAATCTCCACATCAGCCGTAATACTGTGGGGACGATTTAACACCCTCACGGCACTACCGGCGGGAATCGCTTGAGTATCAGGATAGTAAACATAGCGGCTACGATTGACAGCAATTTGCGGGCGTTCTTCCGCGAATCGTTGCACGCCACGTCCGTCTACAGGCAACACATTATACTTGCCAGCCTCAATATACCAAGTGGCAATCATCTCAATTAACTTAGGACGATTATCAGCCGCAATATTGTGATTTTCCGCAAAATCTGAGGCGACGTGATACAGTTCCCAATGATGAGTATCCAAATCCGTCAGAGTTTCCGCCGAAATCGCCTCACCAAAAAATTGCCCTGCTTCTGTAAATGAGGGACCCGGCCAAGGACAAACCGCCCGCCAACCATCATAGTAAAGAGAACGATGTCCCATCATCTCAAAATACTGAGTCAGATGCTTAGTGGGGGCGGTACTATGATTAAAAGTATGGGCAAAACTGACACCTTCAATGGGGGATTGAGTCACACCCTTAATTGTTGTGGGTGGTTCAATTTCCAGTAATTCCAGCACCGTCGGCATAAGGTCAATAGCATGAGCATACTGAGTCCGAATTTCGCCTCTTGCTTCAATACCTTGACTCCAATGCACAATTAAAGGGTCGCTGATTCCCCCTCGATAGGTTTCCCGTTTCCACCGCCGGAAAGGCGTATTCCCTGCCCAAGTCCAGCCCCAAGCATAATGGTTAAAGGTTTCTGCACTGCCTAATTTATCCAATGCTTTGAGATTTTCCTCTAGGGATTCTGGCACATTGTTAAAAAAGAGGTTTTCATTTACTGAACCTGTTGGTCCCCCTTCCGAACTTGCACCATTGTCCGAAATCACCATAATTACAGTATTCTCGAACTCACCAATAGATTTAAGAAAATCGAGTAAACGACCGATATGGTAGTCAGTATGGGTTAAAAAACCAGCATATACTTCCATCATCCGAGCATAAAGCCGTTTTTCTGCCTCTGGGAGGGAATCCCAGTGCGGGACATCGGGATCATGGCGAGAAAGTTCGGCATCTGCGGGAACAATCCCCATTTCTTGCTGACGGGCAAAAACCTTTTCCCTGTATGCTTCCCAACCATCATCAAATTGTCCAGCGTAGGCATCAGCCCATTCTTTGGGGACATGATGGGGGGCGTGCATTGCCCCTGGACAGAAATACATGAAAAAGGGTTTATCTGGGGCAATCTGCTTGGCATCAGCGATAAAGCTAATAGCCTTGTCTGCTAAATCTTCGGTTAAATGGTAGCCTTCTGCGGGGGTCTTTTCTGGCTTAACGGTGTGGTTGTCATAAACCAAATCTGGATAATATTGGTGAGTTTCTCCGCCTAGAAAGCCATAAAAACGCTCAAAACCGCGACCGAGAGGCCAGCGATCATAGGGTCCTGCGGCTGAAAGTTGGTCTGAGGGGGTTAAATGCCATTTTCCTAACGCATAGGTGTTATAACCCTTCTGGAGTAATATCTCTGAGAGAAACCCATTTTCAAAGGGAATATTCCCATTACCTCCGGGATAACCCGTAGACCCTTCTGTAATGCAGGACATGGCGTTAGAATGGTGATTGCGCCCAGTCAGCAAACAAGAACGAGTGGGAGAACACAGTGCCGTTGTGTGTAGATTATTGTAGCGTAAACCGTTAGCGGCTAGTGCGTCTAGGTTGGGTGTTTTGATGGGACTTCCGTAACTGCCAAATTGTCCAAAACCTGTATCATCAAAAACGATAAATAGGACGTTTGGTGTATTTTCTTTTGCTCGCAATGGTTCTGGCCAAGCTGGACTGGATTTATCAACTGTGCGGCCGATTACACCGGGGAAGGTAGTTCCGAGTTTGTATTCATCCAAAGACATAAATCTGACCTCTTGAGAATATTTAATTTTTAACAAAAGCCCCGATATTCTATATCCTCTTTAGGAGGGGGTAATTTATAAATTTATGGACTGAATTACCATACCGAGAAAACTAACTAAGGGACTTCCAGTAAATAAATTATCCCATCCCAATAAATGAATGAATAAACGATAGCGAAGCGTGGCGTTAGCTATACCACAGAGGCACAGAGAACACAGAGAGATAAGAAATAGAGAGGGTTTTTCGCAAAAAGGGCTATTTAGTTATGAAAAACATCACTCAATTAACTCAGCTAGAGTTTGTTTTACTCAAGTAGTTGACGAACGAAAAGCCTATGTGTAAAATAAAATCATACAATCCGACATAGCTCAACATTCATCATGCTTTCAGAAGACCAGCCTACGACTAATACTGAGTTTGGGTATATTCTAATCAAGATAATTAAGTATCCTTGTATCATATCCCTGAATCAAAAGACCTGCTTATACACGAAAAACCAGCATCTGGCTATAGATTACAGAAAAGCAAACTCTCCGATAAAGAATATTCCTTAGTCAGAGATAAATGGTTAAAACGTATTCGTGATAAAAACCCCTATGGTCATGAAACAATAGGGCTATCTTATGATCTTTTTATTGAAATGGTTCAGGAATTATTCGGTTGCAATGAGCCTAACAGCCCTGAAATGCCGATAAACCGCACGGCTGTAGTCCATTTAGTTGGAACGGCTAACCCCAAACCGACTAGAACTAAAATATTTTATCCCACTTCTTTGAAATTTTAATAAGATATGTTATTCTCTAAAGCAGAGGTTAAAACAGCCTCACTACTAAAGACTTTCATCATGTTGTACAATCACCGATTGAAACAAATAACCTAATTGGAGTAAAATACAATGACCACAGATCAACCAAGAGAAACAGAATTTGGCGAGTTATTAGTCAAAATAATAAAAAAACCATATATTCCTGTTTCAAAAGAAGTATTGGTACATCCCAGTCCAACACCTAATAAACCTGGACAACCTCACAGACTAAGACAAAGCAAGCTGTCCAATCATGCCTATGCAGAAGCTAGGGAAAAATGGACTAAAATAATTGCTGAACGTAACCTATACCCTGACTCTCATGGACTATCTTATGATATGTTCATGAAGATGTTACGTGACTTATATGGCTGTGACGACGTTCGAGATCCTGAAATGCCTATAACACGCGAAGCTGTGAATCATCTAGTCCATACTGGCAATCCTGGGATTAAATCTAAAGCCGCTGCTACCGTTCAGGATTATAATTTGCAATTTATTTGCTGCTTTACTCAGGAACATAGTTTTGCTGAGTTAAAAGCTGTGGGAGAAAAAGTATTGGCAGAATATCATAACCAAAAGCGCACTGCTAAAGCTGTAGAACCTGTGAAACTCAGTTTAGATTTTTCACTACATCAGAACAATATACCCAGAGAAGACCTTTATATGAGTCATAAGGATAAAATAACAGATGATAAAGAGAGTGCAAATAATTTGCGATCGCTAATCTACAACAAAATTCAGGAGAAAGGATCACACTATTTTCTAAGATCCAACATCCCACTAGAGGAAATATTTACACTTATTGCTGATGAAAACCCTAAATTTAGCAAGGAAACGCTTGTCTATCTTCCCGAACTATTAGATATATCCTTAGAAGAGTTCATACTTTTGCTCACTAAGGATACAGATAATCCAAGTGCTGGTTTCTGATTTTTTAACCCAAGGATGACCATTTAGAATAGAGTCCCACATAACTTTCTAGAGGCTACGAACCTGTAATCATTTGTACTCCTGAAGAACTGATATAGAGGTAAAATTTATGTGGAAAGATCCAATTGTGGAAGAAATTCGTCAGACGAGGGAAGCACATTCTCGACAATTTAACTACGATTTAAAGGCAATTTATAAAGATTTAAAAGAACAAGAAAAGAAAAGCAAGAGACAATTTGCGTCTTATACTCAGTTGTTAAAGAACGGATTCGGATGATTTTGAATGTGTAAACTAGGCAATATTAGCCATTAATCTGACTGCGGGTCTATCGGCACAAGTTGGCAAGCGAAAACAACTCATTGGCAACGTAACAATTGCTACAGTATTACCAAGCATATCGAAAAACTCAACGCTGTAGCCTGTTTCTAGTCCGGGAACATCATGTTGTTCAACTACTGTGCCAATATCTCCAGCATATACATTGTCTTCGGGAAGATCACGCAATAAGATTACATCTGAGTAAAGAGTGAAATTCATTGCAGCCTCCAATATTGCTTGCTAATCAGGAAATAAAGTGATCAATCGCGGAAAGTCTGTACCTGTATCTATTTGCCAGACTGTCTTAACAAGGAGTGGCCTGTTAATAGGGGTAAGCAGATTTGCGCTCACTTCATATCTTGTACCATAAGCAGTTTCTTTAATTAGATTAACATCTACAGTTAGATGAAACTTACGGATATCTGATTCTAACTGTTGCCAGTTATTAGGACAATAACCAAATTGGAGTAGTAATTTCGCTTTTGTCCCACCACGTTTATGTTCAGTATTCAGTAAATACTCAGTCAGCTTAGATGGTTCGATTACTGCACGATTGCTATTTGGAATTTTCATCAGAAGTAGCCTCCATAATTTTACTGGAGACTGCCCTTGAAGAGAGTTAACTGCAAAAGAAAAAATTGAGAAGCGAATTTTGTAGATTTGCAACTCTGGTTTTTTTCGCGCATTACAACTCAACCACAAATTACCACCATAAAAATTGGTAAATCGTGACCAGCACTAAAAAACTGTATGTACTTACAATACAGTGATTGAGTGGTTCTTCAAGGCGCAGCCTTAAAGTTAGGTTGTGAATGCTACGAATTGACCATTGCTGCTGCTTCCTTAAAATCCTTTTGCAATCCTTACATTGCAAACTCCCCACCCTTTTTACATCTGTTTTACCTTTGTTTTACCTTTTTGGTGTGGAAGCACACGCAAAGAATTCGAGCGTGAACGGAACTAGGATGGGAAAAAAGGAGTAAGTTAAATATAGCACAAATTTTTTGGCAATGTCTAACAATTCTCCAGCCAAGTTGGTATTTATTGAGATTTTTTCTATAAGTTGATGCAGCATTATATGTTTGGTTTTCAACTTCTTGCCATGAATTGTTATCCAAAGCCTGAAAATGAGGTTCTATAATTTTTGAATATTCTCCTTCTTCCCATTTCCTTGCTTCGTCCCAACTCCATACCCCTTCCAAATCAGCTTCTGATACACACCATGAAAAATAATGGTTTTTATAATTATCAGCATTAACGCTTCTTGGTATTTTTCTTAAGTCAGGTTTTTCTGTAGCCCGAACTAACTTGCTTGACACTTCAATATTTTGTGCCAATCTAACTTTTTTTGCTTGTTCTTTTAATTTTTTCTCATTTTGTCGCTTAATTCGCTCTTCTTTTTTACTCATCTGATTCTGGTTCATTCCAAATTCCAGAATGATATTCAAAAATTGCATCTCTAGTTATTTCATTATTACAGATTGCCATAGCTGGTAAATCACCTCTTGCATTTATCCAAGGATCTTCTTGGTGATTAATGTCACTAAGTTGCTGTGCTGTATAATCCCCATAAAAATCTAAGACCTTATCTATATTCTCTTTTTCGCTATCTGTAAGTGCATTACTATTCCCTTCAGTAAAAGATTCCTTATTGACCTTAAACTTACCTTTATGAACGTTATACAAATCTCGAATTACTGCTCCGTTAGCCCAAGCCTCAATTCTTTCTTCAAACAACTCAGACTCGTCCCATACTAAATTCCATGCTTGACTATAATAGATAAGCTTTTGAAGTTTCATTGATGTAATTTCACCCTTTTTTTCAAGGATATAACGAGCAACATCAAATACTGTAGCCATATTAGTTCCTCAAATAAACTACTATTATTGTTGATAGGAAAATTAAATTTCGATTTTATATAAGTTCTATACAAGTCATATTAAAGTGTACTACTTGGATAAGTCTATTATAACTGTGAATCATATATCACCTTGTTAGTACAAACTTACCATAAATCACTAATATATGTCAAGCCCCATTGGTCGCACAATCTTATGTGAGTTGAGAAACAGGATATTGTTCAATTGTAAGCATATAGCCAATGCTATAATTCGTAGAGAAATTGAGTGTATTTGTCGTTCTAGAGGCTACGAACCTGTAATCATTTGTACTCCTGAAGAACTTATAGAGAGGTAAAATTTATGTGGGAAGATCCAATTGTGGAAGAAATTCATCAGACGAGAGAGGAACATTCTCGGCAATTTAACTACGATTTAAAGGCAATTTATCAAGATTTAAAAGCACAAGAAAAGAAAAGCAAGAGACAATTTGTGTCTTATACTCCCAAAAAGATTAGTTTAGTTTAATCAGGAAAAGGAATTACAGTATTAAATCAGGAGCAATAAAAATGCAAATAACCCAAGATGGAAGCATTACAATTCCACTGGATATTCAAGAAGAGCTAGGATTTTTACCGGGTACTGAGGTTGAGTTAAAAATTATGGGGAATATATTACAACTTCAGAAAAAAAATAGTCCCACTAGAGGGGAAACTTTAATCAATCTTATGCGAGGAAAAGCAACTACCCATCTCAGCACCGACGAAATTATGGAAATCACTCGCTCCACTTATGACTGATGTTTTAGTTGATAGCAATATTATTCTCGATATCATCACCGAAGACCCAAATTGGTTTGAATGGTCATCCCTGCACCTCATAGAATGTGAAAGTAGAGGAAATCTCCTCATCAACCCCATCATCTATGCAGAAGTCTCTATTGGTTTTGTCCAACCAGACGAACTTGATAGCGTCATCCCCCCAAACTTCTTTCAGCGCGAACCCTTACCTTGGGAAGCTGCTTTTCTTGCAGGTAAAGCATTTCAGCAATATCGGCAGAGTAAAGGCGATCGCCGTTCCCCTCTACCAGATTTTTATATTGGCGCTCATGCCGTCATCCGACAAATTCCCTTACTAACTAGAGATGCAAAGCGATATAGAACCTATTTTCCTAACTTACAGCTAATTGCACCTTAAATCTTTAAAAATTCATTGCTCGAATTACCACACCAAGAAAACTAACTCAGCCAATAATGATCTAAAATATGCGGCAAAAAGGGCTATTTAGTGGAGGATATGATATGAAAAACATCACTCAATTAACTCAGCTAGAATTTGTTTTACTAAAATTAGTTGACAAAGGAAAAGGTCAATGGAGTTGGTATGAATTAGCGAATGCACTTTCCTGTCAAGATGTTCCCAGAGAACCTGATATGATGGAAGTTTTAAAAAATCTTGCCCATCGGGGGTTAGTCAACCGTTATGTAGAAAAAGATTCACCACGCGATCGCTGGGAATTAACGTTAGAAGGAATTGTTGTTTTAGAGGCTATGAACCTGTAATCATTTGTACTCCTGAAGAACACTTTGCAAAAGTTCTGGTGATTTGAGACGATATCCTAGACCGTGCATAGTTTCAATAAAATCTTCTGGTGCGCCAACAGCTTTGAGTTTTTGGCGGACACTTCTGAGATGAACTTTAATAGTATGTTCGTCGGGAGATGTTTCGCTTGTCCACAGATTTTCGATAATGACGCTGCGACTGATAACTCGCCGACCATTTCTTAATAGTAATTCTAAAAGACTGTATTCTTTTGGTGTTAAATGGAGGAAATTGTTTTTATAACTGACTTCGTAGGTACTAGGGTTAAGTTGTAAATCTCCCCATTGTAATATAGGCGTGGAGCTTGTGTTACCCCTACGTAATAAAGCCCGAATCCGCGCAAATAATTCACCCAAATCAACGGGTTTAATGATGTAGTCATCTGCTCCAGCATCTAAGCCATTAATCTTGTTACTAATTGTATCACAGGCTGTCATCATCAAAATCGGCATTTGATGACCATGCGATCGCACCCGATGACATAAAGTAATACCATCAATTTCTGGTAGCATCACATCCAAGAGCAGCAGATCATAGTTTATGGCTTTGGTACAATCCCAAGCAACTTCTCCGTCGGCAGCAATATCAACAACATAGAGTTGGTCACTTAGTGCCTCTGCTAAAGTTTCTGCTAAACGAATATCGTCTTCAACTAAAAGAATCCTCATTAGATTATAGATGAATAGAAATTAAAAATATGGAACTTAGTAGTCACGTTACAGGAAAATGGCTATATCCACATCCCACTAAATGAATAGAAGTCGAAACTTATTAATCACGTTACAGGAAAATGGCTATATCCATATCGGGCAGAAATTAGGGTATTTTCGCCATAAAAACCGCAAAAAATCTAATCTTGCCCACCATAAACACATAATACTTCGTCTAAATCTGCAATACTTCTTTACAAACTCGATTGCGAATTGTTACAATTTCTATTTTTCTACTAATCTTTCCGATTTATTTACTATTTCCTTACCTATTTATTTACACCTGACCCATTAACCTTGTAAACATAAGGCAGGGGAAAGAAACACCACCGCCGCCACAACCCAGGCAAAACCTGACAGTTTAGGAGAAATTGAAGATGCTTGATGCTTTTTCTAGAGTAGTTGAACAAAGCGATCGCCAAGGCGCATATTTGACCGATGATCAAATTAATGCTCTTTCTGCTATTGTTGCAGATGGCAACAAACGCTTAGATGTTGTTAACCGTTTGACCAGCAATGCTTCCGCAATTACAGCTAATGCCTATCGCGCATTAGTAGCTGAACAACCCAACGTATTTGGTCCTGGCGGCGCTTGTTTCCATCACCGTAACCAAGCAGCTTGTATTCGTGACTTAGGCTTCATTTTACGTTATGTTACCTATTCCTTAGCTACTGGAGACTCCAGCACTATGGATGATCGTTGTTTGAATGGTTTGCGCGAAACCTATCAAGCATTAGGAACACCTGGCGCTACAGTTGCTTCCGGTATTGGCAAAATGAAAGATGCAGCGATCGCTATTGCTAACAGTAACGCTGGTATTACCCGTGGTGATTGCAGCAACTTAATGTCTGAAGTAGCTAGTTACTTTGATCGTGCAGCAGCAGCAGTTGCTTAATTTTGAATCGAATTTTCATCTGATCATCCATAATACATTTCCCGGAGAATTTTAACTATGAAGACCCCTCTAACCGAGGCTATTGCTGCTGCTGACTCTCGTGGCGCATACTTAGGCAACACCGAAATGCAAGCTATCTTTGGTCGCATGAGCCGCGCTCAAGCTGGCTTGAATGCTGCTAAAGCCTTCAACCAAAACGGTCAAAAATGGTCTGAAGCTGCGGCTAACCACGTTTACCAAAAATTTCCCTACACCACCCAAATGCAGGGTTCTCAATACGCTTCTACCCCAGAAGGTAAATCAAAATGTGTTCGTGACATCAGCCATTACCTCCGCACCATCAGCTATTGCTGTGTGGTTGGTGGCACAGGCCCATTAGATGAGTATGTAGTTGCAGGCGTAAAAGAATTTAATGCTGCTTTGGGTTTATCCCCCACTTGGTATGTAGCCGCATTGGAATTTGTCCGCGACAACAATGGCTTATCCGGTGACGTAGCTGGAGAAGCAAATATTTACCTCAACTATGCTATCAACGCATTGAGCTAAAAATTTACAAGTTAAACGAGTAAGGGGAAAGGGAAAAATACTTTCTTTTCCCCTTACAAAAAAAAGGGAACAGGGAACAGGGAACAGGGAAGAGGGAACAGATAAGAAACACTCATTTGCTGAGTTTAAAGCTCAGTCAAAATAAAATGTTTTTTGAGATGCGTAGCACGAAAAAAACAGTGTCAATATTTCAATCTCATGTTTTTAAACATGAGTTTTTCCTGTTCCCTGTTCCCCGTTCCCTGTTCCCTCTGAATTTGATCATAAGGAGTTAAAAGCATGACCCTTTCAATGGAACAGAGGTTAGGCATCAGTGCGGTTTTAGACACAAAAATCGAACTACGCCCTAATTACAGCGAAGACGAATTACAGCAAGTCCTCAAGTCTGCTTACGAACATATATTTGGACGCGAACGAGTTTATATTGGCGGAACTTTTGTTAGTGCAGAAGCATTGCTCAGAGATGGACAAATTAGTGTGCGCCAATTTGTGCAAACATTAGCAAAATCCGAATTTTACAAAGATCGCTTCTTTTATAGCAATTCCCAAATTCGGTTCATTGAACTGAATTATAAGCATTTGTTAGGACGCGCTCCCTACGATCAGTCAGAAATTGCTTATCATGTGGATATCTATGCTGCTGAAGGTTATGATGCAGAAATAGATTCTTATATTGATAGCCAAGAGTATAATAATGCCTTTGGTGATTCCACAGTTCCCTACTTCCGGGGATTCAAGTCAATTGATGGCATGAAACAAGTAGGATTCAACCGCTTGTTTACACTGTATCGGGGTAATGGTAACAGCGACAATGCTGGCACAAAAAGCCCCCGCTTACGGCAACAATTGGCAATGAATTTGCCTAATGTTATCATTCCTCCCACCACATCTATCAGATTTTTATCTGATATTGGTTTTGGACAATTAAAGAGTTCTTCCACTCGCGGAGACAACCGGATGTATGTGATGGAAGTTATCGCTGGTGGAGTTGGTACTAAAGTAGCAATTCGTCGTAGCCGACAATTGTACAATGTACCTTTTGATCAACTTTCCCAGAAGTATCAACAAATTCACAAACAAGGCGGCAAAATTATCAGCGTCAGACCTGTATAAATTTAGTTGGTGATTAATCAAATTACCAATTATAAATCTGGTGAAAAAGAATGTAGAGACGTTCCATGGAACGTCTCTACAAATATTCTGAATAACCCATATTAAAATTCGGAAGTTGTGTATTAGATTAACAGGATAAATCAATCATCTTCACATTCATCCTGTTCATCTTTTAATCCTATAAATCCTGATTCTGACATGATTACTACTTCTCCTGCTGAACCAATTCTTTCTCCTGAAACTGCAATTACATCCTTAGATAATGAGGATAATCAAATTAGATATTATGCAGCTTGGTGGTTGGGAAAACATCAAATTCAGTCAGCTTGTGCAGCCCTTTGTTATCAACTCCAAGACGTGCGTTATCGCACAGTTCAAGGTGGCTATCCCTTACGTCGTCAAGTTGCTCGCGCTTTAGGACAACTCAAAAATATTGAAGCAGTACCCGCGCTGATAAATGCCCTAAAATGTGATGAAGATGAGCAATTTCGGGAAGTTGTCATTGAGGCTTTAGGAAAAATTGGCGATTCTACTGCGGCTGTTCCTCTATTACAACTTTTACAATCTGGTACACCCCAACCCTACGAAGCCTTAATAGAAGCCTTGGGAGAATTGGGGGTAATAGAAGCGCGTCCACTTGTTGAGCCATTTTTAAAACATGACTCGGAAAGAGTCCAATGTGCCGCGGCTCGTTACCTGTATATCATCACTCAAAAACCGGAATATCTCGAACGCATTATCCAAAATCTTAATCACGAAAATCCCTATTTACGCTGGGCTGCGGCTTTCGATTTAGGAGCAATTGGTCATATAGAAGCAGCAGAAGCAATTGTACAAGCAAAAGTTGGTAATAGCCTCAAACTATTAAACATAAAACGGATTTTAGAAACAGTATTAGAAAGCGATAAATCAGAAATAGAAAAACAACAAGCGACTCAAACTCTATTTCAAATAATTGATCAACTATTAATCCAACTTTAATAATAAACAAACTTACCAATTATGAACACAACATTAGAACAAATTGCTTCCCCAAAAGTAGAATCTCTAATTGCAGATTATCACACCTGCATAGATCAGAATGAACAAGCAAAAATTATCAGCATTCTCGCTGAACTTGGTGATGATCTCGCAATAGATTTATTGGTGGATGTAGTAGGTGTAGAAGTTGCCAATCATTGCCAAGGAAATGTGCGTCGAGTGGCTGCTAGAGGCTTGGAAAAGATGGTAATTTCCACTACGGATTCTGAAAAAAGACAAAAGGCAATTGATAAGCTTTCTTGGGCTTTATTAAATGCTGAAGATTGGGCGTTGCGTTATGCGGCTGCGGTGTCTTTGGGAGCAATTGCGACTGTGGAAATAAATACTATCCTTTATCAAGCTATGACGCAAGAATCGGACAGAGTTGTTAAGGAAAGGATTCAGATGATTTTGAAATAATTGTCTGAATCAGGATGTCCGGTTACTGAGCGAAGTCGAAGTACAGGATTAAAGGATTTACAGGATTAAATTTCTGTTTTTAAATTATCGTCAGGATTCAGGATACAAAATATTTGATATAGGATTTCTGACTCCTGACTTCTGACTCCTGACTTCTGACTCCTGACTCCTGACTCCTGACTCCTGACAAATTACCAATTTTCTACAAATGTTCATTATTATTTAATAAACAATCTCACCATGACTATTCCCTTAAAAACTTACGCCCCCTCCAGTCAAAACCAACGAGTTAAAGGATTTGAAATTCCTGGAGAGGAACAACCCAAACTTTACACTACTGAAGGAACTCCTTCCACAGTAGAAATGAATGAGTTAATTTGGGCTGCTTATCGGCAGATTTTTAACGAACAACAAATTCTTGTTAGTAACCGTTTATTGACTCTAGAATCTCAGTTAAAACACAAAAGTATTACTGTTAGAGATTTTATTCGCGGATTGGTAATGTCTGAAACTTTCCGTTTACGCAACTATGACACAAACAACAATTACCGATTTGTAGAAATGTGTGTACAGCGTGTTCTGGGACGGAAAGTTTACAATCAACAAGAAACAATTGCTTGGTCAATTATCATAGGTACTAAGGGGTTACAAGGGTTCATTGATGCCCTGTTGAGTAGCGAAGAGTATCAAACCAGTTTTGGTGATAACACTGTTCCCTATCAACGTCGGCGGATTATTTCTCAGCGTCATCTAGGAGATTTACCTTTTAGCCAATTTCCTCGCTATGATCAATACCATCGTCAGCAATTAGAGAAACTGGGATATTTCAAAGCTAAAGCTCCTTTGGTATATTTGTGGAAATGGCAACGAGATCCCTATCCCAAGGTTTATCAAGTGATTTCATCAGCTACTTGGTTCGCGGGAATTAGCCTGATAGCACTTGGGACTCTTGTGGTGATTCTGTCCTATTACGGTCTGGTTTCTTTGTAATTTCAAGTTAATTAAGATCAATTTTTATAACAGCCTGAGAATGAATTTTCAGGCTGGATTTGTTTTTTCTGATAGTGTAGTTATATCAGATTTAGTAGGTTCTAAATACTCCATTAATATCATCAATGCTTGAAGTTTGATCTTTGATTATTTCACCCTATCTCATTAATCCAATGTTGAATCACATTGAGTAAGTTTGATTGATTGGGAAAACCTTTTAATGGTGCGTCTAATGGTTGTTCTGTGATAAAGGCAATGTGTAAGACATCTGTTAGTTTATTGCAGAATTTGATCATTTCTTGATTTGGTTCGCAGTTGTTGATAATTAAGGCTAGGTTTTCGGTTTTTAGATGTTTTTTAATTTGGGGAATTTTGCTTTTTAGTTGAGGTGCGTTGTTAATTTGGGGAATTTCTAGATTTTCGGGACAAGCTGTAAAGTAAATTTGGTTGCAGATTTCTTGAGATATTTCTATGATGTCTGTTTCATCTTGGAGAGTTTTTAGGTTGAGGGTAAGGGGATATGTTTTTTCTGTGGGTTGGAGTTGGGTAAGGTGGGAATGAGTATCTGTAAATTGGGTTTCTAGGTTTTTAATTGTGGTTTTGTTGCCATGCCAAACGCGGTAAAATTCGGGATAGGTCATATTTTGGGCGCAATGCCATATTTCTTCTTGAGACTCTCTTTTATATGTGGTTTCAAACATTTTTTCAGGTATTTTATCAATGTTTAAATTTGCCCATAACCTTTTAGCAAAACCTGATTGCATATTAGGAGGAAACCATTTACTCAAAACTTCAGTAGCTCTTGCATTACCTGGATCAATAATTAATAAAAGATCAGCTACCGTGTAGAGCATACTTTCACCATTATAGGTATCCAAAAACATGGTAAGTGTATTAATAGCAGTAGTATTATGGGTATTAACAGCGATTTTTTCTAATGTGCTAAATGCACATTCATAGGTGTCAATATCATTAAAGTTTGGTAATAAATTAACGATACATTCAATTACTTGATCATTACCAATGGCAACTTCTTTAAACTTCCGCATTAAATTTCTGAACTTCATCTCATCCTCACTATTGTTAAGTAAATTAACTAATGTATCAATAGCTTCTGGATTACCAGGATCAGCTAAAAGAAGATGTTCAGCTATTTCTTTACTAATTTTTTCATCAGAATTATTTCTCAGTACATTAGTTAGAACAGAAATAACTTCAGTATTTCCAGCCCCTATTTTTGCCAAAATATTAGTAATTCTGACAATAGTTTCAGTTTCTTGAATAGAAGAAATTAAGTCAATGAGTTTATTAATAATAATCCAATTATCAACACCCACTGATATTAAAGCGTACTCTGCATAGGATCGATAAGTAGGTCCATTCTCAACTATTTTCTCACCAGTAAACATATCTTGATTTACCTCTATAATTTCACTACCATGACATAGTAGGTCAATTAAAATATTAATTGCTTCTGTATTATTAGGTTCTACTTTAGCAATAATTTCTGCTGCTGCTCCACTCACTGATTCATTATTAGATTGTAATTGTTTCTTTAGTTCTAAGATTATATCTTCTTCACTTTTAGCAACCTTTTTGACTAATTCAATAGCATCTTCATAAGTACAGCTTGCACTCATTTTCCAAATAGATAAATTTATTAAAGTTTTTATAGCTTTTTGGTTGCCAGGGTCAATTTTGTATAAACTTTCTCCGACTTTAAAATCCAATTCAGGTTTATTATTCAATATTTTTCCGCGAATTAATATATCTATAATAGACTTAGGTGCTGAATTAGAAGTTAAATCTGGTGATTCTGATCTAGTAAATTCATCATTAATACTCGTATCAATTACTTTAAGTAAGGAATTGATGGCTTCTGAATTACCAAAAGCAATATTTCCTAAAACCCTTGCAGCTTCTTGACGAGTTGACCAATCCTTGCTATTTTCTAACAGATAAATCATCATATTGATAGCATAATTATTACTTGGTTCAATTAATCCTAAATTTTCAAAATCTATCAAGTATAGTTTTTCTTTTTCTGATTTTTCAACAAGTAAGAAATCAAAAATACTAGCTGCTAACTTTCTATTAGTTGTTAGTAAACACTTCCTTCCCAAATCTTGGATATATGCAGGAAATTCATGGTATTTGTCTTCTTCTTTACTGAGTAAACCAAGTATCCAAAATGAAATTCGCCATACAATACTTTCAGCAATACTACATTCTTGGTATTCTGTAATTACACTTGATGCAAGACTATTTGACTGATACCAATAGAAATTATTACAATTATCCTGAAAATTAAATAATGCTTTAATAAATTCCTCCTTTTTATTTTGATATGCTCCTCCTCCATTTTTATTACCAAACCATAATAGAATTACTTCCTTCCATTTAGCTTCAAAAACTCGATAAATACCCTCATCTGGATTATCAGAAACATGATTTAAAAAATAACGCCAATCATCAATCACTAAAGCTGCAAAATATTCCTGAAAATTAGGATGAAAGAAAGCATAAACATCTTCATCATTTACAGTATCCCTATCTACCTGATTTAACCAACCTACCTCACAAGCTAAATTAAATAACTTTTCATCCCCCATTGCTTTTACAGCAAAACTTCTTTTTAATCTAAATCTCAAATCAAAAGACGTAAACAGCAACGAGCAATTAATGAAACAATGATGAAAATTGCTCTCTTATATGGGGAAAAGGATTTTCATGGTAACGATATTAGAGTTACCATACTAGATAAAAATTTGCGAAATACTATTTATGCAAAATTTATAGATAAACTGCGTGGTTTACGAGTTATCTGGAAAGGAGAACTTCAAAATCCAGAAATTATTACTGTATTATGGAATTTTGAAACAAAAGCAATAAGTCGCAGATAAATAACATATTTTGGCCGAACGATGTCACTAATGACAAAATGTCAGCCTAAAAAATTCTCATACACAGAGCATTGGTAAAGCCCTATGTTTGTGAAAAAATGTTAAGATTGGCGTATCGCTCTTTCTGTTATTTGGGATAATGGAGAGCGATCGCAAAGCGCGACCTAGTAATCGCTACATAATATAAATATTTTTTACCTTTTTGGGATCAAATCCCATTTGTACGATAGAATTAGTAGTATACTTTACCTTATCGAAAACTAAGCCAGAAACACTCTGAAAGTAGAATTTCCACCAACCAGCATTCTTTATCTTTGCAAAACTCAAATATTTAATTATGAGCCAATCTATTGCTACAATTAATACCCGGCTTCTTGAATCCCTTACTCAAATCATCCTTTCATTGTCTCAAGAAGAATATCAAATATTAATAGAAAAAATTCAATATTCTCGATTAACTGAACACCAAAAGCAAGAAAATATTGAATCTTTAAAGGAGGATATTGGTGTAGGCATCCAAGAACTCCAAAATGGTCAATATACAGAATACAATGAAAATACTTTATCCAGTCTCATCACTTCTATAAAAGCAAAAGGTCGGGAACGTTTACAGGGAGAAGTGACTGAATGAATCATTTTCGGATATCAAACCTAGCTGAAAAAGATTTAGAAGATATTTGGGTTTATCTCGCACAACAAAATGAAATATTAGCAGATCAAAAAATTGCTGAAATACTTGATAAATTCCCCATGTTATCTCAATTTCCTAATATGGGAAAAAACCGGGATGAACTCCAAATAGGACTACGTAGTTTTCCCATTAAACCTTACATTATATTTTATATTCAGATTTATGAAGGTTTGGAAATTGTGAGGATTTTTCATCAATCTAGAGATATACAAAACCAATTTTCTGATAGTTAGACAAATATTTTAAACCCTCTCCAAACCTTCCCTATGCTCAATCCATTCGGTATTTTCATTGGATTATTTATTGTTGTTATTTTCACAACTTACTACCTTCTACAACGACAAATAACTCAACGAAAACGAGCAGAAAAGATTCTCCGACAGCAAACAGAAAGAGAACGTCTAGTTAGTCAAATAGCTCACCACATTCGCAAATCCCTGAATTTAGATGAAGTGCTAGTGACCACAGTAGCAGAGGTAAAACAATTTCTCCAAGCTGACAGAGTGCTAATTTATCAGATTTCGGAAGATGGTACTGGTTGTGCAATAACGGAAACTGTATCAGAAAATTATCCTTGTATTCTTGGAGAAACATTTCCAGAGGAAGTATTTCCCAGGGAATATCATCATGCTTATACTCAAGGAAAAATTCGCGCTGTCACCAATATAGATCAAAGTGATGTAGAATCTTGTTTAGCAGATTTTGTAAAACAGTTTGGTGTAAAAGCTAAATTAGTAGTCCCAATATTACAAGAATTGCGAGATATTCCTACTAATTCTCAACCTTATCTTTGGGGTTTGTTGATTGCTCATCAATGTAGTGATATTCGTGAATGGCAACCTTGGGAAATTGAATTAATGGTACAATTAGCCAATCAAGTTGCGATCGCTATTCAACAATCAGAATTTTACGAACAACTACAACAACTGAATATTGAACTAGAAAATCGAGTCCAACAACGCACAGAAGAACTAGCTCAAACTAACATTTCCTTACGAGCAGAAATTATCGAACGTCAACGCACCGAAGCCGCACTTCGTCACACAAATCAAACTCTTGAATCTTTGATTGCTGCTTCACCCCGGGCTATTTTTACCGTAGATTTAGATAACAATATTAAAATTTGGAATCCTGCGGCCGCAAGAATGTTTGGTTGGACAGAAGCAGAAATTTTAGATCAACCTAACCCCATCATTTCCATAGAATTAGAAGAATATCAAAAAATTAGAGAAAGCATCATTCAAGGTATCACTCTTCCCCGTTTAGAAGTCCGTCAACCCAAAAAAGACGGTACATTGATAGATATTGTTTTTTCTGCTGCTCCTCTCCGCAACAGCAATGGAGCAATTAATGGTATAGTCGCAGTAGTTGCAGATATCACAGAACAAAAACGTCAAGCTGAACAAGTGCGGTTACTTCAATCTGTGGTTGTTAATACTAATGATGCTGTTTTAATTACAGAATTTGAACCCATAGATGAACCTGGACCACGCATTTTATATATCAATCAAGCCTTTACACGCATGACTGGTTATACTTCCGAAGATGTATTAGGTAAAACTCCCCGTATTCTCCAAGGTCCAAAAACAGATCGGGTTGCTTTAGATCAAGTAAGAAATGCTCTTTCTCGTTGGGAAACTGTTACAGTTGAAGTTATTAATTATCGCAAAGATGGTTCAGAATTTTGGGTAGAATTTAGTGTAGTTCCCGTGGCTGATAAAACAGGATACTATACTCATTGGATAGCAGTACAAAGAGATATTACAGAACGCAAAAGAATTGAACAAGCATTACAGCGGAGTGAAGAAAGATTCCGTTCACTGATTGAAAATGCCTTAGATGTTATCACTATTTTAGATACAGAAGGGACGATTCAATATATTAGTCCATCTGTAGAAAAAGTTTTAGGTTATCAATCTGCTAATTTGATTGATCATAATTTTTTCGCCCTGATTCATCCTGATGATTTTGTCACTACTTGTTATCACATTACCAATGCAATTAAAAATCCTGATGTTGCTTTACCAGTTGAATTTCGTTATTGTTATCAGGATGGAACTTGGCGAACTTTAGAAGCTATTAGTCAGAGATTTGTTGACAATTCAGAACTAACACAAATATTTGTTAATTGTCGTGATATTACCGAACGGAAAAGATTAGAAGAAGTGCGGTTAGCATTGGAAAAAGAAAAAGAATTAAGCACCATGAAAATTCGTTTTTTCTCTATGGCATCCCATGAATTTCGGACACCATTAAGTGTGGCTTTAGCTGCTGCCCAATTATTAGAAAATTCTCCTTATGCTTGGCAAGATGACCAAAAAAGGATTCGCAATTTACACCGCATTCAAGATTCTGTAAAAAATATGGTGCAATTATTAGATGATATTTTAACTATTAATCGAGCAGAAACAGGTAATTTAGAATTTAATCCTACACAGCTAGATTTAGAAAAGTTTTGTCGTCAATTTATTGAAGAAATTAGAATTAGTGATGGTTCTGGACATATAATTAATTTTGTTTGTCAAGGGAACAAAAAACAAGCATATTTAGATGAAAGGTTATTACGTTCAATATTAGGAAATCTCTTATCAAATGCAATTAAATATTCTCCAGAAAATATTCAAGTTGAATTTCATCTTATTTTTAAAGACAGGGAAGTAATAATTAAAATTTGTGATCAAGGAATTGGCATTTCTATAAATGATCAAAATCAATTATTTCAACCATTTCATCGGGGTAAAAATGTCCGCAATATTCCGGGTACAGGTTTAGGTTTAATGGTTGTGAAAAAATGTGTAGATTTACATGAAGGTAGTTTAAATATTATGAGTGAATCCAATAATGGTACAACTGTCACCGTTACATTGCCTTTGTAAGTCAAAAATTCATTGCCCGAATTATTACGCCAATAAAACTAACTAAGCCAATTACCAGTAAAGCCACTCCGATAATTTCCGCACTGTGAGAGGTTTCGTAGGTATAGCGGTTATTTTGAATTTGTTTAAGTAACCGACGGTGTTCTCTCAACCCTAAAACCATTCCCAACATTCCCGTCACAATAAAAGACAGTCCCACAATCACCGAAAATCTGACTGGGTTAAGATGATGACTCAGACGAGTATTTTCAATTGCTCTGACGATTGTGGGAATACCAAAACCAAAACCAATTAAGGAAAGACAGGTGCGTATCCACGCCATTAATGTGCGGTCTGCTGCTGCTCGACTGCGGTATTTAGCTAGTTCTGTCCGATCTGCTGCTAAATCATTGGTAGACAACTGTTCAGGTGTTTCTGGGTTTCTGGTCATGAGAATCGCACCGATAAAGTTATTTGAAAAATTTTTAGCGAATATAATATTGCTTCGCTCCCGTAAGGGATACGCTACTACACAAGCAAAGTCCCCCTGGGTGGACTAACCGAAAATTAAGGTTTTCAAACCCACGCAGGTGGGTTTCGTCTGTGTAGCCGTGACTTCCAGTCGCCGGGACTAGTAAGAAACATCCTATTTCCAATCGCCAGGTATTTCTATATTTTCATTTTCACCAAATACCAAATATTCAAATTTTAGAGATAGGATCTTAAATAGAACGTAGATAAAGATTAGCCTACGTTTGATAAATTCTCAATTAAAAAAATCCTCCTATAGATAGAAGCCAAAAAGAGAAAAAAATAACAATCAATCAGTAGTTAATTATTTTCACAGGATTAAAAATTATGATTCAAGAAAAGATAAATAAAATCAGTAAGAAACAATCTATGCCTAAGTGTCCAACTGGCATACAAGGCTTAGATGAAATTACAGATGGCGGACTACCATTAGGTCGTCCCACGTTGATTTGTGGTGGTACTGGTTGCGGTAAAACCTTAATGGGGATGGAGTTTTTATTCCGAGGAGCTACCGAGTATGGAGAACCAGGAGTATTTATTTGTTTTGAAGAAAATGCAGAAGAACTAGTCCAAAATGTTACTTCTTTCGGGTGGAATTTACAACAATTGATAGAGGAAAAAAAATTAGCTATTGACCACATCTACATTGATCCAAAACAAATTCAAGAAGCAGGTGATTATAATTTAGAAGGGTTATTTATTCGCATTGCTCTACTTGTAGATACAATTGGAGCTAAAAGAATCGTATTAGATACTATCGAAGTATTATTTGCTGGTTTAAGTAATGTGTCTATCGTTCGCGCTGAATTACACCGTTTATTTCACTGGCTTAAACAAAAAGGCTTAACAGCAATTATTACTGGAGAACGGGGAGATAATACTCTCACACGCCAAGGTTTAGAAGAATACGTTTCTGACTGTGTAATTAAACTAGATCAACGAACTAATGAAGAATTAGCAATCAGAAGACTGCAAATTATTAAATATCGAGGTTCTCAACATGGTTCTAACGAATATCCCTTCTTAATTACTGAAGATGGCATTTCTGTTTTACCCATTACTTCTGTTGGTTTAGATCATGCAGTCTCAACAGAGCATATTTCCTCTGGTATCCCTCGCTTAGATACCATGCTGGCAGGGCAAGGATACTTCCGGGGTAGCAGCATTCTGATTACAGGTACAGCGGGAACTGGTAAAAGTTCATTTGCTTGCCATTTTGCTGCGGAAATTTGCCGTCAAGGAGAACGGTGTTTATATCTAGCATCAGAAGAAGCGCCGCAACAAATTATCAGAAATATGCGCTCAATTGGCTTAGATTTAGCGCCTTATGTACAACAGGGTTTGCTCAATCTTCAGTCAGTGCGTCCTACGGCTTATGGCTTAGAAATGCACCTAGTCAATCTACATCACCTTCTAAAGGAATTTAAACCCTCTACGGTGATTATTGATGCCATGAGCAACCTGGTTTTCAGCGGTACTTTGAATCAAACTCATCTTTTCTTTATTCGACTGATTGATTTGCTTAAATCATCACAGATTACAATGTTGCTTACCAATCTGATTCCTGGTAGCGGTCCATTTGAGCAGACACAAATAGGAGTTTCTTCTCTTATGGATACTTGGATCGAACTCCGTATTCAAGACAGCAACGGGGAACGTAACCGACTTTTATATGTTCTCAAATCTCGTGGTATGCAACACTCTAACCAAGTCCGGGAATTTTTATTAACTAAAAAAGGCATTGAACTATTAGATGTCTATTTAGGACGGGGAGATGTTTTAACTGGTAGTGCTAGAATTATTCAAGAAGCACAAGAAAAATTAGCAGTTAGTCAACGCCAATTATTAATAGATCAAAAGAGACGCGAATTAGAACGGAAAGAAATGGCAGTTTCCTCACAAATTTCTTCACTACAGGCAGAATTAGCGGTAGGAAAAGAGGAAATTCGCATTCTTACCGAACAAGAATCTTTATTTCAAAGCAATTTAAAACAAGGTAGTCAAATCCTCTCTCAATCACGAAAAGCAGATTAGCACGGTCAAGGAGTCGGGAGTCAGGACTCAGGAGTCAGGAGTCAGGAGTCAGGAGTCAGGAGTCAGGAGTCGGGAGTCGGGAAGAAGAAAGAAGAAAGAAGAAGAAAAAGAAAAAGAAAATGACTTCCCAATTACCAATTACCAATTACCAATTCCCGATTAGTTAGTTATAAACTCTAGGAGATTATGTTATGGAAGAACTAAGTGCATTAGAAGAATCAACGATCTGGAAATTAAAGCTTTATGTTGCTGGACAAACACCCAAATCAATAGCAGCATTTGGCAACTTAACAAAAATATGTGAAGAAAACCTGCACGGAAAATATCAAATTGAAATAGTGGATTTACTTCTATACCCTCACCTAGCACAAGAAAATCAAATCTTTGCTATTCCCACTTTAATCAGGCAGTTACCTACTCCGATTAGGCAAATTATTGGGGATCTATCAAACACAGAAAAAGTATTGCTGGGATTAGAAATTCAACCTATTATATCTTCATAAATTTGAGGTAAAACACAGATGAATAATCAAAATCAACAAGATACTCCAGAAGATGTGAATGCTGAATTTAAAAAGCTAATTACAGAAACCGAAAATGCAGCTTATTGTTTACGACTTTACGTAGCTGGTGTTAATTTGCATTCACTCAATGCCTTAAAAAATATCAAGCAGATATGTGAACAATATTTACCTGGACAGTATAGCCTGGAAGTCATTGATATTTATCAACAACCGGGGTTAGTTGTTGTCGAAAATTTACTGGCTATTCCTACATTAGTAAAAGAATTACCTCTCCCCATCAAAAAAATAATTGGTGATTTATCAAATACGCCAAAAGTGCTTTTAGGTTTAAATATTGTACCGCAGCAAAATCAAACAACCACCTAAATTTGTTATTGGTTGATAACAATATAAATCAATAAATCAATATTGTTTAATTCTTTATCCATCTGCCCCCTGTTCCCTTATATATTCCGAGGATAAGAACATGACTCACTTCAATAATGTACAAGAAGAACTATCTAAAGAAATTAAAATTCTGCGAGAAAGATTAGCTATAGCTGAAGATACATTACAGGCTATTCATCAAGGAGCAGTAGATGCTTTTGTAATTGCTACTCCAGCAGGTGATCAGGTATTCACCCTGCAAAGTGCAGATTATACTTATCGTTTGCTAATTGAGCAAATGTGTGAGGGAGCAGTGATTTTCACATCAGATGGATGGATTTTATATGCTAATAAAGCATTTGCTAATTTACTCAATTATTCTTTAGATAAAGTTATTAGTTCCCCGTTTCACAAATTTGTGTTGCAGGAAGATATTAATATTTTTCAAAATTTAATCCAAAAGCAAACCCAAGAATTATCAGCAACTGCTGAATTATCACTAGTCAAGAGTAATCAACAGAAAATTTCTGTTTATTTATCTGCTAATAAATTCAATATAGATAATCATTACATTAATTGTATTATTGTTACTGATTTAACAGAAAAAAAACAAAATGAAGAAATTCTAGCTTCAGAAAGGTTTGCTAGATCAATTTTAGAACAAGTTGCTGATTCTATGGTTGTTTGTAACAAACAAAGAAAAATTATCCGTGTTAGTCAAGTTTTTCAAAATCTCTGTAGACAAAATTGTCTTTTTCAAGATTTTGATGATGTATTATCATTATTTTACTCTAAATTAGATATACGGATTTTACCAATAGATCCCAAAATTATCATCGAAAATCGTTTTTATATTAATTCAGTTTTAGAGGGAAAAGACTATCATGGAGTAGAGCTTTATTATGAACGGGCTGATGGAGAATATTTTGATTTTCTACTCAATGCTTGTCCCTTATTAAACTCAATAGGAGAAATTACAGGAGCAATTATTAATTTGACAAATATTACAGAGCGTAAATGTCAGGAAGCCCAATTGCAGCAAGCTAAGTTAGAATTAGAAGTGCGTGTTGCTCAAAGGACTAATGAACTCGCTAATCTTAATAAAAGTCTGGTTTATACAGTCAATGAGTTAGAACGAAATCAAAAAAATCTCTGGGAAAAATCACAACTTTTGGATCTAGCTCATGATACGATTTTGACCCAAGATTTAAACTCGGTAATTACTTTTTGGAATCACGGAGGAGAGGAAATGTATGGTTGGACAAAAGCTGAAGCTATAGAAAAAGTAGTTCACGTACTTTTGCAAACCCAATTTCCCATTCCCTTATCAGAAATTCATGCCCAATTAATAAATCAGGGATATTGGCAAGGTGAGTTAATTCACATTGCTAAAAATGGTACTTCTGTAACTGTAGCTAGTCGTTGGGTAATACAAAAAGATGAGTTGGGAAACCCGATTAAAATCCTAGAAATTAATAATAATATCACCCAACAAAAGCAACAAGAAATAGATTTGCAGGATAGTGAAAGTAAGTTTCGCTCTCTGAGTGAATGTTTGCCAATAGGGATATTTTTAACTAATATTCAGGGTGAATGTATATATGTTAATCCCTGTTTTCAAAAGATTTTTGATATAAAGATGGCAGAAGTTATAGGCAAAAATTGGTTAGAAATTATTCATGCAGAAAATGAAGAGAATTTATCTAGTCTTTGGTTAAGGATATTGACAGATTACCAAGAAAATTTTAGTCACGAAATTCGTTATTCTCACAAAGATGGTAAAATCCATTATGCACAAATTCGACTTGCTCCCATGTTGATAAACGGTGTGCAATTAAGTGGTTATATTGGCACTGTGGAAGATGTAACAGAAATTCGCGCAGTTGCACAAATAAAACGAGATTTTATTTCTATTGTTAGTCATGAATTGCGAACACCATTAACAGCAATACATGGTTCTTTAGGACTTTTAGCAGGTAAAGTCTATGACAAAAACCCAGAAAAGCAGAGTCAGATGATCAATATTGCTGCATCTCAAACAGAGCGTTTAGTTAGGTTAGTTAATGATATTTTGGTACTAGAAAAGTTAGAATCTGGTAAGACCGTAATAGTCAAACAAGCCTGTGATGCTGCTCAATTAATCAGAGATTCGGCAGATACAATGCAGGCAAAAGCAGAAAAATATAATATCAGTTTTAATATTCAATCTCTCTCTTTACAAGTTTGGGCTAACTCTGATTCTATTATTCAGATATTAACAAATCTGTTAAGTAATGGCATTAAATTTTCACCACCTAACAGCACTATTTCCATTAGTAATACATTAGTTGACACTGTAGAAACTCAATCCCAAATATTTTCTCATGTGAGTAATCATTCTGTTTTTGACTCCCTGATACCTCCTTACATTCTGTTTCAGGTAAAAGACCAAGGAACAGGAATTCCCGCAGACCAATTAGAGAGTATATTTGGTTGGTTTCAACAAGTTGACGCTTCCAATGCACGGGAAAAAAGTGGTACAGGTTTGGGACTAGCTATTTGCCAAAGCATCATCCAAAAACATGAAGGACAAATTTGGGTAGAAAGCAAATTAGGTCAAGGTAGTACATTTTTCTTTACACTGCCTCTATATATAGCAGGTAATAGGTAATAGGTAATAAAAATTAGGAAATTGGGGATGGTAATTTATGTCTAAAAAACGAGTGCTAGTAGTTGATGATGAAATTGCAATTCAAACTATCATTCAGTGTTGCTTAGAAGATATTGCTGGTTGGGAAGTCTTAGTTGCTAGTTCAGGTCAAGCGGGATTAAAATTAGCTGAATCTGAACATCCAGATGGTATACTTTTAGATGTCTCTATGCCCCAAATGACTGGAATTGAAACATTAGAAAAACTGCAAGCTAATGTGAATACTCAACATATTCCAGTTATCTTTGTGACAGCAAAAGTACAACCTGAAGATAGAGAACAATTTTCTCAGTTAGGAATTTTGGGTATCCTAGTTAAACCCTTTAATCCCATGATTCTGGTGAATGAAGTAGCTGATTTATTTGGTTGGCAAGTTTGATCAAAATTAAAATGTAGTGTTCCAAAAATTTTCGATATTCTGGTTTAAGTGCAAATGGATTTGAGGTATTAATATGTATACAAATAGTGATTTACAATCCGGCATTACTAATACAATAGCCAAGAAAAAAATTTTGGTAGTTGATGACAATACTGATATCCTAATATTATTGCAGTATTGTTTACAAGATATCGGTGGGTGGGATGTAATAACTGCCAGTTCAGGCAATGAAGCATTAATTAAAGTCAAGGCAGAAAAGCCAGATGCAATTATTCTTGATGGAATCATGCCGCAAATGAATGGTTTGATGTTTTTAAAAGAACTGAGAAGCATTCCAGAAATGCAGTCTTTACCAGTAATTTTATTAACTGGCAGCACAATTTTAACTGAAGATATTCCGTTGCTAGATTTAGACGTGGTGGGAACAATTACTAAACCCTTCGAGCCTATGCTTATTACTCAACAAATTGCTCAATTTCTCGGTTGGAAAATATAAGCATAAGAGAGTATTTGAAAAGTATTTAGCGATAATTCTTTTATTGTTTTTGATTGAGTTCTTGAGTCAGAAAATAATTGAGGAAAGTTCTAATTAAGGCAACAATTCCTAATTTTCCTAGAGACTCAAAGGTTGAATGGTAGGTTGTAGACAGAATATCTGCTCCTAATTGAAATTCTAATGCCAGCACTAGCCAAATGCCAAAGTTGAGCCGGATTTGCAGAAATCTGTTTTGACTATGATGATGGTTCAGAGAAATTGCTATTTTTCCGCTTTTTAATACACCCAATAAAATACAAAAGACAGAAATAGATTCTAGTAAGAATTTCAGCAAGGTTACAACAAATGATAACCCGCTCTCTAGCTGTTCAAATAATGCCATAATTCAGCTTTTTTCTCACGCAGAGACGCAGAGGCGGAGAGAGGAATTGAAAAACTGTGTTTAAGTAGGTTGTTGATCTAATTTGCGTTTATTCCAAATTGAGTAAAAACTACCTAAAATTGCTCCCAAAATTACATAAGCTATGAGTGTGGGAATTACCTTTTGTTCTACGTTATTCAAAATAGCGATAAACAAGGCTAAACCAACATTACGAGCAATACAGGAAATTGCTAAAATCGGTCGTGTATCATCATTGTTACCTCCTAAACTGTGTCCTATTGCTAAGGAGGCAATTACCATGATGGTAATAACAACCATTGGTAATCCCCAAACTTTGAAAAATAGGGGAATCCCTAAAATACCAGCCAAAACAACCAGTACGAAAAAAAGACTATTAGCAATAAAATTTAAAGGTTGAGCGATATTTTCGACAAATTTAGGCACAAACTTTTGCAGCAACAGACCGATACTGACAGGCAATAACTGTACCATGATCACTTGTCGGGTAACTTCTAAAATTGTCACTTTTTCTGAAATATTCTCAAATAGGGTGACAAAAATTTCCAAGGTAATAGGAGTAACGCAGACTGCAAGTATAGCGAGAGTTAGCTGAAAACTCGCTGAGTAGGAAAATCTACATCCAGCCATTTGCGCTCGTTTTGTGGTCAGAGGCGCACCTGGAGAAGCCGCCAACAAAGCTAATCCTGTCATTACTTCTGGGGGTAAGTTAAACAGTTTTAGCAGGACAATAACCGCTAGAGGAACTAGCACTACAACGGCTAAAAGCGCACGGAATATTGACACTCTCAGCGGCTTTAGCCGCTGAGATTCTTGGTTCAACGAGTCCACTTAGTTTAGATCCCTTGCAGTATCTAAACCAGAGGTGGT
>JAKOGY010000289.1 GCA_028658405.1 Dolichospermum sp. ST_sed8 | reverse complement strand
TTTCCCCCGCGCTCTAAAGAGACGCGGCTCCCAGCCTTCCCGCAATCCCCTGGTGGATTCTTAATGCAGTAAATCCTAATGGGCATAAATTAAGATGACTATAAAAAATAATCAAAATAAAGACCGTCTTGTTGCCTCTTACATTTTATGTGGTGCTGGTTTTTTTGGTATAGCCGGGTTACATAGATTATATAATGGCAAAACCGCTACTGGTTTATTATGGCTATTTACCTGCGGTTTATTTTACATGGGGCAAATTTTTGATCTGTTGATTATACCGAATATGGTTGACGAATATGAGGAAAAACTGCGACTAAAAGCAGGTTTATCTGTAGGTATATCTAATGAACGGATATTTATTTCCCAAGTTTACAAACCGACTGAAAAGCCATTTATTGTCAAACTGATAGAAGCCGCAGAGGCTAACGGTGGTAGTTTAACTGTAACTCAAGGTGTCAAGGCTACACAAACCAGCTTTCTAGAAGTGGAAAATGCACTCAGAGAAATGCTAAAATCAAATCATATTAGAATAGGTAACGACCCCATTTCTGGAGTCGTGACTTATTATTTTGATGAATTGTAAAGTCGCTAGATATAACTAATTTCTACCTAGCCATTTTTGACCATTCAAACGATACACTAAGCGAGATACCAACAATTCTAGGGTAGTTTTCCGCTCATCAATTAAAAATGATTCTAAGGTACTAGTTTTTTTACCCTCATTACAGGAAAATCCCTTTTTACCTTGAATATTTTCATCAGGGAAATATACGTTAAACTGGCGCTGTCCCCCTTGCCAAGAACCGATAACTTGCCAGCATTCCTCCGTTGAGTTAAAACCAATGATAGAATACTTCTTCTTGGCAAAAGTCAGCTTGACATCTGGCACACCTTCTTTAGTAATTGCCTCTTGCAACGCTGGTAGATAGTGTTGCTGCATAAACTCCTCAAAAGGCTTATCTTCCAAGGCTGGGGCTTTTTCTTTTTTGGCAGCTTTAGCCTCTGCTGGAGGGTTTTCTGAGGCGGTTGCAGCAGGATTAGAACCTACATCTCCCGCTTGATTTTGATTGGTTTCTTCTGCCATTGCTCACATTGGGGTAGTCAGTTATTTTTATTTTGACATACTAGTACCGCAGGGCGGAATTTAGAATTTAGAATGAATACCTTTAGTTACCTAAAACCTTTGTAGAGACGTTCCATGGAACGTCTCTGCATTTATTTCTGGAGATGTCTATTAGCAGTCGAGTTTATTCACACCCGCCGATTAACTAAAGTCGCACTGGCTTGGTCAACTGGCATAAGTACGACTTCATTAATATTAACGTGACTAGCTCTAGTAGCACAGAAAAATATTACATCAGCTACATCATCAGGAGTCAAGGGTTTAAGTCCTTCATAAACCTTTTTAGCCCGTTCTGTATCACCATGAAAACGCACGTCACTAAATTCTGTTTCTACCATACCAGGGTCAACAGAAGTCACCCGCACAGGAGTTCCTAATAAATCTTGTTTTAACCCTTCAGAAATAGCTTTAACTGCCGCTTTTGTCCCACAATAGACGTTACCACCGGGATAGGTTTGATGTCCAGCGATAGAACCAATATTGATAACATGACCAAATTTCCTCTCAACCATTCCTGGTACAATATAGCGAGTTAGGTAAAGTAAACCCTTGATATTAGTATCAATCATTTCTTCCCAATCTTGAAAGTCGCCTTCATGTAATTTACTTAAACCGCGACTTAAACCAGCATTGTTAATCAGAATATCAATATTCGACCAGGAGGGAGGTAAGTTAGTAATAGCAGATTCTACCGCCAAGCGATCGCATACATCAAGTTGCAATAAATGGATTTTGTCAGATGCAATATCTAAAGAATCAGCTAATTGCTGTAACCGTTCCCACCTTCGTGCAGCTAAAATCAATTTTGCACCAGCATGAGCAAAAATTTTGGCACAAGCAGCACCAATACCGCTACTTGCACCAGTAATTAAAACAATTTGGTTATTAGTCATTAGTCATTAGTCATTAGTCATTAGTCATTAGTCATTAGTCATTAGTCATTAGTCATTACCCATTACCCATTACCCATTACCCATTACCCATTACCCATTACCCATTACCTACCTTTTAACTACTTGTAATCGCTGTGTAACAATAGTCATATCTTCACCTCTGCGAATTACTGCGGAAACCCATTGAGGACCAGGAGTAGAAGGTGCGCGTCCTGTTTTAAAAAGTCCTCCAGAATTAAGAAATTCTAAATTTGCAATTGTGGGGTTGAGGAGTTTATTACCTTGAATGGGTTCTTCCATAGCTGTTCCCAGAAGAAGATCCTCACCTAATGGTTCTTTAACAATGGCATCAAAACTATATTTTTCACCAACTTTTACCTGTTGTGGTAATTTAATTTCTACTTGGGGTGGTTTATTCCCAGCGGTTAGTTGAGTCCGTTCTGATAAAATATCTTGATGAATTATTTTTAAACCTGTGACTTTTTGACGCGATTTAATTGTAGACTGAAGAGTTGAATTATTATTACCAGATGCAGATACACCGCTAATGTTGGTAACTGTTTCTGCAATAATCGTATTGCCTTCAGATTTCCAAGATTCAAGTTTCGTAGTATAACGCAATTTAGGATATCGCTGCCACAGTCCTGTTAAGGATTGTTCCATTGCTTTACGATTTAAGCCGTCACCATGAGTAAATGTAGGACTATAAAATTGCATGACACCATTAACATTACCTTGATTAGCGGCACTATCAATTTGTGTTAATAGGTTTGTGAGTGTAGCAGGTGCAGTTCCAGGTTGACCTGCTTGAGCTAATTTCCAAGTGCTGGATAAGCCAATTGCCAGTAAACTGGAAATAAGGGATATACTAACTGTTAATGTTTTGTTACGTTTCATTAATAAATGGATAATTTTAGCCATAAGTAAGATTTTGCTGATTTGATGATACAAGATAAGGAATTTGTTTTATCTTAATGAAGCTGGAAGATAAATGGTATAGCCGGGAATGGTAAATCCACCAATTAAATTACTTATAGCAGCTAGTGGGACAGGTGGACACTTGTTTCCTGCGATCGCTTTGGCTGAAAAATTGCCAGAATACAATATTGAATGGCTGGGTGTGCCAAATCGGCTAGAAACTCAGTTAGTTCCAGAGACATATCCTTTAAATACGCTCGCTGTCGAGGGTTTTCAGCAAGGTTTGAGTCTTAATTCTATCCGCATTTTATTCAAACTCATGGGTTCGGTGCTGAAAGTCAGACGGATTCTCAAACAGGGCAAGTTCCAAGGGGTTTTCACTACAGGGGGTTACATTGCCGGACCTGCGGTGATTGCGGCGCGTTCTTTGGGTTTACCTGTGGTTTTCCATGAATCTAATGCTCTCCCAGGTAAAGTTACCCGCTTTTTTGGTCCTTGGTGTAATGCGGTCGCCATAGGATTTGATGTTACCACTCAATACTTACCTCGGTCTAAAACTGTCTGTGTGGGTACTCCTGTCCGTTCTCAATTTTTGGATGAGGGCAGTAATAACACCTTAGACTTACCTATTCCTGATGGTGTTCCCCTAATTGTGGTATTTGGTGGCAGTCAGGGGGCTGTAGCTGTCAATAAATTGGTGCGTCAGTCGGCGGCGGCGTTGTTTGAAGCTGGGGCTTATATAGTGCATTTAACGGGTGATAATGATCCCGATATTAACAGTCTTCAACATCCTCAGTATATCGCCTTGACTTTTTATAATCATATGGCGGCTTTGTTGCGAAGGGCTAATTTAGCGATTAGTCGTTCTGGTGCTGGTAGCTTGACAGAATTGGCGGTTTGTGGTACGCCAGCAATTTTGATTCCCTATCCCTTTGCAGCGGAAGATCATCAATCTTATAATGCAGAGGTATTTACTAAGGCTAGTGCGGCTTTGTCCTTTAAGCAGTCAGATTTGACCCAGGAAATATTTACAACTCAGGTTTTGAATTTGTTGCAATCTCCAGCAGAATTGGCGAAGATGGGAGAGAAGGCCAAAGCAATCTCTGTTCCTGATAGTGCCGATAAATTGGCAACTTTGGTCCGAGAAGTGCTGGAAAATTAGTTCCTACTCCCTTCCCATTAGAAAAATATAGATTAAATGAACCACGAAGGCACGAAGAACACGAAGGAAGAAGATGGATAATTTTATCCGGGGAACGGATTATTAAGTCAAGTTATTAGCTAGAAATTCGCTTTTACCAAATTATGAGCATTTGGTGATATGGCGCGGTAGGATGGATAATATCTCTCAGACTTGCAACAATTATTTACAAGTATCACAAAGATTAGGTAACACTCTAAAAGATTTACTAGCCATCATCACGGTGGACTAATGCCTATATTGACGTTGAAGTAGGAAAATTGCGGACTTTTGTAGCGGTAATTTGACTTTTTGCCATTAAAATCAGGGACAAAAAGTAATTCCTAGCGACGAGAAATATCCTGTTGCTGGGTAGTGTCACCTGCTGTAATCAGTTTCTGATATTCGCAATGTAAATAATTTGCTGGTATGGGAAATCATCATAACAGTTTTACTCAGCTAAACAAGGAGAATCAGAGTTTGGTAATGGAACGGTTGAAACAAGACTTAAAAAATGACCTGATTGCTGGTTTGTTGGTGGTGATTCCCCTAGCAACCACCATCTGGTTAACAATTACCATAGCCACCTGGGTAATTAACTTTCTCACCCAAGTTCCTAAACAACTCAATCCCTTTGACGGTTTAAACCCAATCCTAGTAAATATACTTAATCTTTTGGTGGGTTTAGCCGTGCCATCATTAAGTATTCTCCTTATTGGCTTAATGGCCAGAAATATTGCTGGGCGATGGTTATTGGATTTTGGTGAGCGGTTATTACAAGCCATTCCTTTAGCTGGACAGGTATATAAAACCCTGAAACAACTATTAGAAACTATCTTGAAAGATTCTAATGGTAAATTCCGCCGGGTAGTCTTAGTAGAATACCCTCGTCCGGGCATTTGGGCGATCGCATTTGTGACAGGAGCAATGAGCAATGAAATCCAAAATCAAATGTCTCGTCCCGTAATTAGCCTATTTATCCCCACTACCCCCAACCCAACAACAGGATGGTATGCAGTAGTACCAGAAGCAGATGTAATCAACCTCTCCATATCCGTTGAAGATGCTTTTAAAATAGTTGTCTCCGGTGGGATAGTTGCCCCCAATATCCAACCATCTCATGTTCCGGCACTGTCAGCAGTATCAAATTTAGAAATTAAACCGCAGGAAATTCCCACCGCAGAATAAATTCGACAAACTACTAGTAAAGTTATTACTACAGAGTGCTTCACTATGGAAAAATAGATAAGCTAATTGTTCATCTGTGCTAGAACTCACATATTTTTTATCATCCCAACCTATGCAACGTCGTAAACCCCAACAAATAGCCCGTGAATTGGCACTGTTAGCCTTGAGCCAGTTACCAATTAACCCCAAAAAACTAGAAACTCTCTCAGATGATCAATTGGTATCTAAACTAGTTTTAGGGGCAGTCCGTACCCTCACAGTAGAAGTACAGGACACATTGAATATTGCCGCTGGAGAACTGCAACGGAGCAATGATCGCCTATTAACTAGCGAAACTAGAGCCGCCGATTTGAATACAGCTAGAACCATGCTGAAAGAGGCAATCTCCTACACGCAAACAGCTATCAATCAATTAGGTACATCTGTTGATTTTCCTGAATTAATTCAGTTAGCTAATCAAGATAAAGAAGTTCGCAATTACGCTAAAGCGATTATTATTACCGTCAGCGAAAACCATCAGGCTATCGAAGAATTTATTTCTCATGCCTTAATAGATTGGCAAGTTACCCGTTTAGCTCAAATTGATAGAGATATCCTGCAAATAGCTACCGCAGAAATAAAATTTATGAAAGTTCCTGACAGCATCGCCATTAACGAAGCTGTAGAATTATCTAAACGCTACAGTGGAGAAGATGGACACCGTTTTATTAATGGTGTTCTCCGTAGAGTTAGCGAACAAAAATTGGTCAGTGGTCAGTAGTCAGACTTTTATTCCTTCTTTCTTGTTCTTCTTTCTCCTGACTCGGTGACTCCTAATTAAATTCTTATGTGAACTACCTACACTTCCCTTGCGGGTAAGTATAGGCTTCCTACCCAGTTAACAGCTTTTTGCTCTTCGAGAACAA
>JAKOGY010000288.1 GCA_028658405.1 Dolichospermum sp. ST_sed8 | reverse complement strand
TAAGGGGGATTTAGGGGGATCTACGGGTGTCAGATCCCACAAAAAAAAGTTTTCAAACAACCTCTAAGGGGGAGCAGCCTACAAGCTGGCGTTGGTATTTACTTGTGGTTGGTCAAAATAACCATAAACTAGCTGAGAAACTTGACGAATAAAATCTTTTGCTCTCAGGTCATTATTCGGTCTTTGCACAAAAACACCTGCTAAATAACGTTTACCTGATGCTGTTTCAATGATACCTGCATCTCCTAATATAAACCGGAGAGTCCCTGTTTTGTGAGCTATTTTTGCCCCAGAACCTAAACCAGAAGGTAACAAACTTCTATTATGACAACCATTCATAATACCGATTACTTGGGATTCACTTGTATCTGAAAGTAATTGATTATTTTCCATTAAAGCTGATAGTTTCACCAAATCTTTAGCACTGGTTTTATTAGTTCCTTTAAAGTCTCCTAACCGATTTCGCATCACAGTATTTTGTAATCCCCAACTGCGAAATTTCTGATTTAATTGAGTAATACCGCCTAAACGATCTATAATCATATTTGTGGCGGTGTTATCGCTAATAGTCATCATCCTAGTGGCAGTTTCTAAAAGACTAAACTTACTTCCCACCCGTCCATATTGCATATTTCCAGAACCACCAACAATATGTCTTTTCCCCATAACTAGAGTTTCATCTAATTGGATTCTTCCAGCATCTACTTCCTGAAATAAAGCGATCAGAATCGGATATTTAATTGTACTAGCAGCTGCAAAAGATTTATCTCCATTAATGTTTAAATAATTTCCTGTTTCTAAGTCCATAAAAAAGAGTCCAGGAGAGAGAAATTTGTAGCGAGCCATTAATGTTTTAATGGGAGTTTGTAGTTCTGATATTTCTCTTCCTGAAGTAACTATATCAGTGAAGTTACCAGTATCTATTGATTTAACAGTGTTGACAGGAACTGGAGGGGTAAATTTAATTTCTGGTAATAGTAAATTTGACTGATTTTGCCTCCAGCTATTTGGGTTATTCAGGGGATTTGCCTTAACTGGTAAAGACAGCAGAAGGGTACTTGTGATACTAAATAGGATTAATGAACGTTTCATGCAGTTTTGTGAGAAGAGTATTGAATTTACTTAGAGATATTTTCTCAAAAAGTAAATGAAATCAGGATTTATTAACTTAGATATTAGTTTTAGATGTCATCTTGGCTAATTCTATCTTAATAATGAGCAAAATATTGATAATCAATGATAATTTCTCAAATTGTTATCCAGGTAAATGTAGTTATTAATTAGCAACAATTTGTATTTAATTCTGCCTTTTTATAGGGGGAATCTTTGCTAAAATACCTTTTTTTAATGGTTCTGGCCGTTCTGACCAAGGTAAAGAACCATCCAGTTTAGCATAATATTGATTTGCACATTCTAGGATTGCATTTGCACTTTCATCTACTGCTAAACTACCAAAGAGATAGGTTGATTTCCCTTCTGCTGTAAAAGCAATCACACAAGCATGACTACAAGCACTCATACATTCAACTCCTTGAATGTAAAATTGATCATGAAATTCATGATCTTGTGCGAGTTCTTGAAGTTGTTGTAGTAGTTTTTGTCCTTTAGTTTCACCAACTAGCTTACCGTCTTGCCATTTACCACCACAAGTCGTGCAGACCAATAGAGTATGTTTTTGATTGAGCATTGATTTAGAAAGGTGTAAAAAATAAATCAGAAACGCAGATATGAAAATTGTTTACGTAGAGCTACTGTAATATGTCTAATAGCTGCACTCGTACCGCTTGTTAATTTTTGCTATTCCCTCTTTGCCAAAACTGCTGGAGGATTTCCCCTGGTTTTTTATCCCAGGTGTCAATATGCTCATATATCAAACCATCTGGATTTGATTTGTAAGTTGAATAACCATTAAAAAGTAACCTTGCTTGCCAAGGAACACGTAAAATACCGCGAACTGTCCATGTGGCTAGAATTGTGTCATTACTAGACTCAGATACATCATGTAAATCAAAAGCAATTTCGGTAAAAAATAACTGAGCATGAAATCGTAAAGTCCAAAAAATTAACCGATAGTTAAATTTACCTTTAAATTTATTAACTGGGTCACGAAAATAGATATCATTTGTGTATATTTCATAAGAAATATCCTGCTCAAATAGTGTAGGCAAATCCTGTCGCAGGGTGGTAATTAACTGTTCCATCTGTAATTGAGATTTCATGTAATTGGTATTTAGTAATCTGGATTACAAAAACTTACGAAAAAAGTCATACAGCAATCTTAATATAAATTATTATCTATTGCCCATTGCCTATTCCCTATTACTGATTTATGAAAAGAAATATCAAACTTGTGATTTAAATCAACATTTTTTAGCCAATTAGTGGGATAATAAGTTTGTGAGGCAAAGAACAGATATAATTCCATTGTGAGAGGGGGAAATTTTATGAAACTTCAACTATTAGCCATTATGGCCCTGATAACTCCCCTGTTTTTAGCTAATTCAGTTCAAGCTGGGAGCCAAAAGGATTTACAGAAACTTTTGTCAACTAGAGAATGTATCCAGTGTAATCTATCAGGACTCAATCTCAGTGGCACCCATCTAATTGGTGCAGACTTGCGAGGCGCAAATCTTCAGGGTGCTAACCTGACAAATGCTAACTTAGAAGGTGCTGACTTGACTGGAGCAAACTTAGCAGGTGCTAATTTAACATCAGCTTTTGTTACTAACGTCAATTTGAAAAAAGCCAATTTAAACGGCGCAAACCTTACCCGGGCTACAATTAATGATTCCAACGTCTATCAAGCATCAATGGATAATATGAACATTACCGATGCTGGTATATTTAACACGGGAATTGGTATTGGTGGGGAAGATGGAGCTATGTTTTCTGATTGGGAGTAGGCTCGTCTTAAGGTGGTGCTGAATCAATGTATGAATTACAGCAGGTTTCAGCACTCCCACAAAACTTTGACACATTCAATAACCTCAGTAAAACCGTAAAATAAACTAACTGTTCCGTATTTAAATTATATAACCTGTTATAAGTCCAAATATTGTGAGGTGGGCAGGGATACCCACCCGAATATTTAAATTAGCTGCGTTTTAGCTTAACTGATTAAGCAGTTGTCGCTGAACGAGCTTCGGTTGCAGCTTGCTTTAACAAATCTACTTTGTCAGTGTGTTCCCAAGGTAAATCTAAATCCGTTCTACCAAAGTGACCATAAGCTGCAACGTCCTGATAAAAACGTCCGCCTCTTTCACTTGGTAAGTTACGTAAATTGAACACATGGATAATTCCCGCTGGCCGGAGTTCAAAGTTATCCTTGACTAAATCCAACAGAATTTCATCATCTATTTTACCTGTACCGAAAGTATCAACAAAGATACTCACAGGACGCGCTACACCAATGGCGTAACTTAGCTGGACTTCACATTTATCTGCCAACCCAGCCGCAACAATATTTTTTGCTGCATAACGAGCAGCATAAGCTGCTGAACGGTCTACTTTCGTGGGATCTTTACCAGAAAAAGCACCGCCACCATGTCGAGAATAACCACCGTAGGTATCAACAATGATTTTCCGTCCTGTTAACCCGGAATCTCCTTGAGGTCCACCAATGACAAACTTACCAGTGGGGTTAACCAAAAACTTGGTTTCCTCACTTGGTTTGATAGCAATATCACCAAATATAGGTTCTACTACTTCTTTCCACAGGTCAGCTTTAATCTTGGACTGTACCCCAGCATCATCAGTAATCTCCCCAATGGTAGCTGTATGTTGGGTAGAAATTAAGATAGTGTCAATGCCTACAGGTTTTCCATCTTCATAAACTACGGTAACTTGGGTTTTACCGTCAGGACGCAGATAAGGGAGAATACCAGCTTTGCGAACTCCTGCCAATCTGCGGGCAATGCGGTGTGCTAAACTGATGGGTAAAGGCATAAGTTCTGGGGTTTCGTTGCAAGCAAAACCAAACATGATACCTTGATCACCAGCACCGATTTTATCGAATAGTTCTTCACTATCCTCAGTTCGGGCTTCTTTGGCAGAATTTACACCTTGAGCAATATCGGCTGATTGTTCATCCAAAGCGATTAAGACACTGGCACTATCCGCAGAGAAGCCGTTACCAGCGTCAGTATAGCCAATTTCCGCAATTTTTTTACGGGCAAGATTGACATAATTAACATGACCTTTGGTGGTAATTTCTCCAGTAATTAGCACCAAACCAGTATTAACTACAACTTCTGCTGCTACACGGCTATTTGGGTCTTCTGACAATAGCGCGTCAATGATGGTATCCGAGATTTGATCACAGATTTTATCTGGATGACCTTCTGTAACTGACTCGGAAGTAAATAAATAGCGTCGAGACAAAGGAATTTCCTCCTGAGATAATATGTTCACTAATGAAATACATTAGTTACTAATTTCTGAAATCATAACAATATTTACAGTTTTTGCAATAAGTATCTTTTATCTCAGTGTCTAAATGCTTGTATGTATAACAAGAGGCACTCAGATCCCCGACTTCTTAAAGAAGTCGGGGATCTTGTTGTTGAGAGTATCTACCAGAAAAGTCCTCAGTAACCTGAGATTTGATCACCGTTACGGTTTTGGTAACTATAAAGGATACAATACTTCTAATACACAGGATTGGTAGTAATATTTCCCCAAAACGCCAGGATTTTCCAATCCTAAAGCTAAAACTTCTGCTTCTCCTTGTCCTAAATCTATAACAGCAGGAATTAAGCTGATTGATTTTACTGGAGTAATGGAAATCCATTCAATAGCATTAATATATGGTACATTAATCCCTTGATTTTTGCCAACTGCTAGTTCTTGTATTACCGCAGGAGGAGTGAAAATTTTACTATACAAGTTTTGCAGTAATTCTAAACAGCCAACTTGATGCAGATACAATAGAGGAGAAGTATTAACAACAACTGGAGAATTAGGCATTGTTAACATCTTGTTCTAACTGTTGAGAAGTTAAAGAAAAAGGTGAAACTTGATAACGTCCCAAAGCCATTAAAAATTCTACCCGTGACATTCCTGCTAATTGTGCTGCTCTTCCTGATGACAGTTTACCAAGTTCAAACAGTTTGACTGCTGCTAAAATTGATATTTCCCTAGATAAACTTTCTGGGGTTTCTTTGAGACTAATTAAAACTTCTTCAGGTATTTCTAAGGATATGCTACTCATAGTGTTATAGTTAGTCAATAGGTTTCAGTATATAAGATAATATTCATCTTGCTAATTTTCCAAAGCAATCTCTATCTGTTTCTTACTTGCGAAATCATCGCTACTTGTCGCCAGATTAGAATACTTCCCTCGTAATGAATGAATTATAACTTGCTTAGTTTCCTCTTCTCTTCTTTTGCGGAGTATTTCAAATAGAAAATCTTGATCTTCTTTTGATAAACTGGCCAGTGAATTAATAATTTCTTGCAACGTTATCATAAAATCTCTGGCAATTTAATCATTGGCAAATTATAGCACAATCTCCCAGTCGAAAGCTTCCCGTTATTCAAAAAGCCCCCAACCTCCAAAAAATGAGAACCTAGATTTTATAATTCCCACCCATGAACCAGCAGACCGCATTTTTGGCGTAGAAAAACTGAATGAAAAACTGAATATTAAAGAACAGGGAGACAAACTCCAAAAAACTATTCAATCCTATTCAAAACATATTATTCAATCCTTCAAAGATTTAGCTTTAGCAGAAGTTTCTAAAGTTACCTTAGAATTTGGGGTGAATGTCGGAGGAATGACAGGAATCCCTTATATTGTTACAGGAGAAACAAGCAGTAATATTAAAATTACCGTTAAATGTAAATTTAATCAGAAATAAATTTTGTCTGAATCAGGATGTCCAGGATTAAAGGATGTACAGGATGTTATTGTTAAATTAGTCTAGTAATTTTCGGTATTATAGTGTTTAGAGAATGTTGTTTATTTTAGGCATTTACAAAATATTCTTTTTCACTCATCATCATAATCCTTAATTCTGGTTAGATAAAATAATCTACAAATAACAATCCTGCAAATCCTCAAATCCTGGAAATCCTGATTCAGACAAAATATTCACTTAATTCTGCCACAATCAAACAATATCCCAATAACAATCCTGCAAATCCTCAAATCCTGGACATCCTGATTCAGACAAAATATTCACTTAATTCTGCCACAATCAAACAATATCCCAATAACAATCCTGCAAATCC
>JAKOGY010000287.1 GCA_028658405.1 Dolichospermum sp. ST_sed8 | reverse complement strand
ATAAATTCTAAGTTGGCACTTCCTCCACGCATCTATTGCCAAGTGGCTTCCGTGCCTTTCGTTCTATTTGGTGAAAAGTCAGAAGTAGAAAAATTAGTTCAATTATACTGAATAAAGGTAAATCAAAATATAAACAAAGGGAACAGATATGACTCCCAATCCTGCTATTATGCGTTCTGTAGAACAACTGGGCTACCGTGTCACCGTTGGTGATGTTGCTACCCAGATAGGATTAAATATAGCTGAAGTCAATCAGAGTTTATTAGCCCTAGCGGCTGATGCTGGGGGACATTTACAGGTTGCAGAATCAGGTGATGTTGTTTACCAATTTCCTCGCAACTTTCGAGACATTTTACGCAATAAATTCTTGCAAATACGATTGCAAGAGTGGTGGAAAAAAGTTTGGTCTGTCCTATTCTACCTAATTCGGATTTCCTTTGGTATTGTTTTAGTTGCTTCTATCTTGCTGATTACTGTGACTATCATCATGATCATGACTGCTAGTTCAGATCGAGATAATGACAATCGCAGTAATAATTCCAGAGGTTTTAATTTCTTCTTTTTCCCAGATTTATTCTGGTATTTTAGCCCCAATCATCGTGATAATTACCGAGAACAGCGGAGGGAACGGGGCGAAAATAGTGAAATGAATTTCTTGGAAGCGGTGTTTTCCTTTCTCTTTGGTGATGGTGATCCTAACGCCAATTTAGAAGAGCGGCGCTGGTCAGAAATTGGGGCTGTGATTAGTAATAATCAAGGTGCAGTAGTAGCAGAACAAATTGCTCCTTATTTAGATGATATTGGCGAAAAATATCAACAAGAATATGAAGATTATATGCTACCTGTACTGGTCAGATTTAATGGAATGCCCCAGGTAAGTTCTGAGGGGCAAATAGTCTATTATTTCCCAGAATTACAGGTAAAAGCTAGTAAAAAACAAAGTCGCTCAATATCTGAATATCTCCATGAATTTTCCTGGCGGTTTAGTGCAGCAACTTCTGGACAACTTATGCTCAGTGCTGGTTTAGGAGGAGTGAATTTTGTTGGGGCTTTAATGTTGGGCAATTTATTAAGAAATGGGACTCTAGCGGCTCAAATTGGCGGATTAGTCGCTTTTGTGCAAGGAATTTATGGACTTTTATTAGCTTATGGGACAGGTTTTCTCGCCATTCCCTTAATTCGCTATTTCTGGATTAAATGGCGTAATGAAAAGATCTCTACCCGTAATCTTCACCGCCAAGAACGAGCTAGATTATTAGCAGGTGCAGATTCTTCTTTACAGCAGAAAATCGCCTTTGCCCGTGAATTTGCCACAGAAAAAGTCATTGGTAAGGAAGATGCAGTTTATTCCACAGAAACAGATTTATTAGAGCAGGAATTTAAGAATAAACAAATAGGTGATAGGTAATTGGTAATGGGTAATTGGTAATTGGTAATTGGTAATTGGTAATGGGTAATTGGTAATTGGTAATTGGTAATTGGTAATGGGTAATTGGTAATGGGTAATTGGTAATTATTCCCCCCTGTTCCCTGTTCCCTCTTCCCTCTTCCCTACTATTTTGCTTGAATGGGTGTGAGGGCTACACCTTGATAGTAATATCCTAAAATTTGCAGATGATTCGCACCACGTTTTGCCAGTTCATAAGCCCCCCATTGACTCATTCCTAAACCATGGCCAAAACCTAATCCTTGCAGGACAAAACCACCATTTGCATCTTTATTAACAATAAAACGGGTACTTTTAATTCTGAGTGCAGTTCTGACTTCTTCACCTACGAGGATTTTAGTGCCTTTATCACCGATAATTTTGAGAGTTTTGACACTTTTGAAAGGTGAGAGAGTTTCGATAATCATATCTTTGACATTACCAACACCAGAAATTCTGGCACTAATTTCTCCAGGAGTGAAGGTTTTTACCCAGTTACATTCTTTGATATTTTGGTCAAAGTCGGGAACAGCCCGCAGGTAAGCTTCTTTGCTTGTCCAGACATCTTCGACGTTTTCGGTGTGTCCACCGGAACAAGCGTGAAAGACAGAAAGAATGATTTGGTTGTTGTAGGTTAAGACTTTACCAGCGGTGGTATCAGTTGCGTTGTAGGTTGTGGGAGATTCACTACTGACACCTTTATAAATTTGCCACCTATCTGGACTATCTCCTAAGTCGTAAACGGGATTTCGGCGCTGTCTTTCGCGTTCATAGAGGGCATAGGTACGGGCAGCAATAGCTTGGGCTTTGAGGGCTTCTTGTGGCCAGCTAGTGTCCATTTCTCCACCAATGACGCTGTAGAGATATTCTTCTAAATCTACCCAGTTAACAGCAGTTAAACCGTTACTTGTGGGTACTACTAAGGTTCTACCACGAAACCAGCGATCGCCAATATAAACAAATCCTTTATTAGTGGGTTCAATCCAAAATAACCCCGATTGCCACCTATCTAAAGCTACTCCTCCTGGAACTGCTTGAGCCGCATAAGCACTCATTCCTGGTAATTCTCCGAGAATCTTACCACTACTATCTTTAACAATAGCGGTTGTAGAAGCACCAACTTTTACCTGTTTAACTTCTCTTTCAATTGCCACCCGCAAAATTACAGATGCTTGTGCAGGAGCAAGTAAAGTAAACCAAATCAGGATACCTATCCACCAATGTTTACCTTTAATCTCAGAAAACAAATTGCCTAATAACAATGGGAATTTCATGCTAATTTTTTGATCACAAGCGTCTACCATTCTACTCTGGCAGTTCTTGAAAACAGGAGATTGGAAACTGAAGATTGGGTAATTTTCTTTCTTCCTTCTTCCTTCTTCTTTCTTCCTTCTTCTCTCTTCCTTCTTCTCTCTTCCTTCGTGTCCTTCGCTCCTTCGTGGTTCATTAACTCCTGTAGGGGCGTATTGCAATACGCCCCTACTGACTCCTTTTCACGGTGTCAATATTTGAGGAAAATCATAAACTTCATTACCAATAATACCAATTAAATTTAACTTGCTTAAAATTTCTGTAGCTTCCATCAATTTATTGGGAGTAACTTTACCAATGCGTCCTATCATGACAATCCCATTACACAAAGAAGCCATAATTCTACCATCAACTGTATCTAAAACAGAGGGTGCATCTATTAACACTAAATCATAATTTTGGGTAAATAAATCCATTAATTCTTGCATTCGCTCAGAACTAAGCAGATTTACTGCATCCTCCGGTACAGGACCCGCAGTCAAAATATCAATTGCTGGATGAATGGGCTGAATATAATTACGAAATGATGTATTGATATCATCAACAAGTAATAAGGATAAACCCCAATCATTGCTAAGTCCTAGAGTTTTATGTAAACTGGGAGAACGCAAATTAGCATCAATTACTAATACTCGTTGGTGCATTCGAGCCGCACTAGCTCCCAACCCTAAAGCCAAAGTTGTTTTTCCTTCTCCTGGTAGTGCAGAAGTCAACATCAATGATTTTAAATTCAGAGAATTATTTAATATTTGAATATTCTGGTAAATAATATCTAAGGTTTCATGGTTAGGTAAATTTTTGATAGTTTCCTGATTAGAAATATCTACATTTTTAGATTTATCTCTAACCATAGATTGGAGTTGTCTTTGCCAACTATTTCGATATGTTCCTAATCTTGGTACTGACCCTAGTAACTGAACATTTGTTAGATTTTGTAGGTCTTGAGTATAAAAAATTGCATGATTACATCTTTCCCAAAGTAAAGCTGCTGCTAAACCCAATATGGGACCCATTACTACTCCTCCAATAATTAGTAACCAGCGCAAATTCCCTATATGTATTCCTAGAGCAGGTTCTTCTAAAATTTGCCAATTAAAACCTTCTTGAGCAATTTTCACACCTAATGAATTTTGGATTTGAACTAGTTGTTGCAATCTCTTACGATAAGTTTCTACATTTGCAACTAAATTGTTATACTCTGTAATTAAACTTGGGTAGTTACTCAGCAAAGAACGAATTTCTTGTTCAGATTTTACTAAATCCTGATCATGGGCAATTAGTCCCAATGCAGTTATTTTTAATTTAGTTAAATCATTCTCTAACTTAGGTACTCTTTGTTCTGATATTTTTGATTTACTATTAATAGTAATAGCTTTATTTTTTTCTTCTTGTTGTAATAGTGTGATAATAATTTGCTGTTTCTGTACCAATTTTTGGATGATTGGATGTTTTTCTGTATAAACTATCCGAGCTTCCTTTAATGCCTCAAATGTTTGCGTCAGTTCACTAATTAAGGACTGATTTTGTCTAGTTTGAAAGGAATCATTAATATTTTTTTTATTTTGGTTAGAAGAGGCAATTGCTTGTTCTAAGCTGTTATGTTGAGCCTGTACGTCTTGTAGTTGAGCGCGAGTTGTTTGCCGCTGTTTTTGAATATCTGCTAAAGACTGGAGTAAAATCTGACTTTGTAAAACTGGATCAATTAAATTATTCTGTTTACGAAAGGTTTCTAGCTTTTTCTCAGCTTTTAATACATCCTGTTGCAGTTGCGGTAGATGCTTATTAACAAAAACTAAACCTTGATTAATCCGCTGATCTTTTTGATAGATGTTATAATCTTTATATACTTTTTCTAAAGCTTGTAATACTCTTTTAGTCCTCAGAGGATCTTTGTCTGTAAAAGAGAGCAAAAATGTTTGGTTTGAATGCTGATTAACTTCTGAATCTGCTGGTAACTGAGTTGGTGGTAAAGATGAAACTTGATCAATTTGGCTGTTACTATAGATATCTTCTACAGTCATTTGTGGATAATCACCATGCAGTAAGTTGACAGCTTTCTGGACTAATTTATCACTCAGCATTAATTTTATTTGACTACTGTAGTCAATGGATGATAACTGCGGTTTATTTAAGTCTTTTGTTGTCTTTTCTCTGTGATTAGTTGGTGATAATTCATCTGAATTATAACTTACCAATATTTGCATATAGCTTTGATAAGTTGGTTTAGTAGTGATAGCTAAAAGGCTTGTTGCTGACATGACTCCACTGGAAACCCCTAGGATAAACCAACGATAGTGAAGTATAATTGGAGTTATTTTCTTTATATCAACTACGCTATATGTAAAGTTAGTCAGCAATTTCTTCAATGTTATCGCATTTGTAGCCATAATCATATTCCTCTCAAATTGTAAAAATATATCTGGAAGATAATGATGATTAGAAAACTTTTAGAGATATTCGATACTCAATGTTTTCTGGTTAATAATCAATACTTATTCTTCCTATGATTACAGATATACTTAACAGAAAATATTCAGCAAGTAGTTCTTGGCTAATACCTTCAACCAGATATATGTCTAATCAGTGTGAGGAACATAAATTTTCTGCAAACATTGTAAAAATATTTATCTTGCAGATGCTAATTTATCAGCAATGCGGGTAGTTTCTGGTAAGCAATATTTTGGTGTACAGTGTAAGCTAATCCGATGACCACTAGAGTAAAGAATAGGACATCAAATCTTCAGACACCTATTGACATTTTCCGACAATAGGTTCATAATATTAAATATATACGAGAGTTTTGTAGTTAATTTAAAGTCAATAAATATTTTGAGTAACTGTAATGGTTCCGAATGGACTTGAATGGCTACAAAGAAAATAAACACTTCGACAAGCTCAGTGCAAGCCTTTCCTTAGAAAACTTGGTAGTTCTAGAGAAAATTTGGGTATTGAACTCGTTGATAGACAATCAAGAGCCTTAGAATTATGTTCTCAGGCAATGTGGGATACCACCTTCACTAACTCAGTTGGTGATGTTATACTAGATATTCACGATATCTCAGATGTCGGGGAATGTCTCGGTTAAAAGTATCAGACATAAACTGGTTTTACTCCACAAAAAAAATAATCCCATCTTGTGGGATGGGCATACTTCGACAGGCTCAGTACAAGTCTGGTCTCTCCTTGGATTATTAGTAGGGCCGCACCACAAGATAATTTGGGATATTTTTTTATTTGGAAGTCTCTAAAAACAAAAAAAGCAAGCTGTTAAAGCTTGCTTTTTAGATAACTGGGGCGCTAGGATTCGAACCTAGGGATGGCGGGACCAAAACCCACTGCCTTACCACTTGGCTACGCCCCAATCAATTCACTATAGAGAATATAGCAGTTCCATGAGAATAATGTCAAGTGTTTAGGAAAAAAAGTTTTGATGGGCAAAATTTACCTATTTTCATCAACCGTTCTATAAAACTTACCCAAAATTACCAAAGTCTAGACACATCTGGACAGCGATAATTTTGGTGTTTATTTCC
>JAKOGY010000286.1 GCA_028658405.1 Dolichospermum sp. ST_sed8 | reverse complement strand
CACAAACGTCAATAGTAGGAAATGTTTTCCTACTATTGAATCCAAAATACTACATTATTTTGGGATTAGTATAGAATGGCAGGATCTGAAAAATATGGAAAGTGTTGCTTACATCTTGATTTTAGCCCTAGCAATAGGTGTCCTCTTTTTTTCAATCGCCTTCCGCGAACCCCCTCGGTTTGAGAAAAAAGAGAAGTAGGTTATTTATTCCCTGATCAATTGGGAATATATGCTAATAATATCCGTTGTTACTGATGATAGTAGCAACGGATATTTTGATTTAGGTATTAAGCCAGTTCCCTATTCCCTATTCCCTATTCCCTATTCCCTATTCACTGCTATATATGATATGATTTTATGTCTGGAAGTTGATATGTGTTAAGACTAGCTATTCTAAGCTAGGATAAGACAGCAATGTAAGTGGAAATTGTCCTCCCACTACTTACATATAAACTGAATTTATGACAAAACCTTTACGGAGACTAGACCCAGGAATACATTAGCATGGTCAATCAGAACTTAACCGCTACAGAAATTGGATTTACCCTCGAAGATTTCGCTGCTCTACTAGATAAATACGACTATCACTTTAGCCCTGGTGATGTCGTACCGGGTACAGTTTTCAGTATAGAGCCGCGCGGCGCTCTGATTGACATAGGTGCGAAAACCGCAGCATATATACCCATACAAGAAATGTCTATTAACCGGGTCGATGCCCCGGAAGAAGTCTTACAATCAAACGAAACACGGGAATTTTTCATCCTTACCGATGAAAATGAAGATGGTCAGCTCACCCTTTCAATTCGTCGGATTGAGTATATGCGGGCTTGGGAGCGAGTTCGACAGTTGCAAGCAGAAGATGCTACTGTTCGTTCTGGCGTTTTCGCAACCAACCGCGGTGGTGCATTAGTGCGAATTGAAGGATTACGCGGCTTTATCCCCGGTTCTCATATTAGCACTCGCAAACCCAAGGAAGATTTGGTAGGTGAAGACCTGCCTTTGAAATTCCTAGAAGTAGATGAAGAGCGTAACCGCTTAGTTCTTTCCCATCGTCGGGCGCTAGTTGAGCGCAAGATGAACCGTTTGGAAGTTGGCGAAGTGGTCATTGGTACTGTTCGCGGTATCAAACCTTACGGTGCTTTCATTGATATCGGCGGCGTAAGCGGATTATTGCATATTTCCGAAATTTCCCACGAGCATATTGACACTCCTCATAGTGTATTCAATGTCAATGATGAAGTGAAAGTAATGATCATTGACTTGGATGCAGAAAGGGGACGGATTTCGCTGTCTACTAAACAGTTGGAACCTGAACCTGGTGACATGATCAAGAACCGTGATTTGGTTTATGATAAGGCTGAAGAAATGGCAGCTAAGTATCGGGAACAATTGCTTGCTAAACAGCAAGGTATTACTACACCTGTAGAAGCAGCACCTGTGGAAGCTACAAATGTGGAAGCTACAGATGTGGAAACTGTTGCTGAAGAAGTTGCACCTGTGGAAGCTGTAGTTGAGGAAGTTGCATCTGTGGAAGCTGTAGTTGAGGAAGAAATTCCCGCAGCCACAGAGATTGAAGAAGAGATTCCCGCAGCTATTGAATAATAGATTGATAATTGTAAGTAATTACAACTCAGATTGTTAAAGTATATTAGGAAGAGGGAAAGCCCTCTTTTTTTTTACTTACAATCTAATATCTGCAATTAATATGAGGAGGGTGAGATATTTTGGTAACTATTAAATGTAAAAACATTGCATTTTCTAATATTGAAGCAATTTTATTTGATAAAAACGGGACTTTAGAAGATTCTGAGTTATATTTAAGAACATTAGGACAAAAAGGGGCGCGGATGATAGACGCGCAAGTTCCCGGTATTGGTGAACCTTTGTTAATGGCTTTTGGTATTAATGGTGATTTTTTAGATCCAGCGGGTTTAATATCTGTAGCAAGTCGCAAAGAAACGGAAGTTGCAGCAGCAGCCTATATTGCGGAAACTGGGAAGGGATGGTTTGAATCGTTAAAAATTGCCCGTCAAGCTTTAGAAGCAGCAGATCAATATGTTGAAAAAACTCCTTCACCTTTATTTGTGGGGAGTTTGGAGATATTAAAGTCTTTGTCAGTAGCGGGATTAAAATTGGGAATTCTGTCAGCAGCGACGACTGAAGAGGTCAAGAAATTTGTGACTATTCACGAGTTAGGCGCTTATTTGCAACTGGAAAAGGGAGTTGATGAAGGTCCAAGTAAACCAGATCCAGCACTGTTTTTAGAAGCCTGTCAAGCCTTGGGAGTAGCACCAGAGAGGACTTTAATGGTAGGTGATTCTGTGGGTGATATGCAAATGGCACGTGATGCTAAGGCTGCTGGCTGTATTGGGATTACTTGGATTGGTAGGGCAGATCATGTTAAAGGTGCAGATGTGGTGATTAATCAACTTGATGAAATTCAGATTATTGAGGATTGAATAATTTCCTTGAATAATTTCTTGATGCACCAATTCAGAAAGTTTTTGGTAATTAATTAAGTGAAAACCGCTATACTGCAACCGGTTCATAGTTTAACCAAATATGAAACCCAATACTGCTCGGTTAAGCCTCGAAAAGTCATTATATCGTAGGTTGAGTTGTGGAACGTGAACGTTCGCGGAGCAATCGGAACGAAACCCAACGAAATCCTTGTTAATGTTGGGTTTCGCTGTCGCTCAACCCAACCTACATTTCCTTAACCGACAAGTATTGACGGTAGAAGTTGCGAAAGAAGTTATGCGGGAAATTGCACCGGAATTAATTGCGAATGAACCGTATATGAGATTTCATACTTTTAACGCTTACAGTATTGATTTTACTCTTTATATGCGTGTCAGTGAATTTTTTGACCAACGAATTGGTAAACATCTGTTTGTGAAGAAATTACACAAACGTTTTCAGAGAGAAGGGATTCAAATTCCTTTTCCTGTTAGAGATATTAGATATATTGCATAATTGTTTCTATGGTACGATAGAGGGTTTTATCTATTTTTGGTGTTCTTGGCGATCGCTTTTTTAGCTATTCTGATCAATTAACAATACTTGAAATCCTGGTTCTAAAGTATCATCTTCACAGACTTCATAACCAAGAGTTTGAAATGCTTGCCGAAAAGCGTTAATACTCTCCTCTCTAGGAACATCTGGTGTCCAATATTCTTCGTTTTGAGCATCTGTCCACCACCATGCTTGATCATATTCTGCTGCCCAAGCTATACAGTTATAGTCAATCGTATCTGGACTTGTAAGTTTATATCCGTAGACAATTAGGTTAGGAAAATCGCGCTCAACAAGTGTTCTTACATACCTAACCCAAGCATTATTACTTACCACTCATAGCCCCTTTGCTTACCCCATTCTAGCCATGCTTTAGTCATTTCTTTTGTATTTCCCCTATAATTTGGAGGTACAGGATCTTCTCGGGAAATAGATTTTAATGCCCAAAACCAACGTCCAGATTTTTTCTCTAATTCTCTGAGTAGTAAAGGTATTACAGCTTCATCCATGCCTATAATCTGTTGATATGCAGGGTGCATACACATTTGATTAGTTGATGATACACCACGATTTTCTTCACGCCACTGGTTAACAAGTGTAGTGAAAGTTGCTTCTATTTCCGCTTGTCTGGAAGAGGTTTGTAGTTTTTCCATATTATTTAGTTTTAAGCTACTCTCTTGGGCGACTACCTAACCAAAAGTTTACCATTTCTTCTTGCTGCGGAGATCGCATTATGATTAGCGGTAAAAACTTGAATACCAGAAACAGTTAAATAATCACTATCGTCTGTAATTATTTGCTTCACTCCAGCTTTATAAATCTCTCGGTAAGCGTAAAACTCAGCGTCTTCAGACCTGAGATATAAGCGACTCGTGCGACTTTAGTCGCCTAAGTTCTTCTTGATTAATTTATCATTTTGTGAAATCATAAATATAATAGCGAAAATCCAAATCATGGTCAAAAATAAACCCTTAATGGGAGTTCAACAAGTCCTATTATCCCCTGATAAAGATACTAAAGCAATATTAGAGTATCTTTGTCAACAATCAGGTAAACTCTATAACTCAGGGGTCTATTTTGCTAGACAAACACTTTTCAAAACTGGTAAGTTACTCACTGGTAAATTCGACCTAATATATGAGTCCACTGTGAGCAAGACCAGATTAGCAAGTTCACTACCTTCGGTAGTTGCTCAACAAACACTAATCTCAGTAAGCGAAGCTTTTAAATCCTTTAAAGAATTAAAAAACAAGTTCAACAAAAGTGAGTTACTTTTTAAACCTAAGCCTCCTAGCTACCTTGAAGGATCTAAACTTTTTAAAGTTGCCTTTCCTAATACTGGAGCGGGTAAGCCAACCCTTGAAAATAATCAAATTAGATTCCCTTTAGGGTTGACAGTAAAAAGATGGTTTGGAATATCTGAGTTCTTTCTTTTGATGCCAATTAACTTAGATTTCTCAAAGATCAAAGAGTTGACTATATTACCCAGAAATGGGGCTTTTTACTTGGAGTTATCTTATTTGGTTGACCAAGAGATCACTGAATTAAATATTAGTGAAGCCCTATCAATTGACTTGGGAACTGCTGATAATTTAGCAGCCTGTGTAGACACTTTAGGTAATTCTTTTTTAATTGACTCCAGAAAATTGAAAGCTGACAATCAACTCTGGAATAAAAGAGTCTCTACTAAAAAAGAAGGCAAGTCAAGTGACTACTGGGACAGTTGGTTAGATCGAGTTACCAGAAAACGAAACCATCAAATGAGAGATGGGATCAACAAAAGTGCAAAGTTGATTATTGACCATTGCCTTAAAAATAAAATAGGTAACTTAGTTCTAGGTTGGAACGATGGGTTTAAACTGAACTCCAATATGGGTAATTTGAACAATCAAAAATTTGTTCAAATGCCATTAGGTAAGTTGAAAGATCGACTTAATCAACTGTGTTGCCAATATGGGATAAACTTTCATCTGACAGAGGAGAGTCATACTTCAAAATCGAGTTTTCTAGATGGAGACTCCCCACCCAAGTACGGTGTTAGCGAAGCGGGGCGAAGCCCAAAACCCCAAGGGTGGAAAGCATCTGGAAGACGAATTTTGAGAGGACTTTACTTAACAGGTGAAAAGTTTTTAGTAAATGCTGATCTTAATGGATCAGCGAATATCTTAAAAAAAGTAACGGGAAAACTTAAACTTAATTTAAGTAAACTCACGCTTTCGGTGTTTGACCACCGTAACGAGAATTAGATTAAACTAATTCTGTCTGTAGAATCGAGCGTGTCTTTAGACCTGAGAGCGTCAACTTCAGAGACTATTTCTTGTTTTTTCAGAAAATCGAGAACATTATGAATAGGAATAGCCCAACTGAGAGCTTCCATTTGCAAATAATCTGCTTGTTCGGGTCTAGTTCCATCACTAAAAGTAAAAGCATCAATACCTTGAAAGGGATACTTTAATAAGCCATTTATACCAATGAGTTCTCCCTGCTGATTTAAAACTGGTCCACCACTCATACCTTGAAATACATCATTGGTACAGCCTAATTGATAACCACCGGGTAAGGTTTTAGTAAGCTGCATTTTGATCGTTCCAGTTTTGAGTTTAAAAGCACTAACCCCCCAATTTCGGGTTTCTTCAAATTGAATAATTTTATTACCATTGAAAACAAAATGCCAGGCTGGAAATCCAGATACATAAACCGGTTCCCCTTCAGATATCAGTGTTGATTTTGGCAACGTGACTACTTGGTAATCCTGTGGACTATTAAATTTTACTAGAGCTAAGTCGAATACTTCTACATTAACATTATTGGATTGCTGTGCTGGATAAATATTACCATCAGCAGTTAAAATTTTAAACCCATCTTCAGGACTATCAGCAACCACATGATGATTTGTTAATACCGTATAAGTTTGCCCTTCATGCTTAATAACCACTCCTGAGCCAGAACCAGATTTAGTAAAAATTCTCACAGTTACCTGATTAGCAATTTTGGTGGTCGTAATATCAGCATCGAACGTATTACCCAAGGCCGCAGAAATAGGATAGGTATACAACTGATGAATTACACAAATTGTTGTTATTAATACCAGAAAAAACTGGCGATTTAGGCGAAAAAACATGATTATTAGGGGAAAAATATGGATTAAATCATGCCTAATAATTACATCCTAGGAAATAGTGAACAGGGAAAATATCAGAACTTCATATCTTCCCTAATAATTCATAGAATCTCACGGTAAGTGGGAAACGAGCGCGTCTTTAGACCTGAGAGGGAAGCGGCGCGA
>JAKOGY010000285.1 GCA_028658405.1 Dolichospermum sp. ST_sed8 | reverse complement strand
TAAAAAGGGGGGAATTAGAGTCAAAGTCCCCCTTCTCAAGGGGGATTTAGGGGGATCTCAATATTTTGGATACATGACGAAGGACTTTTAAAACATCCTCTTAGGTTTTATCAATAATAGTTTAAAAAATAGGCAATTTGGCAACCAATATTTTACTTTTAACGGTTTAATAGAAATATCAACAGGGATGACGGGATGAAACAGAACTTCAAAGATAATTTCCCCGCTCCCTTGCCAGTTGTTGATAGAGTGCTTTAGCATACCCCCCCTAAAAAGCTAATTATCAACACTCTTTCACCGCTTCAATTACAACTGGCTAAAATTACAAAAAATAGAATAGGACAAAAGAATTTAGAATTTAGAATTTAGAATTTAGAATTAATTTTGAGTGAAGTGATTAGGCTACCCAGTCTTTACATAATAACTCTGCTTGTTCTAATCCTGTGGAAGTTGCTTTTTCCTGTTTATCTGGGGGATAACCATACTTTTTGAGTAATCGTTTAATGGTCACTCTTAATTTAGCTCTAACATTTTCTTTAACTGTCCAATCAATGGTTAAGTTAGCACGAATCGCTTTGACTAAATCATGAGCGATCGCTTTAAGTATATCATCTCCTAAGCTAATAACTGCACTATCATTCACCTCCAGGGCATCATAAAAAGCAGTTTCATCTTCAGTTAGTCCCAAGTTTTCACCCCGTTTTTGTGCCTCCCGCATAGCTTTGGCTAGTTCAATCAATTCATTGATGTCAAATAAATTTTGACGGATAAGAAACGAACCACAAAGGAACGAAGGACACGAAGGAAGAAAGAAGAAAGAAGAAAGAAGAATCAAAATAGCAACAAATGAACCCGTCAATTAGTTCTTGACAGACTAGTAGTTTGAAATCTGAAATCCTTACCCTTGTACTAGTATTAAAATCATCCTTCTAAATTTCCGTACTTAAATCATTAAGTATAGATATCGTAATCATAAGAATATTTTAGTGTTGATATTGTTTTAGCACTAAAAATTCGTGCTTATATTGAATTAGCACTTTATCCTAAAATTCATTCAATAATTCCCATGTTAGAAGCGTGTGTACTGGCAACTATATTATGCGGATTTTTTGGGATTATTCTCAAAAAAAACCTGGTAATGAAGATTGTCTCTATGGATGTAATGAGTACAGGTGTAATTGCCTTTTATGTACTAATTGCATCACGAGATGGTTTATTTACTCCCATTATTTCCGAAGTAAAAAATATTGCTTATGCTGATCCCGTTCCTCAAGCAGTGATTTTAACAGCAATAGTTATTGGCTTTTCTATTCAGGCTTTGATGCTAGTTGGTGTGATGAAATTAGCCCGAGATAATCCCACATTAGAAAGCGACGAAATCGAGAAAAATAATACACCATGAATACTATTACTATTATTTGGGTTGCAATACCATTTTTTCTAGGGTTCATGATTTTTTTAATCCCCAAACTTAACCGACATTTGACACTTTGGGGGACTATTGCTTCTGCTGCTTATGCGTTCCAGTTATTTCTCGAACCATCACCGATAAAACTGAATTTACTAGATAGTTTTGGTGTAACTTTAATAGCTGATCAGTTAAGCGGTTATTTTATTTTAACTAATGCTTTAGTAACTGCCGCTGTTGTTATTTATTGTTGGCATAGTGATAAAACTGCTTTTTTCTTGGCACAAACTATTCTTGTTCATGGTAGCTTAAATGCTGCTTTTATTTGTGCGGATTTTGTGAGTTTATATGTCGCTTTAGAGGTAAGCGGTATTGCGGCTTTTTTATTAATTGCTTATCCTCGTAGCGATCGCTCAATTTGGGTTGGTTTACGCTATCTTTTTGTTAGCAATACCTCCATGTTATTTTATCTGGTTGGTGCAGTGCTAGTTTATCAAACACATCATTCCTTTAGTTTCGCAAGTTTAAAAGGATCACCACCAGAAGCATTAGCATTAATTTTTCTAGGTTTATTCATTAAAGCTGGAATTTTTGTATCAGGATTATGGCTACCTTTAACGCATTCAGAATCAGAAACGCCAGTTTCCGCATTGATGTCAGGAATCGTTGTAAAAGCCAGTATTTTACCTTTGTTACGTTGCGCTTTAATTTCCGATGAAATTAATAGTATAGTCAGTATTTTTGGTGTGGGAACTGCGTTAATGGGTGTATCCTATGCAGTTTTAGAAAAAGATACAAAGCGAATGTTGGCTTTTCATACAATATCCCAATTAGGCTTTATTTTGGTTGCACCGGCAGTAGGTGGGTTTTATGCACTTACTCATGGATTAGTGAAATCATCTTTATTTCTAATTGCAGGTTCTTTACCCAGTCGTAATTTTAAAGAACTACAAAATAAACCGATTAATACAACCATTTGGATACCTTTAGTCATAGCGAGTTTATCAATTTCTGGTTTTCCTTTGTTGGCAGGTTTTGGGGCAAAATTTCTAACTATGAAAAATTTAGAATCTTGGCAATTTATCGCTATGAATGTTGCCGCTGTCGGAACTTCTATATCTTTTGCAAAATTCATTTTTTTACCCCATATAAAAGATGCAGAACAGAATATAAAATCTGATTTTTGGACAGCAATTATATTTTTGATTACTGGTTTAATCGCAGTAAATTTGATATATTTGCAAGCTTATGACATTGCTGGTATTACTAAAGCAATTACGACTATTGCCATTGGTTGGTTAGCATATCATCTCATCTTTAAAAAGTTATCAATCTATTTACCCCGTGTATTTGAAGAATTTGAACATTTAGTTGGTGTCATGAGTTTAACTTTAATACTGCTATTTTGGATGGCTTTCCCATGATTGGACATCTCATATTAAGATTATCAATTTGGTTTTTACTCACATCTGATGTGAGTTTAACAAATATTATCATCGGTGTAATTATTGCCTTGGTATTACCACGTGGTTATACATCTCCAGAAAAACTAAAAGATTGGGTAAAGGTGATCATTAAAATCTTTATTGCTATTCCAGTAGCTTTTGTAGAGGCATTTGAAATTATCTTGCGTCCCCATAATCAAGAAGAAATAATCATGGAAAAAGTCAAATTAAAAAGATCACCATTGCTGATTTTTCTAGATATATTTTTGATTACCTTCACACCAAAAACTATAGTTGTAAAATATCACGAAGAAGGTTGGTATGAGGTTCACCACATTAAACCAAGGAAAAAATAATCATGAACTTAGAAATAGTTTTAATAGCCATGATTTTAGCATTACTTATTCCCATTTATGAAGCCTGGAAAAGTGATGATACCTGGCAGAAAATGTTAGCTTTTGGTAGTATTTCTAGTAAAGTATCAATCATGATTCTCGTGATTTCAGTTTTACGAGACGATTGGATGATTGGTGTAGTAGCATCAATTATTTTGAGTGTAGGAAATGCGGGTTTAATGTTATTAGCACATATTTTGAGAAGAGTGAATGAAGCATGATCAACATTATTAGTTATGTTTGTATATTCATAGGCATAGTTTTTTGGTTTTGGGGAACTTTTCATTTAGTCAGTGACAGATCAATATTATTCAAATTACATGGTCTTTCTGTTGCTGATACACTAGGTTCAATGATGATTATTGTGGGGCTTCTACTGAAAATACCTAGCGAATGGCCATTACTTATTTTGGGCATTATTTCCTTAGCAATTTGGAATACTATGCTGGGTTATGTATTAGCATACTGTTCAACTGAGGACGCAACAAATGAATGATACCTATCTCTATTTAATCATTGCTTTATTACCCTTAACTGCGGGGATATTAATCACTCAAACTAACCCCTATCATGCCTTAGTAATTCGTGGGGTACTTGGTGCGGTAGCTGCAATGGTAGACGCAGTTTTAGGTGCAGCAGATGTAGCTTTAACAGAAGCATTAATGGGAACGATGCTATCAATTACTTTATATGCAGTAGCAGTCCGTTCATCTTTAGTTTTGCGTTTAGGAGTCATGGAAAATCAAGCAATTGCCAAAAATCAAGATGGCGATTTTCAACAACTTATAAACGAGTTCCGTAACGTTTTCAATAAATATTATTTGCGGTTGGAACTTGTACCTTATAGCAATAGGGAAACTTTACAACGGGCATTAATAGAAAAAGAGATTCATGCAACTTGTGCGCTAATAAAAGAAACTGAGCAAACCCACAAAAAATATCAAACTACTATTAGAGTTCAACGCATTTATAACATTATGGAAAGCGCACTTTCCACAGAAAAAACAAGTTTAAACTATATCAATGTTTTAGATTCAGAGGAGAAATATCTATGAAATGGGTTTATATTTTAGCCGGAATAGCTTTATTTGTAAAAATGCTAATAATGCCTGATTCAGAACCAAACATATTAGATATTTCCATTGTGGAAACAGTGGTTAAAGAAAGTGGTGTTCCCAATGCAGTATCAGGGATTATTTTTAGAAATCGGCTATATGATACTATTTTTGAAGTAATTGTATTTACTATCGCCATTCTCGGAGCAAATTTTTTACTAGCCAATGAAAAACCATCTTGTAGTATCTATCAATTCCAAGATCAACCATCCATCATTTTAGCTCGTCTAGGGGCAACAATTGCGGCGTTAGTGGCTATAGAATTAGCAATTAGAGGGCATTTGAGTCCTGGGGGTGGTTTTGCGGCTGGTGTGGCTGGGGGAACAGCAATTGGATTAATCGCAATTACTTCATCATATCAGTGGATGCAGGATATTTATCAACGTTGGCACGCTGCAATGTGGGAAAAGATTTCGGTATTAGTTTTTATTGTTTTAGCAGTGATAACTTTATCAGGATTTGAGTTACCACACGGTGAATTAGGAACGCTTTTTAGTGGCGGAATTTTGCCGATATTAAATATCCTAGTTGCTGTTAAAGTAGCATTGGGTTCTTGGGCAGTTCTTTTAATTTTTATTCGTTATCGGGGTTTATTGTAAAAGAAGCTATTGGTATTAAATATGGTAGTACGTAGGGTGCATTAGCGCCAGCGTAATGCACCGTTTATCAAGCTTAAGGTGCGTTACGGCTATGCCTAACACACCCTACAAATACTACAAATACTTAAACTTGTAGTATTGCATTATACTAAGACAATACTATCTACAGTGTCTTCCTCAATTTCATAACCATGAGCGAGTTTTTCTATAGCAGCATCAATCAAATCTAAACCTTGTTGGACAGTTTCTACTAAACTTAACTTACCCCGCAAATCAGCCGCACCCATAAAACCTTTTGCATACCAAGTCATGTGTTTACGAGCTTGACGGACTCCCCTATCTCCCTTATATTCCCATAAAGCAAAAAGATGTTCTCGCGCACATTCTAAACGTTGAACTGGATTGGGTGTTGGTAATAGTTCTCCAGTTTTCAAGAAATGATCAACTTCCCCAACTAAAAACGGATAACCTAAAGTTCCCCGAGAACACATTACCCCATCTGCACCAGTTTGTTCTAAACATTTTACCGCAGCTTCCACAGAAAAAATATCTCCATTCCCAATCACAGGAATGGATAGCACTTCTTTAACTTTAGCTATCCATTCCCATCGAGCATTACCATTATAACCTTGAGCGCGAGTGCGTCCATGAACAGTAATCATTTTTGCTCCCGCGTCTTCCATTCTTTTCGCAAAATCAAGGATGGTAATTTCATGATCATTCCAACCAATGCGGGTTTTCACAGTCACAGGAACATCTACAGCTTTTACCACTTCTCGTACAATTGCTTCAGCAATTTCCGGTTGACGCAATAAAGAAGAACCACCACCATTTTTAGTAATTTTATTAACAGGACATCCCATATTAATATCAACAGTATCCGCACCTTCCGCAACCGCTTTTATAGCAGCTTCTGCTAAGAAATCGGGACGACAATCAAATAATTGAATACTAATAGGTCTTTCTTGAGGATCTACCTCCATAATTTTCGGTAATTGGTTAACATAGTGTAAACCCGTAGCATTAACCATTTCTGTATACATCATAGATTCTGGTGCATAACGCCGCACTAAACGCCGAAACACCATATCAGTCACCCCCGATAATGGCGACTGTAAAACACGGCTTTTAACCTCAAATGAGCCAATTTTCAAAGGGGTGGAAAGTCTAGCTTGGAGTTCAGGAGAAAGGGAAATCATAGTTTAGAATTAAAAATACAATCGTTAATTGGGGAATCGAGGATTGAGGAGAGGTAGTTACTTAGAGTTTGACACTCCCCGGTCTAAAGACACGGGGATTCTTAATCGAATAGTTGTAAAGACAACTGCTCGAATAATATCCGC
>JAKOGY010000284.1 GCA_028658405.1 Dolichospermum sp. ST_sed8 | reverse complement strand
GATATAATCCCAGGAATCAGCAAACCCGTTTAAGTCCCCTCGCCCAACTAATCCAAAATGTCTTGTCTTTAACCAACGACTTAACAAACAGCCTTGCAGATAATCCAAACTGGGGAAGTATTCGGAAGTGCGGATCAGGATTAGTCTCAGTGGGCTAGTCGCTGCTTACGTTGCAAAGTTTGTTCTTTGCAAGCTCAATCCCTAAAGGGATTGAGTCAGTGACTTTAATTTGAGTCAATTTTTTTCTATAGTTTCTACCTTAAACCTATGTTTGTCTGAAGAACCATTTCTCAATATTTTGCCAAGGTTCGTAATATTACTTTACAAGTGAATTTAAGTTAATTCACTCCTGTCCTAAATTGTCAATTTATATGTTTTATGTATAAACACTTATCCCAGGAACACAGTTAACAAGCAATTCGTCTTTCTGATAGTATAATATATGTGTTAAATACGTGTATCATATTTTACATCTTTCTTGCAAACATTGTTTACCACCTAAATTGCTATAGGACTAATATTTGATTTATAAAATATACGTAGGGTGGGCAATGCCCACCAAAACCATGATATCCTGGGAAATATACTTAAAATTTTCAAATATCATTTATAATTACTATATCTGTATTACATAAATATCCCCTTTAATTTATCACACCGAAAAAGTAATGAATGGTAATATCAATAGGGCAGAAATTTTAATAGCGCGTGATTTTGACATTCTCATCTTTGCTAATAACTGAAATACTACATAATTAATCAAGAGGATATTTACCAATGAAATTGATGCAAAAACCTCTATTTTTCCTAGCTTTTTCCATAACTATATTTTCCCAAATAGGATTAGGACAAGCTCAATCATTCCCACATCCTAAAACTTGGCAAATTAGCCAGAAATTTAGACCCCGTGTAGATAATAAAGGAACAATTAATGATTTCATGGGTGATGGAATTTTAGTAATGTTTGGTGCGCCAATTAGTCGAGAAGATGATTCCCAAAGAGCAATTGCTTGTGCTATGGCTATGCAATTAGCAATGGTACAAGTGAATAAAAAAAATCAAGAAATGAATTTACCAATTCTAGAAATGGGAATTGGTATCAATACAGGTGAAGTAGTTGCTGGTAATATTGGCTCTCAAAAACGGGCAGAATATACTGTTATTGGTAGTCATGTAAATTTAGCCGCACGAATTGAATCTTACACAGTGGGAGGACAGGTTTTTATTTCCGAACATACTTATCAAGATGCAAATATTGATTTACAAATTGATAGCGAATTACAAGTAGAAGCCAAGGGCATAAAATACCCCATTAATCTCTATGAAATTGGTGGTATTGGTGGCAAATATCAGTTATTTCTACCCACAGAAACAGAAAGTATGGTAACTTTAAGTGAGGAATTATTAATTGAATATATGATTTTGCAAGGTAAACATATAGACGCAGAATTATTTTCTGGTGCATTAGTGGGACTGTCTGAACATGGCGCAAAATTGTATTCCCAACATCCTTTGGAAAGATTAAGTAATATTAAATTAAAATTATTAACAGATCCGGCTCTATGTGATGAAGAGCCAGATATATATGCAAAAGTAGTAAAAACATCCGGTATTGACCAAAAGTATTTTTTGATTCGGTTTACAACTCTTCCCCAAAAGGCTATCTCTCGATTGAATCTGATTCGTGACATCAATCTGTATTAATAATCATTGCTTAATATTTTTCAAGATTAGTAATATTAATGTATAAGTACAGTAAATTTCAGTTAGTATGTATTGCTAAATTGTGTAAAAAATATGAAATAATGCACATAGGTTTAAGAGGTTGTTTGAACAGTCTAATTTATAATTCGCAGCTACACAGACAAAACCCACCTTCATGGGTTAAAAAACTTTGATTTTTCGTTAGTCCACGCAGGTGGACTTTGCTTGTGTAGTAGCGAATTATATTCTCCCAAAACTTGTAAAACATCCTCTAATCTATGTAGAGACAGGTACTCATTTAATTAGACAACTAATATATGTGAGTAATTGATAAAGTTTGATACTCATAAAAGTAAATTGGAGTGTGACTATGAACAAGTTCAACAACTTACTAATGACTACTGTGGCTATAGTTTCATTTATTAGCCTTCCCTTGGGTCAAACAGCAGTTAAAGCTCAGGACACAGCAATTTTAAAGTGCATCAAAGAATACAAAAATTTAGGTATTTCATCTGATGCAGCATTAGCACAGTGTCAAAAAAATAATTTGGTAGAATGTGTACAACGTTTAAATACTCAGAAATATGTAGCTAAATCAGTTTCGGAATCGAATGGACGCTATTTAATTGATTTAGGTAATAGTGATACAAGATGGTTAGAAGGAAAAGGGTGGAGAGATAAAGGATGTACTGCCCATACCGAAGGACCTTACAAAAGACAAAGTGATCAAAACCAGACTTTTTGGCAAAAGCAGCGTTCCTATGAGTGGTTTAGACAGGGTTTGTGTTCACAATCACAGATAGAATTAGAGCAAAATTACTCTGTTGACGAAGCAAAAACACTTTGTGAATTAGGTTTACAGCCAAAATCATAAAAAATGCTAAATCTCACAAAAGATGTTCGTATCTGACTTAATTTTCTCTATCTCACTTCAACCCTATTCCTAAGACTAATATCCCCGACTTCTTAAAGAATTTGGGGATTTTATGGACAGTTGTTTCAAAATGATTGGCAATCAACTATGATATAAAAGTACATGAAAATTCAAAAATCTTCATCTAGATGCTAAATGACTTCTCTAGTTCATCCAAAATTAAAGATTTTCTAACACAGAAAATTCTTTTAGGTAATGAACCTAGTGCTGAATTAATAGTAATTATTACTATCTATTTTGTTCAAGGTATATTAACATTATCGCGTTTAGCCGTTAGCTTCTTTCTCAAAGATGAATTACTATTAAGTCCAGTGCAAATGTCAGCAATTATCGGCATTGGCTCATTACCTTGGATGATTAAGCCATTATATGGTTTTATTTCTGATAGTTTACCCTTATTTGGCTACCATAGAAAACCTTACCTAGTTCTATCTGGAATTATCGGCTGTGCAGCTTGGGTATGTTTAGGAACAGTCGTTCATACTAGTTCAACAGCGACAATTATGATTGTACTGTCTTCCCTATCTGTTGCTATTAGTGATGTGATAGTTGATTCTATCGTAGTTGAAAGAGCAAGAAGTGAATCAGACGCTAAAACAGGTTCTTTGCAATCTCTTTGTTGGGGTAGTTCAGCCATTGGTGCCTTGTGTACAGCTTACTTTAGCGGCTTACTTTTAGAATACTTTACCACTCGTACAGTATTTTTAGTAACAGCATCATTTCCGCTAATTGTCTCATCTGTAGCTTGGTTCATTGCCGAACAACCTATTGATAAAGATGTTAAAAAAAGTAATAACACAAAAAATCAATTATTGCAAATTCGCCAAGCCATTACTCAAAAAGTAATTTGGTTACCAACATTATTTATATTTATTTGGCAAGCTACACCAAATGCTGATTCAGCATTTTTCTATTTTACAACTAACGAACTGCACTTTCAACCAGAATTTTTAGGGCGAGTTCGGTTAGTGACAAGTTTTGCTTCCTTGCTTGGAGTGTGGGCTTTTCAACGTTATTTTAAAACAGTTCCTTTTAGAATTATATTTAGTTGGGGTATTTTTGTATCCACAGCTTTAGGAATGACAACCTTATTACTAGTAACTCACACCAACAGACTTTTAGGAATAGATGATCATTGGTTTAGCTTAGGTGATAGTTTGATTCTGACTGTGATTGGGCAAGTTATATTTATGCCCGTATTAGTATTATCAACAAGGCTTTGTCCTCCCGGTATAGAAGCCACATTCTTTGCTGTATTGATGTCTGTAATGAATTTCGGAGGAACAGTTTCCTACTGGTTAGGATCTTTGATGATGAAATGGTTAGGAATCACAGAATATCAATTTGATTCACTGTGGTTATTAATTATTATTACTAACTGTACTTCTCTAATCCCTATTCTATTCATGAAATGGCTGCCAGATGCTCAAGTGGATATTGATAATAATGTAATTAGTTGATAAATAATATATTATATATGTTAAAATCTTATTGAATCCCCGATTTATCTAAGAAGTCGGGGATCTGTGTGTGATATATTCTTTGATAATCCAAAAAAATGCAAATATCAGAAAAGTCTTATACCCTTAAAGATTGGCAAGGAGGATATGAATCTCTTACCCAAGAATTTGATTATTGGATTGATGATATAGAAGGAGAAATTCCTCTAGAATTAGCAGGAACATTATTTAGAAATGGTCCCGGTTTATTAGATATAAACAAGCAAAGATTGCATCATCCTTTTGATGGTGATGGAATGATTAGCCGGATTACATTTACCAATGGCCACGCCCATTTTCGGAACCGATTTGTGCAGACAGAAGGTTATTTAGCAGAAAACAAAGCAGGTAAAATCCTTTATCGTGGTGTTTTTGGAACTCAAAAACCAGGTGGTTGGTTAGCTAATATTTTTGATTTCAAAATTAAACATATTGCTAATACAAATGTTATTTATTGGGGTAAAAAACTCCTAGCATTATGGGAAGCAGCAGAACCTTATGCACTTAATCCACACACCTTAGAAACATTAGGAAATGAATATTTTAATGGTGTTTTATCTAAAGGAGAAGCCTTTAGCGCTCATCCTCGAATTGATCCCAATGGCACATTAGTTAACTTTGCTATTAAACCAGGACTATCAACGACAATTACCATATTTGAATTGAACACAAATGGGGAAATTATTAAAAAACAAAATCATAGCATTCCTGGTTTTTGCTTCATTCATGATTTTGTGATTACAGAAAATTACTGTATCTTCTTTCAAAATCCTGTTAATTTTAATCCCATACCTTTTGCGTTAGGAATCTCCAGTGCAGGTCAATGTATTAAATTTCAAAAAGATCAACCTACAAAAATCATCATTATTCCTCGCATAGCAAAAAGCGAAAATGAAAAAGTTCAAGTTTTAGAAACTCAAGCAGGTTTTATTTTTCATCATGTTAATGCTTTTGAAGTTGAAAATGAAATTATCATTGATTCAATTTGCTATAAATCATTAACAGAAGTTGAGCCAAATACCGATTATCGAGAAACTGACTTTGATGCTAATTCTCCCGGACAACTTTGGCGGTTTCATCTTAATTTAGAAACAAATCAAGTCCAAAATCAGTTAATAGATCATCGAGCTTGTGAATTTCCGACTATTCACCCGAATAATGTCGGTAAATCCTATCGTTATCTATATAGTGCTGCGGCACATCATGCAACGGTCAATGCACCCTTACAAGCAATTCTCAAAGTTGATTTAGAATCACAAAACAGACAACTATGGAGTGCAGCACCACAAGGTTTTATCGGTGAACCAATTTTTGTTCCTCGCGCAAATTCTCAACAAGAAGATGATGGCTGGGTAATAGCTTTAGTTTATGATGCAGAATACCATCGTTCAGATGTCGTCATTTTAGATGCTGAAAATATTGAAAAAGGTACAATTGCCAAACTACATCTTAAACATCATATTCCCTATGGTTTACATGGGAGTTTTACACCAGAAACATTCATTTAATTAATGTAGGTTGGGTTAAGCGATAGCGCAACCCAACAAAAGTCCGTGTTTGTATGTATATTTTGGGTTTCCTAACGTCAACCCAACCTACCTGATTTCATGTTTTGAGTTTAACTAACAAATATTGGATTGTTTAGTGAGTAAAACTGGTTGAATAGCAGCTTTATCAAGAACTTCACTATATTATTACAAGCATCTTTAAGACTATAGCTTTGTATGAATTAAGTTACATTGACATACTAGTATTATACGGTATACTGACATAGTACATTGTGATGTTAAGTTCATGTCAACTTTTGTTTTAACAGGTAAGCTTTTTGCACTTCTACTTACTGGTTTAATAATTACTTCCTGTAGTGAAGGTACATCTAGTAGCACAGGTAATTGCCAAAATCCAGATGATAGAGCGGCTGATGGTAGTCGGTGCGGTAATAGGGCTGCTAGTGTACGTCCTGGTGGAAACTAAATTGCACAGCACGAAGCGCAGCGGTTAATTTTATCAATAAGTAATTTATTCGATTAAGTAGTGCGGGTATCTTGCCCGCTTACATTTAATAATTATTTATCTGCAATTAGTTCATTGTTCTTGCAAGAGCATCCGGCAAGCGTAAAGCGAGCGTGTCTTTAGACCTGAGATATAAGCGACTCCTGCGGTAATAAAGC
>JAKOGY010000283.1 GCA_028658405.1 Dolichospermum sp. ST_sed8 | reverse complement strand
GAATTGTACGGGCGTATTGCAATACGCCCCTAGCAAGCAAAATTTGCAGCAATGCGACTACCTTCGGGCAGAGGGAATCAAAAATTTTACCATGTCATTAGGACTACTTATAAGAGTATAGTTTTGCATACTATGACTATTGTAGAGATTTTAAATACATATTAGCATGATTTTGCATCACATTCATAAAAATAAAATTGTAACGAAAACTACAAAATTGATATCTTTCCCAAAAAAAGAGGGTAAGCTAACCATATCAATCCAGTTAACGAAGATACGGTGATGAGGAGTAAGGATTATGGTTACAACGTCTCTCCCACTCATGGAAAATCAATCTTCAGCCTATATTTGCCCTTATGATCAAGCCTGTAGCTATTTAGAATGGGCTGCCAAAGAATTAAAACTAGATCAAGGTATCGTAGAAATACTCAGTCATCCTCGGAAAGTTGTCACCGTTTCCATACCCATAAAAATGGATAATGGGGAAGTGCGGGTTTTCCCAGGACATCGAGTTCAACATTCTGATATTTTAGGCCCCTATAAAGGTGGTATTCGCTTCCATCCAGCAGTAACACTGCGGGAAGTATCAGCCCTAGCCATGCTGATGACCTGGAAATGTGCTTTGTTAGGTATTCCCTATGGTGGTGGCAAAGGGGGAATTCCCATAGACCCCAAAAAGTTCAGTGTGGGGGAATTAGAACGGATTAGCCGCCGTTATATTAGCGAATTAATTAAAGACATTGGACCAGCAGTAGATATACCCGCACCAGACATGGGGACTTCATCTCGGGAAATGGCGTGGATGATGGATACCTACTCTGTAAATGTTGGTCATTCTGTACCTGGTGTGGTGACAGGCAAACCTTTATCTATTGGTGGTTCTCTAGGACGAGAAATGGCTACTGGACGCGGTGTGATGATTATTGTCCGTGAAGCGCTGGCAGATCATGGTAAATCCCTTGCAGGAGTTAGGGTAGCCATTCAAGGTTTTGGTAATGTGGGCGGGGCTGCGGCAGAATTACTACACCAAGAAGGAGCGAAAATTATCGCTGTTTCCACTGGTGCAGGTGGTGTATTTGCTGAAGATGGTCTTGATATTCCCGCTGTCAAAGCTTATGCTGCTGCAAACCACCGCAGTGTAGTAGGTTTCCCCCAAGGGACACCCATTAGTAATGCAGATTTACTAACTTTACCTTGTGATGTCTTGATCCCCGCCGCTTTGGAAAACCAAATTACCGAAGAAAATGTCCATCAAATCAAAGCCCGATTTATCGCGGAAGCTGCTAATGGTCCGGTGACATTGGAAGCTAATAGAGTTCTAGAAGCAGAGGGTGTGACTGTTTTACCGGATATTTTAGCCAATGCTGGGGGTGTGGTGGTCAGTTATTTAGAATGGGTACAAGGTCTTTCTTACCTGTTCTGGGATGAGGAACGAGTCAATCGGGAAATGGAACATTTGATGGTTCAGGCTTACCGGAAGGTGATTCATGAGTCACAAGCACGGGGAGTAAATCTGCGCTTGGCTGCTTATACTTTAGGTGTAGGTAGAGTTGCCCAAGCATTGAATGATCGGGGTTTGTATCCTTAGATATCTGCTGAAAATTAAAGATATGTTCTGTGTAAAGACGTTCCATGGAACGTCTCTACATTTTTTGTCTAGTAGTCTGTCAAGAACTAATTGACGGGTTCATTCGTTGCCATTTTGATTCTTCCTTCTTCCTTCGTGTCCTTCGTGCCTTCGTGGTTCGTTTCTTATCCGTCAAAATTTATTTGACAGACTACTAGAGATGTCTAAGCAATTATCGAGAAGCAACTTGTGGATCTGCCCAAATGCTAACTCTTTCACCAAAAGTTACAGGTTGATCCCCTTCTGCTGAGATATCTACAGTTTTGCCATCATTAGCTACTTGTAACAAAGGCCAATTTTCCTCACCTAGTTCACCAGCACGGAATAATACACTATTAGGCTGCTTTTTACTCCAACCTAACAAAATAGCTATTTTTTCATGATCACCGTGTGATTCCTCAGGATTAACTACCTTGAGATGATTCTGTTGACGATTCCAAATTACAGCCTGATCTGTCGCATCTGCTGTATTGAAAATAGCTACAAATTTACGTGCCAGAAAGCGATCGCCTTTTTCGGACCAACTCACAGGCACTAGTACCCCAATTTTACCATCACTATCTGGATTTACTGGTAAACTTGCCTGTCTATTTAACAGGGGATCAATCACCACACTAGTTGATGTCATCACCCGTAACCGCTTAGTTTGTCTATCTTCCACAAACAAAACGCTATTAACTCGGCTATTGTGCATTTCGGGTTTGACTTCCATTTGCACCCGGCTATAAATCGCATATTTGCCATCAGGAGAAATTACAGGAATACTCCGGTAGTAGCGGACACCAGAACCACCTTTACCACCCACCGCTTCCTGAGTAGCCATAATCCATTGCCAAGGGATGGGATGGGGACTACCTATAGGATCAGTTTGTGCCATCTCTGACTCATTTGGCTGTTCACTTACAGGTATTTCTCCGTTTTTAGGAGTAACTGTTGATGTTGCCAATTCTTTAGATTCGGAATTTCCACTTACTGAAGAATTTAAATCAGGTTGTACTTTCGCGTCTTCTAGTTTTTGACTGGGATTAACTTGATTAACAGATGTTTGTGCTAGAAATTGTGCAACATCAACTGATGGTACAGTTTCGCTGACAACATTATTCCCCGCTTGAGAGTTTTCTCTTTCTGCCCCTGAAATAACTAGATCTTTTGGTAATGAATGTATTCCTTCCCCAACAGATATCTTTCCTGTATGAGAGTTAACTTGAGCAAATTGTAAATTTAACTTCCTAGTAGCAGCACTTTCTACCAATTTTTCCTGATATTTGCCATTTCCTGCACTAATATTTGCTACTTCTGATTTTTTCGCTAAAGTAGCATGAAGAGACATCCCTACGAAAGGTGAAATTACAATAACAATGGCAATGTACTTGAGAAATGGTTTAACACGGAACCATCCTGACACCAAAAGGGGTTTAAGCATGATGAGACTCTCTAGGGGGCATTTGCTAAGTGCGGGCGGTATCTATACAGGAATGGAAAAAGCTATGACTATATTTATATCAACAAACCAAAAGCTTTTACGAAATAATTTATGCAAATGTTGCATTGCTTTACAAAAATTTTAGTGTCACCATTTACCCCTTATTATTTTTACATAATATCCAAAAAGACGGGATTAAAGTTAACAGTAAATTACATCTGTTAAAAAATGCCGTCACTACTGCTAATTACCTAACATCCATATTCAATTCCAGTGGAATATAGATATGTTTATAACGAGCATAACTAAGTTTCTAAGTGATTAAAGCTGTTAGCTAAAGTATAGAAATGTTGTTGGAAACAGTAGGTATTGTAATAGTTATAACAGCGTACCCTTTACCTAACTAAAACTCATCTATAGCCATCCTAAATGATCCCTGAAAAACAGATAAGCAGTGTAGGGTGGGCAATGCCCACCTATATTTCAAAAACCAAATAGGATTCCTAATATTACTAGAAACTTTAGATTAACTGATGCACAATAAACAAAAACATTAAATACATACACCCGAACCCATAAACTGCAATCTACACTCGTAAATGCTGCGATTAAGCAAAGGCAATTTATTTTAAACTGGGGCAATTATTGAATAATTTTGATTTAGTAAATAAATGGCCAACTGTAAAACACAGCTAGACAAACAAAACCCGTCAATAGTAGATGCAAATGGCGGTAGGTTTGCGATCGCAAGACATCGCTGGACTAGTCACCCAAGGTACTATAGTTTATCGAGGCTGTTTTTGCTTAACCATTTGCTTAACCAATACTTAACACTATACCATGAAACTGTGAAAATTCATTGCCGATGATCAAAAATTCTCAACATTATTCTCTGAATATTTCAGATGTTGCCGTTGTCAGTAATGAGGAACACACTTACCATTGATTAACAACTCATAACTCGTAATTAATAGTTAATAACTAATGAAAATAGTATTTTTTGGCACTCCTGATTTTGCAGTTCCTACCTTGGAAAAACTCTTAGAAAATAAGGATTTCCAAGTAATTGCCGTAGTTACTCAGCCGGATAAACGTCGAGAACGGGGGAATAAACTGACACCTTCACCAGTCAAAGCTTTCGCTACAGATCAAAATATTCTAGTCTGGCAACCTGAAAGAGTCAAAAAAGATGTTGAAATCTTAACACAACTCAAGCAGATAGAAGCAGATGTATTTGTAGTTATTGCTTATGGACAAATTTTGTCTAAGAAGATATTAGATATGCCAAAGCTGGGTTGTATCAACGTACATGGTTCAATTTTACCGCAGTATCGAGGGGCTGCGCCAATTCAATGGAGTATACATGATGGAGAAAAAGAAACGGGGATCACAACGATGCTCATGGACAAGGGTATGGATACAGGAGATATGCTATTAAAAGCGACTACACCGATTCAATTACTAGATAATGCTCAGGTTTTAGCCGAAAAGTTGGCTCTCACTGGTGCAGATTTACTCATAGAAACCCTATATAAACTAGAACGTCAGGAAATTCAACCAATTCCCCAAGATCATACAGCAGCCACTTACGCATCTTTAATTCAAAAGCCAGACTATAACTTAGACTGGAGGCAAAGTGCTATTCAATTACACAATCAAATTCGCGGATTTTATCCTAACTGTATTACTACCTTTCGCAACCAACCATTAAAAATCACTGCTACTGTCCCCCTATATGCTGCGTATATTCAGGAATTACCAGAGCAGTTACAAGAAAAAATCCACAAAATACCTAACTTATCAACCATATCAGGTCAACCGGGAGAAGTGGTTAATATTATTAAAGGACTAGGAGCAATTGTCCAAACAGGGACAGGTTTATTGCTATTGCTAGAAGTGCAGCTAACTGGTAAACGTCCCCAGTCAGGATGGGATTTTGTTAATGGTACTCGGTTAACGGTGGGTGAGGTAATAGGTAATGGGTAATGGGTAATGGGTAATGGGTAATGGGTAATGGGTAATGGGTAATTGGTGGTGATTAGTTCCCTGTTCCCTAATTTTCATAGAAACGGCAAGCATTACAGGGTCCTTCTGGGTTCACTGCACAACGAATAATTTCTGAAAGAGCATTATATTTACAGGTAGCATCACCTATTACCCAACGGCCCTCTACTAAACTTTGCTCTTCTGGTCTTTGGGCTTTTTGTACGTAAATAGCGATATTGTTTAAACTATAGCGTCCTCCTTTAAGCTGATACCTGTGACAACGCTCTAAAACTGCGTAGGTTTTACCCTCAAAATCAAGATAGTTTCCCGGTTGGGGTGTCCAATCAAGTTGTAATTTACCCAGAGACTGACGGGGATGTGTTAAAATTACCTCAGTGGGTAAGGAATTAAGCTCCATGATTTAGTTGTTAATGTGATGTGATTTACAAGATTACTCGGTAAGCGTAAAGCTCAGTCACAAAGCGTGCTGAGATATAAGCGACACGGGCGAATTTATTCGCCTTGGTCTTTACAATCGTCATATTTACAATATTAGTGCTAGTATAACTCTCTTGAGGTAGTTATGCTGGTTTTTGAGTTCAAAACTTATGGAAAGCCCAAGCAATTTACAGCAGTAGATGATGCTATTCGTACTGCCAAATTCATTCGCAATAGCTGTATTCGGCTGTGGATGGATAATCAGAATACGGGTAAAAACGATTTGCAAAAATACTGTGCAATATTGGCTAAAACTTTTCCCTTTGCAGATGAACTTAATTCAATGGCTAGACAAGCCAGTGCAGAACGAGCTTGGTCTTCTATTTCTCGTTTTTATGATAACTGTAAGAAAAAGATTCCTGGTTTAAAGGGATTTCCACAATTTCAAAAAGATTGTCACTCTGTTGAATATAAAACATCAGGTTGGCAACTTGCCCAAGACAGAAAATCAATTACTTTTACTGACAAAAAAGGAATTGGTAAATTAAAACTAAAAGGGACTCGTGATTTGTATTTTTATCAAATTAATCAAATCAAACGAGTTCGATTAGTGAAACGTGCTGATGGTGTTTATGTCCAGTTCTGCATCAATGTAGATAGGAATGAAAACATTGAATCTTCAAAAAATACCATAGGATTAGATGTAGGACTAAAAGATTTTTATACTGATTCTGATGGTAATACTCTACCAAATCCTAGATTTTTAAGAAAAGGTGAGAAGGTTTTAAAGCGTTCTCAAAAACGAGTTTCTAGGAAAGTTAAAGGGTCAAAAAATCGAGGCAAAGCTAGACAGATTTT
>JAKOGY010000282.1 GCA_028658405.1 Dolichospermum sp. ST_sed8 | reverse complement strand
CGGATATTATTCGAGCAGTTGTCTTTACAACTATTCGATTAAGAATCCCCGTGTCTTTAGACCGGGGAGTGTCAATTGACCAGTCTTTGTTTTGCAAGCGTTTACCAACTCGTAAAATTTGATCGATAAGTTCTTGAGAGAAGATAACTCTAGTTTGCTCATCGCTATTTTTATCACTTACTAGTAAGGATAAAATTTTGCTTTCATCGCTGGCTAAATCAAGTGCTCCCAGAATGTAGATATTTGTGTCGAGAAATACCGATTTGGGTAAACTAGAACTTGATTTCACTGTCATTTAGCCTTTGCTCTCTTTCTGTGGATATTTCTTGTTTTACGTCCTGAATAAGTTCCATAATTTTGTCGGTCGAGTCATAGCCAGATTTGGTAAAAAGTTGATGGGACATAGTTGCAAATCCTTTGTTTGATAGCTGTTCTCGGCGATTACTAATTCCTATCAAATATTGAAACATTTCTAAACTTAACAGCACTGCTTTTTGCTGCCCTTCTTGAACTAAGGCGATCGCTTCTCCCTTAGAGTTGGCTTGTTGGATTAGCCCAGAAAGCTCTTGGTTGTCCCGTACATTTGCTTCTAGCATATAATTTTTGAAGTCAGTTATAATTTTATTCTATGTTATGCGATTCCGACGGAGCGCTTCGCTATCGCCCGAACTCACGACTCACAGGAATAGCGATCGCCTAAAAATCACAACTCACAGAAATAGCGATTCCGACGGAGCGCTTCGCTATCGCCTGAACTCACGACTCACAGGAATAGCGATTGTCATCCTTTCAGAGCGATCGCAAGAAATTAGGGAGATTCTTAAACGAAGGGCAGCGATCGGAACATATATTTAGATATTTTCCTAATGAAGAATCAAAATCAAAAAACCATAAATACTAATCCTCCCCCACTCCCCCACATTTAGGCGCAATAAATAGGGCATTAAGTTAATTTAGCAAATAATAATTTTTTGGTGGGCAATGCCCACCCTACATTATGCTAATTTATCTAGGTAAGGACTGACATCAACAGCTAGTTTTTTGCCCAACTTGAGTAATTGCCGACATTGAATAGTTTCGGCTTCATTGTCAATACTGGTAATACGTGGCAATATTTGACTGTGTAAACAACTCCAATATAGTTCTTGGGCATGGTTTAAATTAATGCCCAGATGTAATTCATGAGCAATATCAATTAATCGTTCTAAACGTTGAATATCAGCATCCATTTCGCTATTGGCAGCATACAATAATTGCCACAACAAATGGACTATCAATTGTTCAATGATTTGGTTGCCATTGGGAATATTTAATTGACAACGAAGATGTTTGGCTTCAGTGGCGATCGCCTCCAATTCTCTGAGATGCTTCCAACTTAATTGCAGTTCACTAATATCTTGTTCTAGGGATCTCAATGTTGTGAGACAACGATACCCCAAAGCAATTTCCGCTGCTACCTGTAATTCTCGTGGCACCTCCAACTCATCCCGATGAAAGGCGATAATCACACCGTAATTATCACGATAAGCCTGAGTATATAACTGATCTAATCGTGCTAGTGTTTCCTGACTTAACAACCGCATAATTCGGTGACGTTCTTCCGCAAATAAAGTCTGTAAACTAAAGGTATCATCCCCAAACAATTGAGTCATTACCAAAATTACATGAGCAATACTAGCCTGTTGCAGGGCTTTAAACAGCTTTTCTTTAATTTGACTATAGTTACGCCGTCCTTCAAACTTTTGAATACAGCAGTGAAAATCCCAACCACCCAAATGCAAAACGGCAAATACTAAATTTTCACTTTCCCAAGTAATATCTGACACTAGCTGCAAATGCCCCACTGCCATAGTTAATGGTCCAAAGCTCTGTTTATGATAATCTAATTCATGGGCATCATAGCAGTAAACACGCTGATGATGAGGGTGGGCGTTTTCTGGTGTCTCTTGTCCAGGGATAGTATTTTTGTGATGATTAAATAAGGAAGTAATGGCATAATGGGCAGCAACTTGTTTGAACCCAATTTGGGCAGTTAGCACCAATTGACGATATATTTCGGCTCCATGTTTAAATTCTTGCACATTACTAGGAGCTAAACCGAGGCGTTTAATAAAACCCTTTTCTAACTGCACACCTGCCACATCTTCTGCTAATTCTAAGGCCCGGGAGGCATAACGCAAAATCTGTGTTCCCTCTGGACGGGAAAGTTCTTCAAAAAACCAGCCACAACTGGTAAACATCAGTAGAGAATGACGCTGCATTTCCAACAAACGTAAAGCTTCTACCTGTTCAGCCGCTTGAAGTTTGCGAGTTTGATGATGAGCCAGAAAACGGTTAATATTAGCGGGGGTGCGATCGCCCATCACCTGAATATATTCATCCCTGGCTTGCCAATGATCACGGAATAATGTACTACCATATTCCTCATAGACATCACATAACTGATCTCGCAGCCAATTCAAAGCATTTCGTAACGGCCGCCGCCATTTTTGATGCCACACGCCCCCTTCACCACCACAACCACAATCATCTTGCCATCTATCCACACCATGAGCGCAACTCCAAGCCGTCACCGACTTTAATTTTACTTCCCAAGAGGGAGGATTTAAACTCAAATAGTGAGCGAAATTGGTGACAGTCCAACCATGACGGGGAAACTCACCAATAAAGGCATAAGCTAAAGTTTTTTCTGTTCCCTTTTTGTGATGTCCAAAGGTTTCCCCATCTGTAGCTACAGAAATTAACTGGGACTGACGATGATCTCCGCGAATAGCTGCCCCAATTCGTCCCGCAAAATGATGGGAATTGTAGACAACATCACTAAAACCCATATCCCGCGAAATCGGACCATCGTAGAAAAAGATATCAATATAGGAAGTTGATTTTTTTGCCGACTCCTTACTATCCAAATAACAACGATAAGGCCGAGTCGGATCAATCTGATTACCCCCTACCTCATGCCATTGATGATCAGAACCATCTTCTGTGGAGATAGGACGACAACGCTGGGCTTGAGAAGGGGCTAAAATAATAAACTTAATCCCTTCTGCTACCAATGCTTCTAAAGTGGCATAATCTACGGCTGTTTCTGCCAACCACATTCCTTCAGGATCACGGCCAAAGCGAGAACGGAAATCTTGTTTACCCCAGCGAATTTGCGTATGTTTATCCCGTTCATTCGCTAGAGGGAGAATAATATGATTATAGACTTGAGCGATCGCATTCCCATGACCATTCAAGCGATCGCAGCTTTTAGCATCAGCCTCCAAAATCCGCTGATAAACTTCTACATCGTAGCGTTCTAACCACGACATCAACGTTGGACCGATATTAAAGCTCATGTATTCATAATTATTCACAATCTTCACAACTTCGCCTCGGTCATTTAAGACTCTTGCAAAGGCGTTAGGACGATAACACTCCCAATGAATGCGTTCATTCCAGTCATGAAAAGGACTAGCACTAGGTTGACGTTCAATAGCATCAAGATAAGGATTTTCTCTAGGAGGTTGATAAAAATGACCATGAACCGTCACATAAACACCCTGAGCAGTTTTCAGGGGATCATGTTCAGGACTGGATTTAGCCTCTTTATCTAAGGGTAATACTAAGCTAGAACTACGTGGTATTTCGGCAGTCGAAGTCATATATTTTTATCCAAATAAATGTGTAATTTTGCAGAATATTCTGGCTATATCTACCTTTTTACAATTGTTTTCTCATAAAATCATTAATAAATAACACACAAGAAACAAAACTAAATTTTGTTACCATTATTTCCAAACAGCCTTGACAGATATGATAGGTATTTAAATGCACATGATTTTTAATCATCGTGTAGATATCCCCTAAACTCAAGGTAAAAATGTCAATCAAGAACATTATTTTCACCGTGCTACTGCTGTTTATACCCATATCTCTAGCAGCCCACTTTTTAGAATGGGGAGACTTGGTAGTGTTCATCACCGCTGCATTAGCCATACTGCCCCTAGCGGCTTGGATGGGTACAGCTACCGAAGAAATTGCCGTAGTTGTCGGACCAGGAATTGGCGGATTTTTAAACGCGACTTTTGGTAATGCGACAGAATTAATTATTGCCTTAGTTGCCCTAAATGCAGGATTAATTGATGTCGTTAAAGCTAGTATAACTGGATCAATTATTAGTAACTTACTTCTAGTTATGGGTTTATCCATGCTATTAGGCGGTATTCGTTACAAAGAGCAAACATTTGAATCGGTCATAGCCCGTGTAAATGCTTCTTCTATGAACTTGGCGGTAATTGCGATTTTGTTACCAACAGCAATGAACTATACCTCTATAGGGATTAGTGAAGCAACCGTACAGAATCTTTCCCTAGCTGTGGCTGTCGTCTTAATTCTGGTTTATGGCTTAACACTGCTATTTTCCATGAAAACTCATGCCTATTTGTATGAAGTTGGTGTGGCAGATATAGAAGAGGAAGAAGAAGTTTCCCATGAAAAACCAAATATTTGGTTGTGGAGTGGTGTACTTTTAGTTTGTACCCTGTTAGTTGCCTTTGAATCAGAATTGCTAGTAGGTTCTTTAGAAGTAGCTACATCTAAACTAGGTTTAACCGCGCTATTTACCGGGGTAATTTTAGTCCCTATTATTGGTAATGCTGCTGAACACGCTACCGCAGTTACTGTAGCTATGAAGAATAAAATGGATCTAGCTATGTCTGTGGCTGTGGGTTCAAGTATGCAAATTGCTCTATTTGTAGCCCCAGTTTTAGTAATTGCCGGTTGGGTAATTGGCCAACCAATGGATTTAGATTTCAACCCCTTTGAATTAGTCGCTGTTGCTGTATCAGTTTTAATTGCTAATAGCATTAGTTCTGATGGTAAATCTAATTGGTTAGAAGGGACATTACTCCTAGCAGCTTATGCTGTCTTGGCTTTGGCCTTCTACTTTCATCCAGTTACAGTATAAGTTAATTGTATTATGCCACAGTGCTGATATCTTTCTTTACTCCTTGGTAAATACTGGAACAAATTTAGAGACTTCCAAATAAAAAAATATCCCAAATTCTCTTGTGGTGCAGGCATCTTACCTGCTAATAATACAAGGAGGGAGCAGATGCCCAGCCCACAAGATGGGATAGTGTAGAATTAGCGCTGCTGCAAGCAGTTCATTTTTTTTGTGGAGTTCTCTGATTAAAGATTTGATATTCCCAATCTAATTAATTGGGATTTTTTATACTTTACTAAGCTGTAAATATTTTTTAAGGAATTTTAACTCTCTTAAGATAGATGAATAAATTTAATAAGTATCATAGTCTCAAATCATATCATCCGTTTGATATCAACCGCTAGATTTATTGTTACTATCTTTACTTGTAATTCTAATTCAAGGTATATCAAAAGTCAAAAGCTTACTGTAAATTGGTTCTGGCGTTTTAGAATGTCCTAACGTCCTTGTCTATTGCTGTATCTTGATCATTGGGTTGCAATTTCATATATACTTTCATTATTTTCAACTATTTGATGGTGGTAATTATATACAAGAATGATGTTTGATTTTTCAAATAATTCAATAACATCCCATATCACTTCTTCTCTTATTTTGCTATTTCCCACTTTATAAATAAACACGAATATAAAATACAATGACTCCAATCGGACTGCCAATGATGGATGGATTAAATCCAAAATCACTAAACACACCCCATATCCTACCACAGAAAGTCTTTACCTTAGAAAATAGTGTCCGTTTAAAAAATCATCAATCAAATAAGTTAGGTGCTTCTGCTCAAATTACACCACCAGAATTTACTCAGATAGGTAAAACTTCTCTAAATCATCTTTCAATACTCTCGTTGCGACGACACAAAATTATTGAGCAAATAGCACAAAAACAGATGTCCGTCAGTTCTTTTGAATTAGCTGATGCTGGCAATATCCCCTTAACAAAGAAAAAAGGTGTTCAGCTATCAACAAAATATCCTAAAACCTATAACCAACCTATGCCCGTCATTAGTTTTGGTAGTTCAGGTATATCTGTGAGAGCTTTACAGAAACTTTTAATTGCTAATGGTTATGGAATATCTATTGATGGCGTTTTTGGAGCAATTACCGAAACTGCTGTCAAAGCTTTTCAAAATCGTCGCAGTTTATCAACAGATGGTGTAGTTGGTCAAAAAACTTGGTGGGAACTAACAATGTAATTGGTAATTGGTAATCGGTAATTGGTGATGAAATTCCTATTTTCATCCTGTAAATCCTGATATGGCTTGCGCCACACTATCAGACAATTTCCCTAACTATAAGGCTACTATTTGATTTTGGAACCTATGAATCTACGGTGTACACACAAGTCTTCTAGAGTTGCCCCACAACGTTTAGATCCCCCCAA
>JAKOGY010000281.1 GCA_028658405.1 Dolichospermum sp. ST_sed8 | reverse complement strand
TGTTCTCGAAGAGCAAAAAGCTGTTAACTGGGTAGGAAGCCTATACTTACCCGCAAGGGAAGTGTAGGTAGTTCACAAGACCAAGAATGGCCAAAGAAATGCGGGCATTTTGAAGGTAAACGGGTAATTTCTATGACTGAACACGCGGGAAAAATCCGGGCTGCGGTAAAAGCTTGTGGTGATAGCGGTTTGGTAATTATAGCTCGAACTGATGCCCGTGCGCCTTTGGGTTTGGAGGAGGCTATTCTGCGTGGTCAAGCATACATCAATGCTGGTGCAGATGTCTTGTTTGTGGAAGCTCCCCAATCTGTAGCAGAATTGCAAATTATAGCTGCTGCTTTTCCTCATATTCCATTGGTAGCAAATATTGTTGAAGGTGGCAAAACTCCGCCAATTTCTCCTGTAGAATTGCAAAATTTGGGCTTTAAAATTGTCTTTTTTCCTCTGACCGCACTTATGGCTGTAACTGAGGTTATGAATAGTTGTTTTCGTCATTTGCAGGAACAGGGAACTACTGATAATTTATCTGGTTTGATGAACTTTCAGGATTTTCAGGAATTGATGAATGTGCCGCAATATTTAGCTGTAGAGAAGGAGTATAAGGAATGAATTATTACTTAGTTGCAAGTTGATGAATAATAAATTATATTAAAAATAATGCAATATAATACTGTGCATTATTGAGGTAATTTCATGAGTACCACGAGTTTTCGGCTTGATGATGACTTACAAGAGAAACTTGACACTACTGCTAACCGAATTAAGCGTTCTAAAGGTTGGATAATTAATGATGCTCTCCGTCGGTATATTGAGCAGGAAGAACTTAAACAAAGGATGTTTGAAGAAACTCAAGAAGCGATCACTGATATTGAAGCCGGTCGTGTAGTATCAGGAGAAGAGGTGATGAAATGGTTGGAGACTTGGGGAACTGCTGCGGAAACTAAGGCTCCTTTGCTATGAAATTGGAGTTTTCGGAAAGTGCAATTCAAGATTTGATTCGGCTACGGGAGTTTATCGCGGTTCATAACCCCAAAGCAGCAGAACGTATCTCTCTGCGGCTACGACAAGCGATCGCAAAAATTGTACTACATCCCGATATAGGGCGTTCTGTATCGGAGTTTGAAAATGTCCGTGAACTTGTAGCGGGTGATTATGTTGTGCGATATTTACGCCTTGAGGATGTGATTTTTATATTAAGAATATGGCACGGGAAGGAATTTCGTGATTTTGGGTAAAAACTGAAGCTAAATAGAGACTACACGAGCTTTTTATGCGAAAATTGATCCAAGTATTTGGGGAGTTGCAAAAATGGCTTGGGTAGAAGGTGATCAGTTGCAAAGTGGAAAATACACTGTTGAGAAAGAATTAAGAAGAGGACGCTTTGGGATTACTTATTTGGTGAAAAATAAAAATAGCGATCGCCAAATTATTAAAACCTTAGATGGTAATTCACTCACATCTCTGAATCAATTAGATCGGGAACGGCTAGAAACGCTGTTTTCGCAAGAAGCATTCAAACTTATGCGCTGTCAGCATCAACATATTGTTAAATTTGCCGAACCTTTTAAAGAAGCAGATTCTTCTTGTTTGGTAATGGAATATGTAGCCGGATTAAACTTAGCTGAACGTGACCAACTACAACTTCCTGAACAAGAAGCATTAGTTTATATTCGGCAAATTGGGGAAGCTTTAACAGTTGTACATAAAAATAACTTGATTCATGGAGATGTGCAACCAGAAAATATTATTTTGCGTGGGGGAAAACCTGAAGCTGTACTCATTGATTTTGATTTGTCTCTAGATTTTGACCATGAATTAACCACGCGACGAGCCGAAGAAAATGCTCCTGGATTTTCACCTCCTGAGCTTTATATTAAAGGCACTAAACCAACTCAAACCAGTGATATTTATTCTTTGGCTGCAACTCTTTATGTACTTTTAACTGGCAAAATTCCTGTGGATGCTCTCAAACGTAAACTGGATAATATTCATTTACAAGAACCAAAAGAAATTAATCCACAAATTAGCGATCGCATTAACCAAGCAATTTTAACAGGGATGAGACTAAATCCCCAAGAGCGATCGCAATCAGTGCAAGAATGGCTGGACTCTCTGGGTTTAATCGAAAATGAAACCCCACCCAATACTAATCAACCTATTTGGAATTGGGATAAAAAAATCCAGTTCTGGGGAGTGGTTATAGCTGGAATTGCTGCTTTTGCAGCCCTACTCCAAGGCATGGGTGCTATTATTCCTATTTTAACCAATCCATCTACACAATCTCCCAGTCCTACAGCTACCAATAAACCGTAGAATCATGTAAACTTTTCTCAGGTGGTGGTATGAAAATAAATATTTAAATCAGAGGTATTCATGACCTGGGAAAAAGGACAGAAATTGCAGGGTGGTAAATATGTAATTGAGCAGATTCTCGGAAAAGGGGGATTTGGCATTACTTACAGGGCATTACAGGTGAACCTCAATCGGCCAGTTGTCATCAAGACACCTGATGAATATCTGAACCATGATCCAGAGTATGACAAGTTTATAGAAAGATTTATTGCAGAAGGGCAGACACTAGCACGTTTATCTCAAGATCCTCACCCTCATATTGTCGGGGTAATTGAACTATTTCAGGAAGGTAACACCCATTGTCTAGTTATGGAGTTTGTACCGGGGGAAAATTTGTTTCAGGCTGTCAAGCGTAGGGGAGCGTTACCAGAAGCAGAGATTGTAACTTGTATTCGCCAAATAGGGGAAGCTCTAATGGTAGTGCATCAAGCAGGTTTAGTACACCGAGATGCCCACCCTGGAAACATCATGCTGCGAAGTAATGGTAAGGCTGTTTTGATTGACTTTGGCATTGCTAAACAAATAATTCCTGCAACTCAAAGTTCGACAGATAAATCAGCCCATGAGAGATTTGCCCCTTATGAACAGAGATATAGAGGAAGTAGAGATCCAAGAGTAGATATTTACTGTCTAGCTGCCAGTCTTTATTATGGGGTAACTGGTCAAAATCCTACAAATTCTTTAGCTCGTAAACTTGATAATGAGCGGCTAATTCCACCGCAGGAGCTTATTTCTAGTATCAGTAAGGAATTAAATCAGGCAATTCTTAATGGTATGGCTTTGGAAGCAAAAGACCGTCCTCAGTCTATGCAGTCATGGTTGAAAATATTAAACTACAAGCCTCAAGTTTCAAGTTCTGAGGTAGAAGTTCCAATAGTGGTTACTCCGCCTCAAGTTGAAGAATTTCACAGAAAAGAAGTTATTCATGGCAAATATCGATCAGGAATAGAATACACTACCGATAAAAAAACCAAAATTAAAATTATCCCTTGGCTGTGGTTGATTAGTTTATTACTATTTCATACATTGATGAGCTACATATTAGCTGCATCTCACGCCCCGTTTTGGGCTGTGGCTTGGGCTATGGTTTGGGCTGGGGTGGAGGCTATGTTTTGGCTTGCGACTATAGATTTGGATAGCTACATCTTTCTAATTGTGACTGGCACATCCAATCTAGGGTTAGGTTTAGGATGGATAGTATACCGACTTTTTAATCCGTCCTGATAGTTTATATGATCTATGCAAGAAGTAAATAGAAACCGTATTCTTGGGTAGAGTTAGATAAATGACCCCTAGCTTTGTTAAATAGCCCAAAAAATCATCTGCGTTTATCTGCGTTTGAATTACTCCATAAGCTATAATCTATGTAAAGAAAGTCAATTAAATCAAGAGAACCTAATTTAATCCACATTCCTAAAGAATTTAAAATTTTTTATGGTTATTTAGTCATCTTTAGATGACTTTTGCTATTAGACTGGGAATTCATTCCCAGTCTGACTATTTGTTTTTACTTCCATTAAATCCAAAATCGTCATCATTACATTTAATTTAATATTACGCTTCCGGTTCAATTCCCAAAGCCCGTAATTGTGCAGTCAAGCGATTTGCTCTTTGTGTTTCCTGTTCGGCTCTTTCTTCACCAGTTAATAATAAATTACCTTGTAAATCCCACCACCGCAACCAAGGTAATTCTGCATTTTGATATTCTCCCTGCCATAAACCTAACTCCACACCAATAGGTGTAATTGAATAATGTCCTCTTTCATTTGCTGACAATAACTGATATTCTCCACCAATTAATTCATAAACTTCTATACTGGCTTTATTAACTTCATAAATGCCGTAAAAAGGAGTACGAATTACCTGCTCATAAATCCAAAATTTACCTTTCCAAGGAGTTTTATCTCGTTCTTCTGCACCATTCCCCGAAACAAATTCTAAAACAATTGACGGAGCAATAAATTCTTGCCAAAGGACATAGGAGCGTCGGGTTTTACCATTTAAGGTAGGTGGTACATTGGGAACATAGAACCAGTCTGGTGCTTCTGCACCTTTCTCAGGTGGTTCAATAATACGCCAGTAGATACCTAAATCCTGTCCAATACAATATTGACTATCAGGATAAAGTTTTTGTAATACTGGTTTGATAGAATCGGTTAGTAGAATGCTTTGGGGATGTTCTTGCCAATTTTTCACAAATGTACCGTCCGACTCTGGTAGTTGGGTATGATCTGGAAGAGAGGTTTCTGGATAAGGGCGTAAGTCTTGATCTTCCTGGATATCAGTTGTAAAAGTCATTATGTCCTCCTGCTGCTGTGAGGTTTATTCTAGTTTAGCAAAATTAGGGGGTAAAGCGATCGCATTTCCATCTATACTAAAAACGGGTAAAAATTAGACTTTGACACAGGGACAAAAACAAGTATTATAAACAAATAATCAATAAACTGTAATTAAGAGATAAAGTCTGATGTTAAGAATAGATTTTACACAAGAAGATACTGATAAATTGCATTATGAAAGATATCATCATCCTCATCCAGTAGTACAGAAAAAGATGGAAGTTCTATATCTAAAAAATCAGGGTATAAAACATAAAGAAATTTGTAGTTTGTGTAAAATATCGAAAACAACGTTAACAACATATATTAAACAATATCAATCAGAGGGGATAGAAGAACTCAAAAAAATCAACCAGAAAGGACAAGTAAGCGAGTTGAATCAGTATAGTGATATTTTGAAAGATTATTTTGAAAAAAATCCACCATCAAGTGTAGCAGAAGCCAGCAACGCTATCGAAAAGTTAACTGGTGTGAAACGCAGTCCAACACAGGTACGAGAATTTTTAAAAAGAACTGGTTTACGATGCCTAAAAGTGGGTTATGTGCCGGGAAAGTCAGTAGAATTAGGAAAGATTGAGGAAGTAGAAAAATATAGAGTAGAAAAGCTAGAACCCTTGTTAAAAGAGGCAATTAAGGGAGAAAAAGCAGTGTTTTTTGTCGATGCAGCACATTTTGTTCATAGAGCATACTTAGGATTTTTATGGTGTTTTACAAGAACATTTATTTGTTCACCATCTGGACGAAAGAGATTTAATGCTGTTGATTTACTGGCTGAGAACAAAAGAACGTTCGTTCCAGTATGGTCGTCCTGTATACAACTCTCTAGCCTTAGTAAGTGAAGATGAAAAGGATAATTTACTTTTACAAATGTTAGCTAGTGAGGCTTTAAAAGACTGGGAAAAATTTGCAGAAAAACTTGACTCTTTTGTGAAATGGGATCAGGATAATGAGCATGGTTTTAAAGTTGAAGAATCTCAGCTTCTCGAATATATTCAGAATCAAAAGTCTAAGAATCTAGATAATGCAGATAAAACAAGAAAATTAGCTTGTGATGTACTGAATAAACATTCAAAATCTCCTGAAAAAAAGGAAATTTTCCAAAAAACTGCCCAGAAGTGGATAAAGGAACTCGCTGGAGAACTTGAAACAACCCAGTTACCAAGTGGGATTGAACTATTGGTAGTTGTTGCAGAAAATATAGCTGAAGATGTTCTTGAGCCTGTTGTATGGCGGGGTATATCAGATCGTGTCGAGTCTGAAGGTTGGAAAGAGTGCAAAAAAAAATATCCGACGACTTATCCGACTACTTACATGATTTTGGCGATAGTGTTCATAATTGGTTCGGTACTATTAGTGGTAATTTTTCTTTTCAGCCAGCCTCAGAAAAACCCGACACCCCAACCGAGTCCTCAAACAGAAATTCAACCTAGTCCGATTCCTACAACCATTCCTCAAGCCGAAATTCAACCTAGTCTGACTCCTACAACCATTCCTCAAGCAGAAATTCAACCTATTTCGATTCCTACAACCATTCCTCAAGCAGAAATTCAACCTAGTCTGACTCCTACAACCATTCCTCAAGCCGAAATTCAACCTAGTTCGATTCCTACAACCATTCCTCAAGCCGAAATTCAAACTGAATCTAACCCCGAAATTCAGGAAACTCCAAAAACTTGATGATAAAACCCATCTTCCGCACCCTAAACTGTCACACAACGAAAAATGGTCGTTTGGGGATTTGGGATTAGCGAT
>JAKOGY010000280.1 GCA_028658405.1 Dolichospermum sp. ST_sed8 | reverse complement strand
GGATAACGTTTAGCATCCTGTCTAGAGATGTGTGTACACCGTAGCCTTAAAAAGGGGGGCTAAATTCTTCAAAGTCCCCCTTTTTAAGGGGGATTTAGGGGGATCAGATAACGTTTAACATCCTGTCTAGAGATGTGTGTACACCGTAGTCTTGTAAAGGGGGGAAACTGGAAAATCAATTTCCCTCCCCTTTACAAGGGGAGGGTTAGGGTGGGGTAAAAATATATTTGATACATCAATTATGACTTTATGGCTACGCCACGCAAGTTATCAAACACGCTCTTAAACAACTTCCCCCAACATCGCCATAATATCGGATTCTAATGATTTAATATCGTCCTCAATTGCATCCAAAGCCCGAGGAGGCTGATATATATAAAAATGCCGATTTAACGGAATTTCATATCCTACCTTAGTCTTATCAAAATCAATCCAAGCATCTGGTACATGAGGTAAAACTTCCTTTTTTAAATACTCTTCACAATGCCTCTTTACCAACTTAATCAACTCATCTGCACTCCCATCTTTGTCATATCCCAAGGGTAAAGGTAAAGCAATATCATCCGGTAAAGGGACAATTTCAGTATCTCGTAAATTACTATCTGCTTCAGGATTCCCCTTACTATCTTTACAAATTTCCGCGTCTGGATCTGCTTCTCCCAATGCGGCTAAAATCGCTTTTTTTACAGGTGCTTTTAAATTTAATCCTGCATTCTTTAAAACCCGATTCAAGTCTTTTTCAAACTCATTCCGGCACAGATAAAGTTTATTTCCATCTAATTTCTGCAAAGCATCTAAAATCAGACTTTGAATATTTTCACCTGCTAAAATTTCTAATTGTTGAACTTTTTCATCCTTCCGCTTTTTAGTAGTTGCTAAATTCTGAAATGCTGTTTGTTCCCACAACCGCGCCAAACGCTCTTCATTCCCTTGAAAATTCAACCTTAATGGACGTTCTATAGTAATCTTTAAAAACCCAAATTCCCGATTATTAAAAATCTTAGAACAAATCGGCTTTTGGGTCTGTCCATCCCTTTGCACTTCACTAATACCATTTTGCTCACAATCTCCATAAAGTCTCACCAGTTCGATAATATGTGCATCTGATAATTCATTACGTTTATTACCGAGACTTTTTTTCATTTTCTGATAATGATGAGTAGCATCAATAAGCTGTACTTTACCTTGGCGATGATCTGCTTTTTTATTCGTTACCAACCAAATATAAGTAAAAATTCCCGTGTTATAAAACATCTGATCTGGTAATGCTACCACAGCATCTAACCAATCATTTTCAATTATCCAACGGCGAATATTACTTTCTCCACTTCCTGCATCTCCTGTAAACAAAGGAGAACCATTAAACACTATCGCAATACGTGAACCATCACCACCATTTTCTGGGGAAGGGTGCATTTTTGATATCTTATGTTGGAGAAACAACAATGAACCATCATTAATGCGTGGTAAACCTGCGCCAAATCTGCCATTAAATCCTAAACTTTCATACTCATCTTTAACAAAATCTTCTTCCGGTTTCCACTCTACCCCAAAAGGCGGATTTGCAAACATATAATGAAATTGTTTACCAGGATGACCATCATGGGGTAAAAAATTATTACTTTTACTTTTGGCGTTTTTAACTCCTAAAGTATCACCATAAACAAGATTGTTAATCGGTTCATCTTTAATCAATAAATCAGAACAACAAATAGCATAGGATTCAGAATTATATTCTTGACCAAATAACCCTAAATTGGCTTCAGGATTTTGCTTTTTAATATATTCCTCTGCCACTGATAACATCCCCCCTGTTCCGGCTGTGGGGTCATATACTGTCCGGTAAATCCCTTGTTTAAAGATATCTTTTTCTTCGCAAAAAACCAGATTTACCATGAGTTTAATTACCTCACGGGGTGTAAAGTGATCTCCGGCTTCTTCGTTAGCCTGTTCATTAAATTTTCTGACTAACTCCTCAAATAGATAACCCATTTGCAGGTTAGAAATTTTGGCAGGAGATAAATCCAATTCTGGTTTACAAAATTCTTTGATAATTAGATATAAACGATTATTTTCATCAAGTTTTTGAATCTCGCTTTCAAATTCAAACTTCTCAAAAATATCCCTAGCTTTAGGGGAGAAACTATTGATATACTTGATTAAATTACTAGCAATACCATCAGCATCATCTAATAATTTGGGAAAAGTAAACTCACTCAGATTATATAACGGCTGTGTGCGCTCTCCGCCAATAGCAACTTTAGCGATCGCTTTCTCAAAGGCATCACCCTTTAAACCCATGGCCTCATATTTTGTTCTTGCCTCAAGTACAGCCTTCTTAGTCGGTTCTAAAACCGCATCCAAACGACGCAATACAATCAAAGGCAACATTACCCGACGATATTGATGAGGACGATAAGGACCTCGGAGTTTGTCAGCAACACTCCAAATAAAACCAATTAAGTCTTGATTTTGAGAATTTTCTGTATTTGCAACCATAGTAATTTTTAGTAATGAATTTAATAGATAATACTGATTTACTTTAATGATGATACAAATATTTAGGTAGGGGTTTAGCAATGCTCATTGGTGTCAAATTAAGTAGGGGCGTATTGCAATACGCCCCTACTTATCCGTTGACTTCCACACCCGCCTACCCTAAACTATTAAGCTATTGAGCATTTAAATTGTATAACCCGTTAGGAGTCTAAATATTGTGGGGTGGGCATCTTGCCCGCCCGAATATTTAAATTAGGTGCTTTTTAGCCTATTCCATCACCTGTGCAGACTTTTGTTTATCCAACTTGAGCATTAACACACCCAAAGGAGGTAAACACAAATCCAAGGAATAAGGACGATTGTGTAAAGACCAATCATCAGTCCACTTACCGCCTAAATTGCCCATATTACTACCGCCATACTGACGGGCATCACTATTGAATATCTCAGTATAAAAGCCCTTTTCTGGCACACCAATGCGATAATGAGAATGGGGTTGAGGGGTAAAGTTACAAACCACGACAATAAACTCATCAGAATTTTTGTCACGACGGACAAAAGAAGCTACACTATGGCGGTTATCAGTGCAGTCAATCCACTCAAACCCAGCTTGGTCAAAATCTTGAGTATATAAAGCTGGTTCAGAACGGTAAAAATGGTTGAGAGATTGGAAAAAATCTTTTAACTGTCGGTGTGGTTCAAACTGTAATAGATGCCATTCCAAATCAGCCCAAGCATTCCACTCACTCCACTGCCCAAATTCCATGCTCATAAACATGGTTTTCTTGCCAGGATGGGCGAACATATAAGCAAACAAACAACGGATATTAGCTAACTTCTGCCATTCATCACCCGGCATTTTGCCGATCATATTACTCTTCCCATGGACTATTTCATCATGAGACAGAGCTAACATGAAGTTTTCACTGTGGTTGTACCACATACTAAAAGTGATATTGTTTTGATGGAACTGACGAAACCAAGGGTCCATGCTGAAGTAGTCCAGCATATCGTGCATCCACCCCATATTCCATTTTAAGTTAAAACCCAATCCGCCTGTGTAGGTAGGCCAAGATACCATTGGCCAAGATGTGGACTCTTCTGCAATGGAAAGCACACCTGGGAAATAACTAAATAACAAGCTATTAACTTGACGTAAAAAATCCGCTGCTTCTAAATTTTCTCTACCACCATATTCATTAGGCAACCATTCTCCTGCTTCCCGGCAATAGTCAAGGTAGATCATGGAAGCAACCGCATCAACACGAATTCCGTCAATGTGGTATTTATCGAACCAGAACAGGGCATTGGCTACCAAGAAATTACGGACTTCATGGCGATTGTAGTTAAATACTAAAGTCCCCCATTCCTTATGTTCACCTTTGCGGGAGTCAGAGTGTTCATACAAGTGACTACCATCAAAGAATGCTAAACCGTGACCATCTTTAGGGAAGTGACCAGGAACCCAGTCTACAATTACGCCAATGTCGTTTTTATGGCATTCGTCCACAAAATACATGAAATCTTCGGGAGTGCCAAAGCGAGAAGTAGGAGCATAGTAACCGGTTACTTGATAACCCCAAGAACCATCATAGGGATGTTCCGCAATTGGTAAAAGTTCTAAATGGGTATATCCTAATTTCTTGACATAGGGAATGAGTTTATCTGCTAATTCCCGGTAAGTGAGAAACCGAGCGCCGGTTTTGAGTTCGGAAACCACAACTACAGCTTCAGTTTCCCCATTGGGTAATTTAGCAGGTTCAGAAGTAGCAGCGTGTAACCAAGAGCCTAAATGCACTTCATACACGGAGATGGGTTGGCTGAGAGGATCACTGTGTCTCCGCTTTTCCATCCAGTCTGCGTCATTCCATCTGTAGGAATTTAAGTCGGTAACTATAGATGCTGTTTTGGGACGTGGTTCTTGCTGGAAACCGTAAGGGTCAGATTTTTCATAAATATGCCCTTCAATATTTTTGATTTCGTATTTGTAATGTTCTCCTACACCTATTTCCGGAATAAATAATTCCCAAACTCCTGTGTGTCCTTTCCGCATCTGGTGTTTGCGTCCATCCCACAGGTTAAAATCTCCCAATAAGGAAACGTTTCTGGCATTGGGGGCCCAAACGGCAAAATAAACACCTTTGACACCATCTACTTCTGTGGGGTGCGCTCCTAATTTCTCGTAAATGCGGTGATGGTTGCCTTCACTAAATAAATGTAGATCAAATTCTGTTAAATGGGCAGAACGGAACGCGTAGGGATCATTAACCACCCGCTCATGTTCCCCTTCTTTAATGCGTAACTGATAGTTTTGCAGTTCTGCGGTTTCAATGGTGCATTCAAAAAAATGCGGATCATGCACTGTGTCCATTGGGTATTCTTTCCGTTCCTCTGGAACTACTACCCATGCAGCACTCGCATTTGGTAGATAGGCTCGCACTGCCCAAACAGTTTTGCCATTTTGCTCGATCAGATGAGAACCCAGAATTTCAAACGGATCGTGATGTTGATTGTGAATGATGCGATTAACCTGTTCAGGGGCGACCGTGGTTATGGACATGAAGCTACCTATGTGATATATGGTGATTGACTAAATCTACTTTTTATCTATTCATATTCTTGCATCTTTGTCGCCACCTTCTCCTGAACAACTGACAACTAACTAAATAGGAAGGAAGGGGAAAAGTTGTAACAATGTTTTGCGTAGTTCCAGCAAGAATATTTTATCGCGGATACCAGAGCTTAGGCGTGGAGGTGGACTTATTTGTATTTGTGCTTGCAATTCGGCATATTCTGCGGGTGTGAGAACTTTACCATCAATAGGCGATCGCGCTGTTAGAATAATCTCTGTCCGCAATATCTCCTCTGGTACATCTGTTTGTACTGGTAATGCCGTCACTGCTCTACCACTTTGACCACTTAACCCCACTAAAATGCTAGTGGTAATACTCAAAATAATCAGCAGTATCCGTTTCATTAGTCCTGTTTTTTTAATTCTAAATTCTAAATTCTAAATTCCTGGTGGTAATGGTTCAGCGCATAGCTGATGGATATTGATAATCCGTTCAAACACCTGTGGATATTGCTGACGATAATCAGGAATTAGTGCCAAAGGACTCAACAAAGCCGCTGCTGCAATATCAGCTACACTCAAGCGGCTACCAACTAAATAGTCACTTTTTTGCCAATATATTGATAATACTAACAAAGCATTAGCGAGTCTTTTTCGCGCTAACTCAACGGTAGTATCATTAATTCCATATTGTTGTCTAACGACTTTAATCACCATTTGGCTAAATAATGATGAGTCAATTGCTTTACCTTCACCAGCCCGAAATTGATAATATACAAACCTTGTAGCCGGGCCTATACTTTCATCTAACCAATCTTCTAACATCGCTGCCTGAGTTTGCTGCTCTAAATTGGGTAAAAATAAAGCAGGTTCGGGTTGATAGCTTTCTAAAAATTTGAAAATTTCCGTAGAGTCAGCAACAGCTTGAGGTTGTCCAACAATTTCGGGTAATAGAACAGGTAATGTTGTTAACCCAGTTAAGGGCTTTACCTTCAAAATATGCAGCCCTGGAGTTAGATTTTCGGTTTGATAACTAATTCCTTTATAACCCAATGCCAATCTGGCTTTGCGACAATAATGAGATGTACTAAATTGCAGTAACAACATACATTGATATTAATTTGGTTACTGACAAAAGCAACTTGATAAGTAGTCGGACAAAATTAAATTCACTCGTTAAGGGAGGGAACAGGGAACAGGGAACGGGGAACAGAAAAATCAGTTGTGTAATTAATTCTGTCTCATTACTTACTTTCTGGGAACCAAGCCCACTCAGATTCTACGAACAGACTAAAAAGAATCAAGCTGGGCGAGAACTGAATCTAGCCCAAAAGCAAAACCTGATCAATGTTCCTGTTTTTTACCCAACTTGACACAATTAGGGATACACAAATAACGTAGTTAACCAAGGTCAAACAACGTCAATTGCTTATAGTTCGCTCTCTGATTGACCTTGT
>JAKOGY010000027.1 GCA_028658405.1 Dolichospermum sp. ST_sed8 | reverse complement strand
GCCTAAAAAAATATTCACTCATGTTTCTACAGGAGATTTTGTTAAGGCTACTTTGCACAAAGATCGTAAAAACATAATTTCTGGAAAGTATGTAAGTCGTGTTAAAACTCCCACAAAAAACGGATGTGAGATTGTTATCAATGGTTTTAGAGTTGAATTTTCAACAATGAAAGATATTACTAAGATTCATTGTAGTGACGGATATAGCTACGTTTGACTACGAAAAACTACAATTTTATGAGATTAAATGCACAAGACAGAAGACATTTATTCACCCAATAAAACCGATAGCTTGCGTGGCGTATCTTTTCGGGAGTCGGAGACATCAGCTATATCTTTTGACCGAGAACCATATCATGAAGAATAGTCATTAGTCAGTTGTTCGTTGCTGTAAACCACTGACTAATGACTAATAACTAATAACTAATAACTAATGACCAATGACCAATGACCAATGACCAATGACCAATGACTAATAACAACAAACCTTTAATCCTGGGCGTAACAGGTGCATCTGGTCTAATTTACGCAGTTCGCGCTCTTAAATTCCTCTTGGCAGCAGAATATCAAATTGAACTGGTAGCCTCTAAATCAACTTACACGGTTTGGCAAGCAGAACAAGAAATCCGAATGCCAGGAGAACCAGATAAACAAGAGCAATTTTGGCGAGAACAAGCGGGAGTTCCTTCCCAAGGTAAACTTCGCTGTCATCCTTGGAGTGATGTTGGTGCTGGTATTGCCAGCGGTTCTTTCCGCACTTTGGGGATGATTATTATCCCTTGTAGTATGAGTACAGTTGCAAAACTCGCTGGGGGGCTGAGTTCCGACTTACTAGAACGAGCCGCAGATGTACAAATTAAGGAAGGACGGAAACTGGTAATTGTCCCCAGAGAAACTCCTTTTAGTTTAATTCACCTGCGGAATTTAACAACCTTAGCAGAAACTGGCGTGAGAATTGTTCCCGCGATTCCTGCTTGGTATCACAACCCTCAAAGCATTGAGGATTTAGTTGATTTTGTTGTTGCTCGCGCTCTGGATCAACTGGATATTGATTGTATACCAATTGAACGATGGCAAGGTCATCTTTGAGAAATTAAAAATTAGCAATTAAAAATTAAAAATGGAATAATTAAGTCTTTAATTGTTAATTTTAGAACTTGTTATTTTGCTAGGATCTTCAGTTACTACTCCCTTTCCAGGATAAAATTATCCATCTTCTTTCTTCCATCTTCTTTCTTCCATCTTCTTTCTTCCTTCGTGTTCTTCGTACCTTCGTGGTTCATTTAATCTATATTTTTCTAGTGGGAAGGGAGTAGATAAACAAACCCTTAAAAATTAAAAAAAGCAGAGTAAACCAGCTTTTTGTTAATTTTTAATTCTGCCTTGCAGCATTTGCATTTTGAATTCTTAACCGGTTATGGATATAGCTCGCCTAATTATATTACTAACAGTAGTGCTAGGGCTAATATTATTATTAGTCCAAAATTTGTCACCCTCATTGCCAATAGTATTTGTGGGAATGCGGACTTTACCCTTACCATTAGCATTGTGGATTTTATTGAGTATTACTGCTGGTATTTTTACATCTCTAATTATTACCAGTTTGTTAAAATTTGCTACTTCCTTAAGTTTACAAGAACAACAACCGATACCCAAATCAATTCCGACTCCACCCCGTGTCAGACAAAATACTCCACCTCCTAAAAGTCCTCCACCCCCTGTTAATCAAGTTGATGATGAATTTGATGATTGGGACACAAATCGGCATCAAGATGATTGGAATGATGAGGAAAATTCCGAATCAGTAGAAGAAACTTCTCCAAGTCAACAAAGTTCTAGTTCCCGCAGTAGTTCGGTTTATTCCTACAGTTCCCAAGAACCGAAAAATACTGCTGTGGGTAAAACTGAATCTGTTTATGATGCTGATTACCGGGTAATTATTCCTCCTTCCCCAAAATCAGGCAAAAATCAAGCAACGGATGATGATGACTGGGATTTTTTTGAAGATGATGATTTTGAGGATGATGACGACAATAAACCACAGCAACGCTAATTTAAACTGAGATAATAATTAATAATTTTGCAGGAGAAAAATACTGGTGATTAATGTATTAAAAGGCGTTAACCTCTATTTAGTTGGCATGATGGGAGTTGGAAAGACAACAGTAGGAAAGTTACTAGCAGAGGAAATTGGTTATAGATTTGTAGATACAGATGAAGTCATAGTCAAAGCGGCAGGTAAATCCATTAATGAAATATTTACCGAAAATGGTGAAGCGGAGTTTCGGCAATTGGAAAGTGATGTCTTAGCTCAAGTTTGTGCCTATACTAAATTGGTGATAGCTACTGGTGGGGGTATAATTATGCAGCAGCATAATTGGAGTTATCTCCACCATGGTTTAATAGTTTGGTTGGATGTTCCAGTACAAATAATATTACAGCGGTTAGTGGAAGATGATACAAGACCGCTTTTGCAAGATGATCCTGAAAGTAAATTGCGATCGCTTTTAGAACAACGTCAACCGATGTACTCCCAAGCTGACTTACATATTACTATTAGCGCCGCCGAAACACCAGCAGAAATTGCCAAACGCATCTTAGCCACAATTCCCAGTGTTTTGAAAACGCCATAATTTTTACTTTGAAGGAAATGGGAAATGGCAAAAGTATTTATGACGATTTTTACCCCAGTTTATGATTCTATCTATAAAAAGGAATAGAAAGCGGGTAATTTCTTGTCAAAAGAAAGATGCAGAATTGCCATATTCAGAGTTGAATTGAATCTATAGGAATCCTATTTGATTTTTGAAAAAATTCGTAGGGTGGGCAATGCCCACCGTAGATAAGTTTTGGGGTAATACGGTTCAGTTAAGGTTTTTTCAGAGATTTCGTTAATTGAACTGGATGGGATTTTGGTGGGCAATGCCCACCCTACTTACTTTTTATCCACAGCGAAGATAAAATATATGACTATATTTGCTCTTGATGAACTTAAAAATTTAGTCCAAAATTCTGAGTATCCATGCGTTTCTCTGTATCTACCTATGGAAAAAATAGGGGGAGATACTCGGCAAAATCCGATTCGGTTTAAAAATTTAATTCGAGAAGCTGAAAGTCGCTTAGATGAACTGGGTTTACGCCATGCTGAGGTTGTAAATTTGCTGCAACCAGTCATGGAATTAGACAAGACTGATTTCTGGGAAAATCAGGTTCAGGGATTAGTAATTTTTATTTCCCCAAATTTATTTCGTTACTATTGTTTACCAATTTCTTTTCCCCAATTAGTGGTTGTTGGCAAGAATTTTCACATCAAACCCTTACTAAATCTGATTAATAATGATGGAAAATTTTACATTTTGGCTTTAAGTCAAAAAAATGTAAAATTTTACTCAGGTACGCGCTACAAACTTAATGAGGTAGAAGTAGAAAATATGCCTCATAATCTGGCTGAAATTCTCCTAGAAGATGAATTTCAAAAAGGCGTACAACACCGAATTGGCATAGCTAGAGGTGCAACTTCCGCTGCTCAACATCCTGGTTCTGTGCATGGACAGGGTAGTCCAGATCGGGAGAAACATGAAGAAGATATTTTACAATTTTGTTATGCTGTTGATGGTGCATTACGTGAAAAATTGCGAGGTGAAAAAGCACCTTTAATATTAGCAGGAGTGGAATATTTATTACCAATTTACCGCCAGGCTAATACTTATCCATATTTACAAGAAACTGGTATTTCTGGCAATGCAGAAACACTAAAAATGGAAGAGTTAAATCATGCAGCTTGGGAAATTGTTGCCCCTTTATTTCAACAAGAATATCAAGATTTAATGGCTGTTTATTTGCAATTGGCTGGGGAAGAAAGTAGCAAGATTACCAATGATATCAAAGCAATTATTCCAGATGCTTATTATCAAAGGATTGATACTTTATTTGTGCCTATAAAACAACATATTTGGGGTAAATTTGATTTAGAGAACTCTACAGTTGAGTTACATCCAGAAGCAGAACCAGATGATGAAGATATGTTAGATTTTGCGGTGATTCATACCATTTTAAATGGTGGTAAAGTTTATACTCTTGAACCAGACGCAATGCCTAGTGGAGTTAAAGTAGCGGCTATTTGCCGATATTAATTGTTTAATTGTTAAGTTGTCGCCGTGCTGCTGCTAAGATTAACCGTTGTTCAGCACGAGCGATCGCTTGATAAGTTCTTTCTACAGCTTCTGGTTCTACAGAAATAGAAGTGATCCCCCATGCAATTAATTGATCAATTATTTCTGGATAAAGCACCGGGGCTTGACCACAGATAGAACAGGGAATACCACCAGCTTGAGCCATTTTAATTAATTGAGCGATCGCTCCCATTACTGCGGGATGAATTTCATCAAATATTGTTCCTAGTTTTCCCTGTTCTCGATCTATTCCTAATAGTAATTGAGTTAAATCATTTGTACCAATGGAAATACCAGCTACACCAGCTTTAATATATTCAGGTAAGAGAAATAATACACTCGGAACTTCTGCCATTATCCACAATTGAAACTGGGATATTTGCGGTAACCCAGCTTGCTCAACTTTATAACGACAAAAGATAAATTCTTCAACACTGCGAACAAAAGGTAATAACAAATTAATATTTTTATAACCAGATGCTTGAACTATCGCTAAAGCTTGTAATTCCAATTCAAAAACTGCCGGATTTTGCATATAGCTAAAAACACCTCTTTCACCAAGAATTGATGATGTCTCTGTACTCAATGAGGGTAAATTGTATGATAGATAATCTAAAGAGCGATAAAAAATAGGTCTAGGCGAAAAAGCGCGAGCAAACTGCCTAATTTGCTCAGATAATAATTCTAATAATTCCACCTGTTTGCCTTCTATTATCCATTTTTGAGGATGTTTTTCCCCCAAAATATTTAACATCATCAGTTCTGAACGTAATAATCCCACCCCATCAACAGGCAAACATTGTACTTGTTCAATTAATCGCCATTGGCTTAAATTTACGAGTAACTTAGTTGCAATTATTGGTAAATTAGTAGGCTGATAATTGACAATTTTTTCCTGATTAATTAATCCTTCCATCTCCTCACTAGGAAACTTTTCTCTATCTCCCGTGAGACGATAGACTTCCCCCTTATCCCCATCTAGTAATAGTTTTTCACCTGTTTTTAAAAGAGTGGTTGCACCAGTAGCACTCACAACCGCAGGAATACCTAACTCCCTGGCTAAAATCGCCCCGTGGCTAGTTAATCCTCCTTGTTCGGTAATAATGCCAGCAATTCCTTGTAGTAAAGGTAAGCAATCAGGAGTAATCACTGATGCGATGAGAATTACTCCTTTAGGAACTTGTATTGGTTTTTGTGATGAACTAAGAATATAGGTATTAGCAATAATTCTGCCTCTGGCTGCCCCAATGCCTTGAATAAATTGGACATTCTTATTTACAGGTTGGGGAACAATGACTTCTGTAATATACAGTTTGGTGGACAAAGATTCTTGGGCAACTGTCCAACTCATCGTTAAATTTGCACCCAGTTCATCAACTATTTGATTTCCCACAGCAATTAATTCTTGTAAATATTCTTCTGGTAAAGCATATTCTTGTTGTTGAGATTCTTCCAGAAGATAAGCTAGTAAAAAATTAGTATCTAATGTTGGTTGCAGTTGTTGGGCAGAAAAAGCAGTGCCATGATTAAGACGATAGGCCAACATTTTATTACCCAATTGTCGTTCTGTTACCACCCCAGTTTTTGATTCTATGTAGTAAACATCTGGTAATACTTCACCGTTGGTAATTGCTAATCCTAAACCCCAAGTAGCTTCAATATCCCATGCCGATGATTTAGTATTAAGTATACCAGAAGCGATCGCATTATTAACTGGTTGTACTAATACCCCTAAATTAATTTTGGGTAGACTAATACCCACACTCCGCCAATATAGTAAACTTCTAGCCCGGAATAACTGACTCCAAAGTAACTTTAAAGCTTTGCCTATTTCCTCCTCTTCGCAAGGACAATATACCGACTCTAATAACCCAGATATATTTTTCATCTCTTGGTTAGTTGATATTGCCAGACTCGGACGCAAAATTAAACTGCTTCTTTGCCATTGTCTCGCTGCTTGAAAAATTGTCCTTACCCAATGAGGTGGCACAGTGGCTGAGATAATTTCCTGACGTAAGCGGCCAGCTACCTGTTGAAGTTGTCGCCAATTATTCACATCTAAATGTAGAGAAGAATGGGGCAAATCAGCAATTAACGACTCCGAACTATTGAGAGTTTCTAAAAATTGCCGCAAAACATCCGCCTCTACTACAAAACCCGGTAGAACAGGATAGCCACTTTGTTTGATTTTGCTTAAATAAAACGCCTGAACGCCAACCTTAGCGCGGTCTTGTAATTTGATTTGGTCAAGCCAATAGAGTTTATCCACTCAATTTATAGCAGGGAATAGGGAACAGGGAACAGGGAACAGGGAACAGGGAACAGAGTTGACAGTCTTTTTACCCCACCCTAACCCTCCCCTTGTAAAGGGGAGGGAACTTGATTTTCCGGTTTCCCCCTTGTAAAAGGGGGGATTAAGGGGGGTAAAAAATCACAATGTATTATTTTTAAAACATCCTCTTAGTGATATGGGTTATGAATTTCACAAAGTTGGATTACAAGATTACTCCCAATATTTATTCTGACTTGATTATTAAATAATAAATATTTATTACATACTCTCTGTTACTATATTAGCAGTTACTATGGACAGTAAGCCCAATTTTATTTCTAATTTCACAAATTTCGCTGTCAAATTATTTAACACCATCAGAAATTGATAAACTTTTATTATGTCGCCAGCAGTGACTGGTTAAACACTGGGATGCGTCTGTGTTTCGCTGCATTGATTGGAGCTATAATTGGCTTAGAACGACAACTAAAAAATAAACCGGCAGGTTTGAGAACCCATATGTTAGTAAGTTTGGGTTCATCTGTGTTTAGTCTAATCACTATTCAAATAGGTGGCACAGAATTTAGTGCTGATTCTCTTAGTCGTGTAGTTCAAGGTATTGCCGCTGGAGTGGGGTTTTTGGGGGCTGGGGAAATTTTGCGTGAATCCTCTCAATCATCAAAATCACTGGAAATTCATGGGTTGACTTCCGCAGCAGCGATTTGGGTATCTGCTGCTTTGGGAATTGCTGCTGGGTGTGGTTTATGGCAATTAGGATTAATGGGTGCTATTTTGACTGTAATTATTCTACACATATTTAAAAGATTAGAAAAATTTTATTAGTTATTAGTTATGAATAAATTTTAAAATAAAGCTAGTGCTTTCACGAAAATTTCTTCTTCTGGTCTGGTTTGGAGAATTAATTTGACTAAATCAATAAATTCTCTATCTGATTCATGATCATTTTTAACGGTTTTACTGGCTGCATAAAAACTTACATCATCAATATTTAATTCATTAGTAATACCAGTTTTAAATAAGGGTTTGTTGCTAGACCAAGATAATGATTTTCCCCTTAATGTAAATTGAAACCAAGTTACTTCATGATTATTTAATTCAAAAAAGACATCAAAATAAGGTTCTCCTCCTTGAAACCAAATTCTAATTGCACCTTCTTGTAAGCTTTGTTTGAGTAATTTTGGTGCAATTGCTCTTAATGATGCACCTAAAGATGTAATTTCATTTTTACTTAACATATATTGTTAGTTGTCTGTTGTTAATAGTAAGAGTTATTTTTCTATTACCCATGACCAATTACCCATGACCCATTACCATTTTTAGATATTTTTCCGGCATTTACATATAAAATCTGGGAGGATTTTAGCCATTGAGAATCAAAAGCACCTAAATGAGTAGTCGTAATCAAGGTTTGAAAGCGGTCTTGAATAGCATCAAGTAATTGATGTTGACGGGATGGATCTAATTCGGCTAAAACATCATCTAATAATAGTAAAGGTGGTTCATTAATAACTTCTTCAATTAATTGTAATTCTGCTAATTTTAAAGCTAAAACTAATGTTCTTTGCTGACCTTGAGAACCATATTGACGAGCAGGAGTTTGATTAATAATTAATTCTACTTCATCGCGGTGGGGTCCTACTAAAGTTATGCCTCGATGTAATTCTGCAATTCCTCTTTGTTGAAGTTTAGCAAAAAAAGCTGCTTGTAATTCTTGAGGAGAAGTTTTTGTGAGGGGAACATTAGGAGCATAATTGATTTCCAGTATTTCCGATGCTCCACTAATACTAGCGTGCCATGCAGAAGCTATCAAGGATAATCTTTTAATAGCTCTATCTCTTCTGATAATTACCCTTGTACCAGCAGTTACTAATTGTGCATCCCAGATAGCTAATTCTGATTGTAGAGATTTTTCCTGTGTATTTACATAACGTTTTAAAAAAGCATTGCGTTGGCGTAAAATTTGGTGATACTGGTGCAATATGTGAGCATAAACTGGTTCTAATTGGATTAAAAGTGTATCTAGCCAATTACGACGACCTTCCGGGCTACCACGCACTAGGTCTAAATCCAAGCTAGAAAACTCTACCGCATTGAGAACACCGAGAAAGTCCATTTGTTTGGGGACTATTTGCCCATTGATAGCGACGGTGCGACGCGCTTGACGACGGAGTGTGAGAGTTAAATCACTGTTACTATGAATCCGTTCTAAGGTGGCATTAATTTGGGCTGTAGATTCACCTTCCTTAATTAAATCACGATCGCGTGCCATGCGGTGCGATCGCAATGTTGCCAATAACTCCACAGCCTCTAACAAGTTCGATTTTCCTTGAGCATTATTACCAACTAAAATTGTTTTAGCAGCGGTAAATTCAACTTTTTGGTTTTGGTAATTCCGAAATTGTTTGAGGTGTAGAGTTTTTAAGTACATAATGGCTGAAGATTCAAAATCCCCGACTTTTATAATAAGTTATCTTTGAGATGAGAAACCTATTGGGAGCATCCCAATTTTGCAGAAATAAGCTGGCGATTAGAAATCACGGCTATACAAACAAAGTCCGCCTACGCGGACTAGGGAAATTTAAAACCCACGCAGGTGGGTTTTGCCTGTGTAGCCGTGACTTCCAGTCGCCTGGATTCTTTTGGGAATTTTTCGGGAGATGAGAAAATTTTTTTAAGATCCTGTTACCAAACTTACTTGGTACTTTTCAGAATCGCTTTTCATACATATAAAGTCATTTAATGGGTCGTATGTATCAAAATTCCTGAGATTTTCCTCTTTATTTATATCATTCTCCAAATAAGCTAAGGCTAATGTGGAAGTAGCATAAATATTTCCATGCTGTTTGAAAGCTTGGACTAATTCAGATTCGGGAGGATAGTCTTTTAATAAATGTTCAGCGAGATACCCTGTGACAATTATTCCTTTCAAACCCGTTTCTTTGTACCCTTCCTTAGCGATCATCAACGATATACTATCACCATCGAGATGAGATAAATTATCGTAATCCTCAAAAAACGGGCAAAAAACTTTCATAAGATTTTTGACAGGATTTTTAACTTTCCCGTAGTTGGGATCTTGCTGTTTTCTCCGTTTGGATTCACCCATGATATCTATCTCCTAATTAGGGTTTGCTGAATAAGTTATCTGTGAAGGCAGGGAACAGGGAACACCGGAACAGATAAGAAACACTCATTTACTGAGTTTAGAGCTTCAGTCAAGAAAAAGACGTTTTTAAAAGATGCGTAGCACGAAAAAAAACAGTGTCATTATTTCAATCTCATGTTTTTAAACTTAAACATGAGTTTTTTCTGTTAGAAAGTTGCCCGTTCCCTGTTCCCTCTGAAATCCTGTTAATTTGCAAGTCCTGATTCTGACAATTTACCAATTAAACAGTTTTTTTGCCCATAAAGCGGAAGAATAACTTCTCACCTTCAATCCAGACAAACATTAAAGCACTAAATCCGATACAAATTCCTAATTCTGAAAGACTGAGTTCATGAGTACCAAAGAAATCTCGCAGGGGTGGAACGTAAATTAACATCAACTGCAAAATTGTGGTGACAACAACAGATCCTAAAACAAAGGGATTAGATAAAGGATTCATTTCAATGGTAAGTCTATTATTGGAACGAATAGCGATCGCATGACCCATTTGTGCTAAACACAAAGAAGTAAATACCATTGTTTTCCAAGTATCTGGATGTCCCTGATATCCAACTGCATGAGAATGTTTGTAAGCCCATTCCATCAGAATTATACTAATGATGGCAAAAACAATCCCAATGCGAATCATGTAAGAACCTAATCCCCTAGCAAAAATGCTTTCACGGGGACTGAAGGGGGGACGCTCCATTACATCAGGCTCTGGTGGTTCTACAGCTAATGCTAAAGCTGGTAAACCGTCTGTGACTAAATTCATCCAGAGAATTTGCAAAGGAGTCAGGGGAACGCCTCCCAAACCTAACAATGGTGCAGCCGCAATGGTGAGAACTTCACCAATATTACTGCCCAAGATGTATTTAATAAAGCGGCGAATATTGGTATAAACAACCCTACCTTCTTTAGTTGCTGCAACTATCGTGGCAAAGTTGTCATCTAGGAGGATCATGTCGCTGGCTTCTTTACTCACATCTGTACCTGTGATGCCCATAGCAATGCCTATATCAGCTTGCTTGAGGGCAGGAGCATCATTGACACCATCCCCTGTCATCGCCACAAATCGCCCGCGCCGTTGCAATGCTTGAACGATTCTTAATTTGTGTTCTGGGGAGACTCTAGCGTAAATACTCACTAAATCTACCTGTTCCTCTAATTCCTGGTCACTGAGTAATTGCAGTTCTTTCCCAGTCAGGACTCTATCACCTGCTTGAGCAATTCCTAGATCAATAGCGATCGCTTGAGCAGTTAATTGATGGTCGCCAGTAATCATAATCGGACGAATACCCGCATGGCGACATTCTTGCACAGCCGCCCTCACCTCTGGACGAGGTGCGTCCAACATTCCCACCAATCCCAACCAGACCAAATCAGTTTCCGATGTATCATGAGAACCATCTGGGGGAACTTCAGATAGAGGTTTATAAGCAAAACCTAATACCCGCAAACCCTTACCCGCTAGTTGGTCATTAGCTACCTGAATTTGGCTGCGGTGTTCTTCGTTGATAGGAACTGCGTGATTACCCAAATGGATTTTTGTACATCTTTCCAAGGTTAATTCTGGTGAACCCTTGGTAAACATTAGGTATTTTTGATGAGATTCCGCAAAACCAGCAATGGCTGGGTCAATTTCTGCAAAGGAAGAGTCACCAGTAGCCACAGCTTCCAGTTGACAAATCACACTCATGCGTTTGCGTTCTGAGGAAAAGGGAAATTCTGAAACGCGAGGTAATTTACTACTCCATTGGTCTTGTTCAATGCCGGCTTTTCCTGCCAAAGTGACTAAAGCCCCTTCTGTGGGGTCGCCTAAAATTGCCCATTCTGCTTGTTGTTTTTGCAGAACCGCATCATTACAAACCGCACAGGGAACAAGCAAGGCAGAAATTTCTGGATATTCTTCTAAATTGGCTTTTTCACCGTTTAACTGAAAATCGCCAATGGGAGTATAACCTTCTCCCGTGACCCGAAAGGTAGAATTATTGGTGTAGACTGACTGCACCACCATTTTATTTTGAGTCAGAGTTCCGGTTTTATCAGAACAAATAGTAGTTACAGAACCAAGAGTTTCTACGGCTGGGAGTTTGCGAATTAAAGCATTATGCTTGACCATGCGCTGCGTTCCCAAAGCCAGAGTCACAGTAATTACAGCCGGTAAACCTTCAGGAACGACCGCCACCGCCATACTTAAAGAAACTTCCACTAATTCTTGTAAATTCTTCCAGCCTATTCCTTTAGTTAGATCATGAATAAGTCCACCACCAATTACGATGGCTACAAGAATTAAAGAACCAGTAACGAGAACGTTACCCAGTTGGGTCATGCGTTGCTGTAAAGGTGTAGGTTCACTTTCCACAGATTGCAACATGGCGGCAATTTTGCCTAATTCCGTCCGCATTCCCGTGTTAGTCACCAGCACCTTCGCCCGGCCTTGGATAACTTCTGTACCTTGAAAAACTGAATTGAGGCGATCGCCTAATGGTGCATCTTCTGGTAATGTGAGTATGGCTTGCTTATTAACAGCTTCGGCTTCACCTGTGAGAGCCGATTCTCGCACTTGTAAATTAGACTGTTCTATTAAGCGACCATCAGCAGCTATTTGCACCCCAGCTTCCAGCAGCATCACATCCCCTGGTACTAGTTCCTTAGCCGCTACATCCCCCAGTTTACCGTCACGAAGGACTCGAACTGAAGGCGAAGATAGTTTTTTTAAGGCTGCTAAAGCTTTCTCGGCGCGGCTTTCTTGCACATAACCCAAAATACCATTGAGGATGACTATGGCCATAATGGCAATTGTGTCTTTAAATGGCACTTCACCGGGTTTCAGTGTCCCCCCAGTTAAAGCCACCAAATCCAACAAGCCAGAAATCAGGGCAACGGCAATCAGCATCAATAACATGATATTGGTAAACTGATCTAGCAGAATTTGCCAAGGGCTACGACCACCATGTTCTTCGAGTTCATTGAGTCCATGTTTCTGGCGACGCTGTTCAACTTCTTGGGAGGTTAAGCCGCTGTTTGCGTCACTATCAAGTATTTCTAGAGCTTTATCAACTTCCAAACCATGCCAGAGGTTGGTAGCTTCAGGTAAAGAATGAGCAGACATCGTGTAGGTTACAGGAAATGGTTACAAAATCTGATCTTAATTTAGTGATGGACAAAAATGTGGAATTAGTCAGTTGTCAGTTGCCAGTTGTTAATCATGGCAATCACATTAATCAGCGTCTGAACTGTGATTTTGAGGATTTTTGTGATTTTTGTGATTAATTGTCTAAACAAATTAATCATCGTCTGAACTGTAATTTTTAGGATTTTTGTGATTAATTGTCTAACCACATTAATCATCGTCTGAACTGTAATTTTTAGGATTTTTGTGATTCTTGTAATCATCTAAATCACATTAATCACACAAATCATAGTTCAGAGTTCTGTTTGATTTTTGTGATTAATTGTCTAAACAGGTTAATTAATCATCTAAATCACATCAATCACACAAATCATAGTTCAGACTTCTGTTTGATTTTTGTAATTAATTGTCTAAGTAAATCAACTAATCATCTAAATCACATCAATCACACAAATCATAGTTCAGACTTCTGTTTGATTTTTGTAATTAATTGTCTAAACAGGTTAATTAATCATCTAAATCACATTAATCACACAAATCATAGTTTAGACTGTTTCACGTTAATAAATAATGATTCATGACTAATATGCTCAATAATATGAGTTTTTCACTACCCAGTTTGACGGTGAACCAGATGTTTGGGCAAAAAATAATCAGACCATTGACTGCTGCTACCCTGTACGGTATTGCTTTCATTGAAGATAGACTTATTGCCATTGATACGGTCAAAGGTCATCTATTAGAAATTGACCCCCTTACCGATAACAGCAAAATTATTAATCCCCACCAAGTCCGAGAATTTGAAGAAGTCACCGGGTTAGCTGTGTGGGAGGATAATCTCTGGGTAACTCGTGGTAATAGTGTCTATTTGTGCAAACTGGCATCTTTAGGTTTAGAGCATTTTGTGACCTTACCATATCCGGCTGATGGCGTTGCTGTTTGGGAATCTACCGTTTATGTCAGTTGTCAAAAACTTGGCTATATTTTGATTTTTGACCGTAATACCCGCAAAGAGATTACCAAATTTTATGCTCCTGGTGTGGGTATAGAAAATTTGGCGGTTAGCAAATATACTTTATGGGTATGCGATCGCACGGAACAAACAGTTTATTCTATGGATAGGGCTACTGGAGAAGTTCGCTTTAGCGTTCTCACTCCTTTTGATTCTCCTACAGGTATCGCCGTTCATGGACAGGATGATACAGGTAAAGATCGGATTTATGTTGCGTACTCCAGCGAGGAACCTTATATCCGGGATAATCCCAACGCTGATCCCTGTTTTGAATTAACGTACCGCGATCGCACCTTTATTCATTCTTTACAATATCATTACCAAGAAGATAAACGCTACGCCCTCTCTAATGGCTATTTGGTGGAAATGTCCTATCTTGAGGAAATTTCCCCCCTTGATCAAGTTTATTTAGCCAATATAGAATGGCGTATTGCCCTACCTTCGGAAACAGAACGGCAAAAAGTCAAACAAGTTGAACCCATTGGTTTACCTTTCACAGAAGAAATCATTGACGGACAACGGGTAGCCGTCTTTAAATTTGATACTCTTGCCCCTGGTGAACGTCATATATTTGGCTGGAAGGCATTGGTAGAAATACGCGGTATTAAACATCGCATCACGCCCAAAGACGTGGAAAATGTACCAGAACTGTCACCAGAATTAAAAACCCGCTATCTGGTGGATGATGATGATTTAGCAATGGATACTGATATTGTTACCCGTGCAGCCCGCACAGCAGTTGGTTCGGAAACTAACCTGTTACGGAAAATGTACAGTATCCGCAACTACGTCTACGATCAATTATCTTATGCCATCAAGCCCCATATTGATTCACCCGATATAGCTTTAGAGCGGGGTACAGGTTCTTGTGGCGAATATGTAGGTGTATTACTGGCACTCTGTCGCCTTAATGGTATTCCTTGTCGCACTGTCGGTAGATATAAATGTCCAGTTTATGCCGAACACCAGGGAGTTCCGCTCCAACCCGATTTTAATCATGTTTGGTTAGAATTTTATATTCCTGGAATTGGTTGGTTACCAATGGAATCTAATCCTGATGATCTTGAAGAAGGTGGTCCATATCCTACACGGTTCTTTATGGGATTATGTTGGTATCATATCGAAATTGGTAAAGGTATAACCTTTGAAACTCTCAGCAGAGATGGAATCCGCTTAACTAAAGAAGAGATCTCACTGGGTGACTTGGCTATTAACCATATTCGATTTACGATTCTCAAGGAATTACCACCTTTTTAAGGTTTGATTAAGGAACAAAACCCAACGCCAAATGTATGAATGTTGGGTTTCCTTGCGTCTGAGTCCGCCTCAGAATGGATTTTGAGGCTAATAGCAAACATAGTCCGCCTGAGAATGAATTCACAAGGCTAATATCAAAAGTAAGCTAAAGCTGACTAAGGATAAATTTTGGGAGAGCATCATAACAAACATAGTCGGCTTGAGCCGACTTTTGTTATTAGACTGGGAATTCATTCCCTGGCGGTTATCTGAGGCTAATAGCAAACATAGTCCGCCTCAGAATGAATTCACAAGGCTAATAGCAAAAGTAAGCTAAAGCTGACTAAGGATAAAATTTTAGAGGAGCATCATAACAAACATAGTCGGCTTGGGCAGACTTTGGTTCATTATGAGACTGAAAATTGATTCCCTGACGGTTGCTTGACCCAACCTACGATTTTTTATTCTACATTTACCCAAAAATCTGCGGTTTTAATTTGCCCATTGCGGTTGAATTGCATCCACATTTTATATGTTCCTGATTTGGGGAATTTTGTATGAAATTCGATTTTTCCATCTGTTGTATTTTTCAGGGCGTGAGCGTGGATATAATCAGATGTTGTCAGGGGAGAAGAGCTTTTGATAATTACTAAATGTCCTTTTTCTCCCAAATAGGATAGTAAATCTTTAATTGGTTGATTTTTATTGTCTTTTAAATCAAAATTTAAAGTTACTTCTTGACCAGCTTTAATATTTTTTTCAGAAATATTCAGATTGACTTTGGTATCTGAGATAGTTTTAGTTTTAATAAACTTTTCCAGACTTTTTGGTAAGGGAACTGAACCAGGAATTGTAATATTCATTAATGAAACAATTTCCTTATCTCCAGCGGGTTTATAATCACTGAAAAGCGTATAATTACCTGATTCTGGAAAATTTGCAGTTACTTCAAAGCGGCCATTTTCTTTGTATTCTGGATGAATATGAGCAAAAGATCGTAAATCATCATCAACAACAATTAAGTGCATGATTTTTTCCTGGAAAATGTCAAATTTATTGACAGATTTTCCAGTAGCATCCTGAATATTAATAACTAAGTTAATCGGTTGATTTGGTGCTAAACTTTTTGGAGCAGTTAATTTAACCTTGGTAGTTATTTGTGAATTATTCCCATGATTCATCTGTTCCATAGAATGTCCCTCATGTCCATTCATAGAATCTCCATCATGATTCATCATCATACTAGGTGAAACTTGTGCTTCAGGAGATTTAGGATTTGATGAACAACCAGGAGCTAGTAATAAAGTTGTCACGAAAAAAATACCTGGAAAAACCCGCTTCATTTTTACATTCTCCAATTTAGAAAATTTAAAGTTTAAAAGTCTGTAGGGTGCGTTAGTGTCAACGTAACGCACCGTCCCTCAAGTTTAAGGTGCGTTACGGCTATGCCTAACGCACCCTACAAATACTATTGCTATATATAGTCTGTAGTCTATCAAGTTTAAGGTGCGTTACGGCTATGCCTAACGCACCCTACAAATATTTACCGCAAGGATTGACTTCTAACTCCATTACTGACAACATCTTTTCTTTCTGGATTAGGTAATAAAGCAAGATCAATCAAAGGTAATTTGATAATTACTGTTGTTCCTTGATTTAAACCCAAACTCTCTAAGGTAATTTTACCACCCATGAGTTCAATTAAATTCCGAGAAATTGCTAAACCCAATCCCGTTCCTTCAAACTTGCGGGTAGTTGTCCCATCAACCATGACAAAGGGACGAAATAGTTTATTTTGCTCTCCAGGATCAATACCAATTCCTGTATCCTTAACAGAAATTAAAACGTAAGACTGATGATTATTTAAGTTAATATCTGTAGTAATTTGAATGCTACCTTCATCAGTAAATTTAGTAGCATTACTAATAATATTAATTAGGACTTGTTTAAGTTTAAGAGAATCAGATTTTATGGGAATAGGTTTATCACCTATATCACAAATTAATTGCAGTCCTTTATATTGAACATTAACTGATTGTAAATTAATTACCTCTAATAATAGTTGACGCAAATCTAAAGGGACTGTAGTTACGGAAAGTTTACCAGCTTCTATTTTAGAAATATCTAGTAAATCATTAATTATTCCTAATAAATGAATTGCTGTATCATCAGCTTTTTTCAGAAATTCTAATTCTTCTTCTCTATTATCACATAAATCATCACGCACCAACCGCACACAGTTAATAATAATATTCAATGGGTTTCTTAATTCATGGGAAGTTGTGGCTAAAAATTGACTTTTCATCTGGTTGGCTGATTTAGCTTCTTTCCAAGCAATTTCCAATTCTTCAGCCCAATCTTTTAGTCTTTCTACCATTTGATCTAATGCTTGTGCTAGTTGGTTAAATTCCCGAATTTTGAAGTTGCGGGGAATGGGTTGTGCTGCGTGGTGACTATGAAGATTAACAGCATAATCCCGGAGTTCTTCCACAGGACCTGCTAAGTAAGGAACTAAATAAAATGAGGCTAATAAACTAGCACCAATTAAACCAACTGTTAAAACAATCAGAATTAGTTTAATTTCTTCTAAACCAAATAGGGCATTTTCTACAGTTGTAACTGCTAGAACAATCCATCTTTGTGATGGTTTTGTGGTGATAGGTTTAGTAGTAGCTGTAAAACCTGTAACTAATTCTTGTCCTTCTATAAATGATAAATTGCTGGAATTATTACTTCCACCCAGAGCATCTTTTACTATGGCTTGTATTCTTTTTGCATCAGAATAATTTTTAATATTAGTCCCAATTCTTTCTGATAATGGATGAGCTAAAACTGTACCATCTTCAGCAATAACTACTAAAAAACCCGTTAATGAGCCTGGATGATTAGGATTTTGTTGATACAATGTAGTTTTAATGCTTAATCGGTAAGCTAAATTACCACGTTGATTAGAAACAGGAATTGATAAAAATAACTGGAGTTGATTTTGTTTGTCTCTTTTACCAGTTTTTCCAGATTGAGATGGTAATATAAATTGAATATCAACATCATTATTGTCAGGAGATAAACCTGGTGGAGTAATTTCTTGAAAACCACAACTACTGGCGATTATTTCACCTTTTTTAATTCTGGTGAATTGGAGACAATCAATTTGGGTTGGTAATTGTTTTTTTAGCTGTTTAAGAAATTGTTCAATTTGGATAGGTGAACCAGACTGAATTACTTTTGTTTGACTGGCTGTAATTAAATTGGAGCGTAAAGCTGCAATATCATCACTAATTTTTTCTCCTTTGTTAACTGCACTTTCCGTTAAATTTTGTCGCGCCGTATTTAACAAACTAGAACGAGCTTTATTCAGCGCGACCATTTCTCCTACTAATAAAACTGGGACAAATACTAGCAGTATTCTTGTTACTAAAATTTGCCGAAATGACGATTGACGAGATTTAGCCATTATTTGTCTCACTTCGCATCTTTAAACTACAATAACAAAGATATGAAATTTCATTAGCTAAAGGAGACATTTTATTAGTTGATGATAAATTGACTATTAATTTAAATTTCTATGTTAAAAAAGAGATAACAGGTAAGAATTAAAAATTTAAACCCCTCTCGCTAATTATTAGCGTATAGAGTTATTAATCTGGTAGAAGAATAAACATAATATCCCAAAATTCATAAAATGTATGTTAAATAGTGCCTGCTGTTGCATATTAATATTAATGGTGTAAAATTCTTCAACATGATCTTATAGCTATAGATTTTTCAAAAATCTATAGCCTCACAAAAAATACAAAAGCAACCCTATAATGAAACATCGTCCTCATACCACAGTAGTTTTAGCCATGAGTGTTGATGGCAAAATAGCAGATTTTAGGCGATCGCCTGCTCGTTTTGGCTCAGTGGCTGATAAAATACATCTGGAGAAACAAATTGCTGCATCTGATGCCGTTTTATTTGGCGCTGGTACTCTTCGTGCCTACGGTACAACAATGACCATATCAAAGACAATACTCTTGCAACAAAGAAAAATAGCAAATCAGCACCCCCAGCCAGTTCATATAGTGATTTCCCGTTCAGGCAACCTGAATCCGGACATTAAATTTTTTCAACAACCTGTGAAAAGGTGGTTACTCACAACATCTCTGGGAGCTTATTTTTGGCAAGGAAGATCAGAATTTGAGCAAGTTTTAGTATTTGAAACTCCTGAAAAAGAAATTGACATTTTGGCAGCTTTAAAATATTTGGCAAGTTTAGAAATTACCCGTTTGGCTATTTTGGGAGGAGGAGAATTAGTGGCATATTTCCTGAAATCTGATTTAATTGATGAAATCTGGCTGACTATTTGTCCCCTGATTTTAGGTGGTAGTATTGCCCCTTCCCCTGTGGAGGGAACAGGATTTTTATCCGATCTTGCCCCTAAGTTACAATTATTAGAAGTATCCACCGTTGAGCAAGAAGTATTTTTACACTATAGGATAATTAGTAGGGGCGCAGGGCCTGCGCCCCAGAATTAGTAGGGGCACCCCACAATAAATCAGAAGTAAACTAAAAATTGTTGGACAAATACACAATGATCAAAGAACACAAACCCCAATATTCTCTTGTTTGGACGCACACAATCGCCGATGTTCCCCAATCGGCTTGGGATGCTTTAGCAATGCCCTTAAAAACTCCTTTTTTAGAGTGGGATTGGTTACACAATTTGGAAACATCCCACAGTGTCACAGCTAATGTTGGTTGGTTGCCAAATCACTTGATTGTGTGGCGAGATAGGACTTTAATTGCGGCTGCTCCTTTATATTTAAAAGGACATAGCCAAGGGGAATTTGTTTTTGATCAACAGTGGGCAGAATTAGCCTCTCGTTTGGGAATAGAGTATTATCCAAAATTACTAGGAATGACCCCATTTACCCCGGCTGAAGGCTATCGCTTTTTAATTGCTCCGGGAGAAGATGAGGAAGAAATTACAGCGTTAATGCTCCATGAAATTGATAGTTTTTGTGTGAAACATCGCATTTCTGGCTGTCATTTTCTCTATGTTGATCCCCAATGGCGACCGATTTTAGAACGACAGGGGTTTACAACTTGGCTACATCATAATTATGTTTGGGAAAATGCTAATTTTCAAACCTTTGAAGATTACTTAACTGGATTTAATGCTAATCAAAGACGCAATATTAAACGGGAACGGAAAGCTGTAGAAAAGGCAGGTTTAAAACTGCAAGCATTTACTGGTGAGGAAATTCCTCACTCTATGTTTCCGTTAATGTATGATTTCTATGCTGATACCTGTGATAAGTTTGGTTGGTGGGGGAGTAAATATTTAACAAAGAAGTTTTTTGAACAGTTACATCATAATTATCGGCATCGAGTTGTATTTTTTGCCGCTTATAATCAGGAAGATCCGCGTCAACCGGTGGGAATGTCCTTTTGTTTATTTAAAGAAGACAAACTATATGGACGTTATTGGGGGAGTTTTCAAGAAATAGATTGCTTGCATTTTGATGCTTGTTATTATACACCAATTGAATGGGCGATCGCTCATGGTATCCAGAATTTTGACCCTGGAGCAGGTGGTAAACATAAAAAACGTCGCGGTTTCCCTGCTACCCCTAATTACAGCCTTCATCGCTTTTATAACAGCCGCTTAGGACAAATTATCTTGCCTTGGGTTCGGGAAGTTAATCAGATGGAACAACAAGAAATAGATGCTGTTAATGCAGAGTTACCTTTTAAATAAGGAAATAGATCTCCGACTTCTCAAAGAGGTCGGAGATCTGAATATTGCATATTGATGTAATCTAAAAATACTGTTTCTATAAATTTACTTTTGACAATGCATAAGGATTTACTACTTGAAGATTTGACAGCAATTGATAATAAACTTTCTCAGCGTTATATTGAGCTTGACCCCAACGGCTATTTTATTATCTATATAGACCCAAATGAAAGATTAATTTATGCCAAGCACTTCACTAATGTAATTAATGAACGTGGTTTAGCCGTAGATCCCGAAACAGGTCAGGTGATTCCTGTCCGTGGTAAAGTAGAAAGAACCCACACAACCATATTCAGTGGACGCACAGCTAAGGAACTATGTATCAAGATTTTTGAAGAAACTCCAAATTGTCTTGTGACTTTCCTAGATCATGCAGCTTATTTAGGTAGAGAATTTGTCCGCGCTGAAATGGCTTTAGTATCAGGCAAAGAGTATATTCAAGATTAAAGGGACTACCATCATCTAATTGCTCAGTTGTGTAGCCAGCAGGTAGGAGGAAAGCAAGAGCTTCATAGGTGTCAATTTAAGTAGGGGCGTATTGCAATACGCCCCTACATTTATAGTTGAAGATAGGGATATTTTTTTGGTTGGAAGTCCGTCAATAGAGTAGTAGTCTGTCAAATAAATTTTGACGGATAAGAAACGAACCACGTATCTCTGACGAGACCGGAGGGATATAGGCACGAAGGACACGAAGGAAGTAGGGGCGTATTGCAATACGCCCCTACATTTATAGTTGAAGATAGGGATATTTTTTTGGTTGGAAGTATTGTAATAGAGTAGTAGTCTGTCAAATAAATTTTGACGGATAAGAAACGAACTACGTATCCCTTACGGGACCGGAGGGATATAGGTACGAAGGACACGAAGGAAGAAGGAAGAAGCAAAATGGCAACGTATAAACCCGTCAATTAGTTCTTGACAGACTAGTAGTGGTGATTGAGAATTGATCATTAATCTCTACTTACTTATACTCAAGAAAAAAAAATAATACATTCCTATATCCTTATTTAACAAAAAATACTAAAACCAGAACACTGGCTTAATTAAGTAATAAAATTATAATATGAAAAAATTATCACCTGATCATGAAGCCGCCAGAATAGAGGCACTTTTACAGTACAAGATTCTTGATACTGCACCAGAAACTGCTTTTGATGACTTAACCCGGTTAGCTGCCTATATTTGTGGAACTCCCATAGCCTTAGTAAGTTTAATTGACACAAACCGTCAATGGTTTAAGTCTAAAGTCGGTTTAGAGGCATTAGAAACACCTCGTGATATTGCCTTTTGTACTCATGCGATTTGTCAAAAAGATGTTTTGATTGTTCCTGATGCCAGTCTTGACGACAGATTTGCTACCAACCCCTTAGTAACATCTGCGCCCAATATTCGATTCTATGCAGGTGTACCTCTGATTGATGCAGAAGGTCATGGTTTAGGAACATTGTGTGTAATTGATAATGTTAAGAGAGAACTCACACCTGAACAATTAGATGCTTTGAAAATCTTAGGCCGCCAAGTTATGAAGCAGTTGGAACTGCGGCGCAATTTGGATATGTTAGTGCTGTCTAACCATGAACGTCTTCGAGCAACAAAGGCTAACAAACAATTTTTTATCAAAATTGCTGGCTGGTTTGGTTTAGCATCATTACTTGTCTTAATGATGACTATATTTTCTTATCAAAATGCCAAAGAATTGATTAATACCGCTAATCAGCGAAAACAAAAATCGGAAAAGATAATTTCTCAATCTAAGTTAATTTTTAATGTTAAGCAAGCTGAAAATGAACAGATGATTTATATGTTGACTGGTGATCCAGTTAATTTAGATAATTATCAGCAATCAATTAGTAAAATTAATCAAGAAATTCAATATATTAAAAGGTTAAGCTCGACTGATACGGAAATACAAAAACAAATTGTTAGCTTAGAATCAGACATAAGAGAAAAAATATCTAAAATTCAAGAAAATATTAATTTACGTCAACAAAATAAACCAGAAATAGCGCAGAAAATTTTCCTGACTAATCTAAAAAAGAATAGTAATAAATCTGTATATGAAAAAGCATATAAATTTGAGCAAACTAATCAAGCATTTATTCAGGAACAAACTAAAAAAATAAGCAATAATATCCACAATATGATCATCATATTGGTGATAAGTATCAGTGTTTGTTTAATTATTATCCTCAGAATTTATTACCTGATATATCAAGAAATAACCGCCCGTAAAGGGGTAGAGCAATCTTTGAAAACAGAACGTAATTTTATTTCTAGTGTCCTGGATACAGCCAGCGTTTTAGTGATGGTTCTCGATCCACAAGGGCAAATTGTTCGTTTTAATCGATCTTGTGAACAAACTACTGGTTATACAGGTGATGAAGTATTAGGAAGATGTTTTTGGCATCTATTTTTAGCACAGAAAGATAAACCATCAATTCAAGCTATTTTTGAACAGATAAAATTAGATAAAAAAACCAAAGAATACGAAATTTCCTGGATAACAAGAGATGGAACACAGCGACTCATTGTTTGGTCAAATACGACGCTGCTTGATAATCAAAATCAAATAGAATATATTGTTTGTACAGGATTAGATATTACTGAACGCAGACAGCTTGAAGATTCTCAGCAACAACAACTAATAGCTATAGAATCAGCAACTGATGGCATTGGTATTCTTGATGCTAATGGTAAATATATTTATGTAAATAGTTCTTATGTCCAGGAATTTGGATATAGTGATGCCTCTGAACTTCTGGAAAGAACATGGAAAACTTTGATAGAGCAAGAAGAGAGTATCTGGTTTAATAATGATATTCTGCCCCTATTAAGAGACAATGGTTATTTCCAAGGAGAAAGAATAGCTAACAGAAAAAATGGTACTAAATTTACCCAAGAATTTTCTTTAACATTGCTAAAATCTGGGGGTATAATTTGTGTTTCTCGTGATATCAGCAAACGCAAAGAAGCTGAACAATATCTCAGTCTTCAATATGTTGTAACTAGTGCCTTAGCAGGAGCTATAAATATTCAAAATGGCAGTCATCGGATATTGAAAGGAATGTGTCAAATATTGGCATGGGATTGGGGCGAAATTTGGATTATGGATAAGTCAGAAAATATCCTGCGTTGTCTAGATATTTGGTATGAATCATCTTCAGAATTTAAAGAATTTGCAGAAATTACCAAACAAACTACTTTTGCTCCAGGAATTGGCATCCCTGGGAAAATTTGGTCGCACTTTGCACCTATATGGTTAACTGATGTTGGCAATGATCAAAATTTCTCGCGCCTAGATATTGCTACTCAAATAGGATTACAAACAGCTTTTGGTTTTCCGATTCGTGGTGGCAATACAAACATTGGTGTCATGGTTTTCTTTAGTAAAAAGATGCAGCCAAAAAATGCAGATTTGCTGAAAGGCATGATGTCTATTGGCAACCAAATTGGTCAGTTTATGAAGCGGAAGCAAGCAGAAGAAGAACTAAATCTGGAAAATTTGCGATCGCAATTATTAGCCGATGTCACCCTCAAAATCCGTGATTCTCTACAAATTGACGAGATCCTCAGCACCAGCGTTACCGAAGTCCAAAAACTGATCCAAGCTGATCGTGTACTTATCTTAGAGTTGGAAGCAGATGGCTCTTTAAAAGCACTAAAAGAAGCATTGATTCCCGGTATCCCTGTAGTGCTAGGAGAAAATATTATTGATACTTGTTTTGCAGAAGATCATGTTCACAAATATCGTCAAGGATGGATTGGGATAATTAATGATGTAGACAAAGTAAATATCGATCCTTGTTATCTGGAACTACTACAAAGGTTTCAAATCAAAGCCAACCTGGTTATTCCTATTTTTCTTAAAGATGAATTTTGGGGACTGTTGGTTGCTCACCAATGTACTCAACCCCGTCATTGGAATAGTTGGGAAACAGAATTATTGAGATCGCTTGCGGATCAAATAGGCATTGCTTTAACCCAAGCCAAACTACTAGAAGTAGAAATTATTCAGCGTCAAGAACTAGAAATAGCTAGACACGAAGCCGAATTAGCCTCACAAGCCAAAAGTAGTTTTTTAGCTAACATGAGTCATGAAATCCGCACCCCAATGAACGCTGTTTTGGGCATGACAGGCTTACTATTAGAAACTCCCCTTAACCCAGAGCAACAAGATTTTCTGGAAACAGTTCGCAGCAGTGGTGATGCTCTCTTATCCCTGATTAACGAGATTTTGGATTTATCCAAACTTGAAGCCGGGGAAATGATGTTAGAAACACTTAATTTTAACTTATCCACCTGCATTCAAGAAGTTATAGAACTATTAGCACCTCAAGCTCATCATAAAGGATTAGAAATAGCTGCTTTCATTCCTGCTAATATCCCCATTTACATCCAAGGGGATGTTAGTCGTCTTCGACAAATTATCATGAATTTGATGGGCAATGCTATTAAGTTTACCAGTGAAGGAGAAGTAATTATCAATATCAAATTAATCTCAGAAAACCATCATACAGCTACTATCAAATTTGCTATTATAGATACAGGAATTGGCATTAATGCTGAAGATAAAAATAAACTTTTTCAACCATTCACTCAAGTTGATGCTTCCATTACTCGCAAATATGGTGGCACAGGTTTAGGATTAGCCATTTGCCAACAATTAGTAACTTTAATGGGCGGCAAAATTGCCATTGAAAGTGAAATTGGTAAAGGATCTAAATTTTGGTTTGAACTACCTTTTATTAAACAGTCTGAATCTGTTTCCCAAAATCAAGATTATCATCTTCTTAGTCAGCGACGGTTATTAGTAGTAGATGATAATGCTACCAATCGAAAAATTCTCCATCATCAAGCTACCCGTTGGGGAATGCAGGTAGATGAAGCTGATTCTGCAATTAAAGGACTCGCAGCTTTACAGACAGCCGCAGCACAACAGAAACCCTATGATATTGCCATAATTGATATGCAAATGCCTGATGTAGATGGCATGACTTTAGGAAAACAAATTAAAGAAAATCCATCTATTGCTAATGTCCCTTTAATTATGCTGACTTCTACTAATCAAAGAGATGAAGTAAAAAGAGTATTAGATATAGGATTTGCGAGTTATTTAGTTAAGCCTGTCAAACCTTCCAGATTGTTTGATGCCATGATAGATATCTTGGATAATCAATCAAAAATAAATAATTATCGAGGTTCTCTCAATGAACAGCCAGTAATCACTAGCAATAATAAATCAAAATCAAAATTAAAATTGCTATTAGCAGAAGATAATTTAGTTAACCAAAAAGTCTTTCTCAAACAACTTCAAAATCTAGGATATCAAGCTGATGTAGTAGCCAACGGTCAAGAAGTATTAGAACTATTAGATAAAATTCCCTACGACTTGATTTTTATGGATTGTCAAATGCCAATTCTTGATGGTTTAGAAGCTACTAGAGAAATTCGTCGTTTCCCTCTAACTTCATTTGCTAAACATCAGCAACCTGTCGTAATTGCTATTACTGCTAATGCTATGAAAGAAGACCAACAAATTTGTTTAGATGCAGGTATGGATGACTATTTAAGTAAACCAGTGGCTAAAGATAAATTAGCTGCCATGTTAGAACTTTGGAGTCAGAACATACTTAAAACACAGGAAATAATTATTCCTGAAGAAATAGCTTCTACAACAGATAGCAGTAACCTTGAACTTTTAATAGATTGGGATTACCTACATCACCTTTCAGATAATAATACAGAATTTGAACTTGAACTATTAGAAATGTTTGTAGAAAATAGTCGTTCTCATCTAGAAGCAATTAGAGCCGCAATTGCTGCTAACGACTATCAGAAAATTGCTTTGAAAGCTCATTCTATCAAAGGTTCTAGTGGTAATATTGGGGCTACAATCATGATGCAAACAGCAGAGAAACTCGAACAACTAAATCAAAAACAGAATTTTCAAGGTGTATCTGATTTATTAACCGAATTAGTTGAATTTATCAACAAAATTCAAGAATTTATAGATAATAAATAAGATTATTCCGCCTGGAAATACCCCTATTCCCCAATCCCCAATCTCCTATTCCTCAGATTCCTTAGAGGGTGGTTGTTGAAACACTAAATAAATGTAATATGTAGCCATTGGAATCACAGTGGCAGCAATTAACAGCCCCACAACCCAAGCCGTCGCATTACCTTGATCTGTTTCTTCCGCTTTAGTGAAAGTTCCTTCTACCTTAACCGTATCTATTACCGCTGGTGGACCTGGATCTGGTTTACCAGATAAAACAGCAACCAAGCGATCGCTCACATCTAAAAATCCTTGGTTATATTTGTTGCCTCCACGTAATGCCGTACCTAATGTTTCTTCAGCCACACTTTGAGCGATAGCATCAGTCAATACAGACTTAACCTGATCTCCACTAATTAAAGTAGTTCCATTAGTAACAGTATCAACTAGTAGTAATACTTGATTTGCTTGCTCTGCTGCTGTAGGAAACCATTTACTAAATAGGCCTTTTGCAAAACTTTCTGGTGTTTCCCCATAGTCGAGGCGGCGAATAGTCACAATTCTGGCTTCATTACCAGTTTCCCGCGCCAAATCTTTGAAAGTCTTACTAATCTGACCTTCATTGAATCGGCTAATCACATCACCTTGATCTAAAATCCAAGTATCTGCTGTCAGACTAGGTATTTGATATACACCAGTAGCAGAAGCGGGTAAAATAAACAGTGAAGTCGCCATCATCATCACCAATACAGGTAAAATGAGACGAACAAGATATTTTTTGTTACTTAATAATTGCTTGAGTAACTGTTGCATGGGATGAATCCTTAAACAGACTTGTAATCAAAATACTACATAATTAGGTAATTGGTAATGGGTAATGGGTAATTGGTAATTGGTAAGACTTATTGCCAGGGTAATTTCCCTCTATTATCAGGGGGGATATGTGCCTTGATGCGATAATATAAAATTTAATAAAAGTAAAAAATCTTTGTTTTAGAGAAACATCATGACAGCTTCTACCGCCTTTGACTTAGCATCACTAAATCAGGAATTTGAAACCGCAAGTCCTACAGAAATCTTAGCTTGGTCTATTCAGAATATCCCCACAGGACTGGTACAAACTAGCGCGTTCAATGTTGATGATATCATTTTAACACACATATTCTATAGCGTCCTTGAGCATCCTGTTCCTGTAATTTTCCTAGATACCCTATATCACTTTCCCGAAACCCTAGAATTTGTAGCTAAAGTCAAGGAAATCTATAACCTAGATTTACAAACCTATAAAACACCAGACGTAGATAGCCGTGAAGCCTTTACTGCTAAATTCGGTGATGCTCTTTGGGATACAGATATTGCTAAATTTCACGATATTACCAAAATTGAACCACTGCTGCGGGGTTTAGATGAACTTAACACAGTGGCTTGGATTACAGGCCGCCGTCGGGATCAAGCCGTTACTCGTGCTACCATGCCTGTATTTGAATTGGATGGTAAAGGCAGATTAAAAATCAACCCCTTAGCTACTTGGACACGTAAGCAAAGCTGGGCTTATGTAGCCGAACATAAGGTAATTTATAATCCTCTCCATGACCAAGGTTATCCCAGTATTGGTGATGAACCCATTACGACTAAAGTAGCTGACGGTGAAGACGAACGCGCTGGACGGTGGAGAGGAAGTGAAAAAACTGAGTGTGGTATTCACATTTAGTTAGTGGTCAGTTGTCAGTTGTCAGTGGTTAGTGGTTAGTGGTTAGTGGTTAGTTGTTAGTTGTTAGTTAATTAAATGGCAAAATCTAACTTTGAGAATTTGCAAGTTTACCAATTAGCCGAGAAACTGGCTAATGAGATTTGGAACATCGTTGGTAGCTGGGGGCAATTTGCTAAAGAAACAGTGGGTAAGCAAATGGTACGTTCTGTTGACAGCATTGGCGCGAATATTGCAGAGGGTTCTGGTCGGTATAATTTTCAGGATAATCGCCGTTTTGTGAGAATAGCCAGAGGTTCTTTAAATGAAACTAGACATTGGTTACGACAAGCTTACAAACGCAACCTGCTAACAAACGAACAAGTAAATAGGATAAAACCAATTATTGATGAACTTTCTCCCAGGTTGAACGCTTATCTTAACTCCATTGGTAATACTCCAGCACAAAATTCTGACAACTAACAACTGACAACTGACAACTGACAACTAACAACTGACAACTAACAACTGACAACTAACAAATTATGAAAATCCTCCATCTTTCAGATATCCATATCGGTAGCGGTTTTTGCCACGGACGGATTAATCCAGCCACAGGGTTAAATACACGGTTGGAGGATTTTGTGAAAACATTATCTTTGTGCATTGACCGAGCGATCGCCGATCATGTAGATTTAGTTTTATTTGGTGGTGATGCTTTTCCGACTGCGACACCTGCACCTTATGTCCAAGAAGCCTTTGCTAATCAATTTCGGCGGCTAGTAGATGCAGATATTCCCACAGTGTTATTAGTGGGAAATCATGACCAACATTCCCAAGGTTTGGGAGGTGCTAGTTTAAATATTTACCGGACTTTGGGAGTACCTGGGTTTGTAGTTGGTGATACTTTAACTACCCATTGCATTTCTACCCGCAGCGGAGATGTACAAATAATTACTCTTCCTTGGTTAACTCGTTCAACTTTAATGACTCGTCAAGAAACTCAAGGTTCTTCTTTAGCGGCAGTTAATCAACTCCTTACAGACCGTTTAGAGGTGGTAATAGAAGGAGAAATTCGCCGTCTTGACCCTATGATTCCCACAGTGCTTTTAGCTCATTTAATGGCTGATAATGCAACTTTAGGAGCAGAACGTTTATTAGCAGTGGGGAAAGGTTTTACTTTACCTTTATCTTTATTGACACGACCATGTTTTGATTATGTGGCTTTAGGTCATGTTCATAAACATCAAAATTTAAATAAATCCAATGATCCACCAGTGATTTATCCGGGAAGTATTGAACGGGTAGATTTTAGTGAAGAGAAGGAAGATAAGGGTTATGTCATGATTGAGTTGGAACGGGGGAAAGTAAATTGGGAATTTTGTCCCTTACCTGTGCGGACATTTCGGACAATTGAGGTAGATTTATCTAAGCAGGATGATCCACATAAAGTATTATTGAAAGCGATCGCTAAACATGATATTCAAGATAATGTCGTGCGACTCATTTACAAATTGCGCTCGGAACAATTAGATTTAATTGATAATTCCTCTCTTCATAATGCTTTAAGCACAGCGCACACGTACACTATTCAAGCAGAATTAGTTAGTCAGTTAGCAAAACCCCGCATTCCTGAATTAACAGCTAGTAGCAGTATTGACCCAATGGACGCTTTAAAAACTTACTTGAATAATCGGGAAGACCTAAAAGATATCGCTCCATCTATGTTAGAAGCAGCACAGAATTTATTAGCAAATGATGAGGAACTTTTGCTAGTATTGCCGGGAGGAAAATAAAAAATAATCAGCTTTTTTACAGTATTACTTACCTAATTAATCCATTTTGCCAACGAGTGATAGCTCGGAAATATGCCAAAATAGGAATCTGATAAACTTCAATAAAAATCCAAATAATAATTCCTAAATGTGACAAAAACGTTAGCACTGTCCAAACAAATGGAATCCATGAAAGGGGAACATGAGAATGAGGTGGAAAATAAAATGCTGTAACTCCTATTAAGGTTGTAGGTAAAATTACAAAAGCAATTGCGGATAAACCATAACCCCAACCTAATTCTATACCTACCAATTGCGGTTGAGTCCATCTGAATCCATCCCAATTCCAAACTAAAGGCGGTTCTCTAGAAGGCATTTTCACCTGTTGTAATTCTAAGTTGACTGTGAAGATTTCATTGCAAAAATCACAACACATAGCTTCCATCATCAACATTTGAGAAATTTTACCAACGCGACATACTGGACATGGATAATTTTCGTGAAAGTTTAAAGATGTTGACAAAATTGGAGATTTGGGCATAATTAAACTACTACTTTTTTAGTATGGATAATTAATTATTGATAATAAATGAAACAACCCAGTTTATTTATAAAACCAGGTTGCATTTAATATTGTAACAATATTATAGGATTCCTATTTAATTTTTGAAGATATACGTAGGCATTGCCCACCATGAGAGGGTTTTGGTGGGCAATGCCCACCCTACAAGACTAAAATTTTTCAAAAATCAAATATTATTCCTATAGAAATATAAGAATTTAGAATCTCCGGACTGGATAATAGTCTCACATCAAAGTTTTGTTCAAGGGTTGAATTTAATCTAGAAAACCCATCAACAGTTCGGAATCATCAAAGGTATTTGGCGCTATTGGCCGATTTCCAAATATAGAATAGTTGTCAGCAACTACCAAGGCGCTAGAAGCAATGGGACGAATACCGGACAAGTTAATACTATCAACTACTTGGAATGTATTCGCCCCTATGGGACGAATACCCATGGAGTTGAAGGTATCAACTACTTGCAAAGTCCCTGTGGTAATAGGACGCATTCCAGCAACTATGATTGTTCCTTGAGAAGCTTGTTCGGTATTACCACTATTATCTTGATTATTTTCTTCCACTGTTATTTCTCCTTTGTATCTAATGACACTTTATCAAACTAAATCTTTGTTTGTTAAGTGAATTTTACAATAATTAAGGAAAGAAGTATTTTTTTCCTATATATTCAGAGTCTAACCTTAAACTACCAGATATCACAGGTCAAATCTGAGATTGATATATTTTTTAATCCGGTTAGAATCTTAAGTGTATCAGATAAGTAGGTTAGCATTGAAAATTGTCGCTATGGCAAGGCAAAAGGCAAAAGGCAAGAGGCAAGAGTGAAGAGGTTTTGGGAGATTTTACTTTTCTTTACATACCTTTAAATTTTTATGTTCACCTACTTAATTGACATTTATTTTAGTATAAACGGGTTAATATCAGGTTATAAAAATATTTTATATTTTTGATAAGATAATTACTATAATCAAAAATCGTCCAATTAAAGAATTAAGTAACTCTGCCATTTTGATTGAGGATTTTGGCGGTTTTTTTCTGGTATTAATAACCGCCAACTTTTACCTTCTTTCTGAATTTGTAGATAAACTTCAAAGGGTTTTTTAAGTTGTTGAAAACTGCGTTTTGGTAATTTCGCAGTAAAGTCATAATTTCCCTGTACCCGATAAGCGGGTAAGTTCTCTATAGTCAGGGGTTGTTCTTGAGTAATGGATATCCGTTGAATATTAAATTTTTGGAAGTTTAAATCTAGCTGTTGGTTAAGTTGCTGTTGAGTTTGTTCTAACTGGAGTGCGATCGCTTTTTGGACTAATTCCGGTGTTGGTAATAATGCTAAACTGGTACAAGCTGTCACTAATATTAGCAAAATTACTGTGAAAACAAACCTGATCATCTTTTTTTATAATAATCTCCGCTACTAGTATATCTTTGTTTTAGCCACCATTGACTGGTGGAATTAAGACTACTTCATCACCATTTTGGAGAATGGTATCTGGTTCAACAAATTGTAAATTCACGCCAAAGCGAGTTAGTTCGCGCCATTTTTTTAATTCTGGGTATTCTGCAATCAGGCGATCGCACACAGTTTGAACTATTGTACCATGAGGAAAATCCCACACTAACTCATTCACACCATAGACTTCTTGATATACAGCAAATAACTTTATAGTAATGGTAATATTACACATATAAATATCCTCAGGAATATGAATTAAATAAAGTGTAAAAGTAGGGTGTGTTAGCGACAGCGTAACGCACCATTTCAGGTTAAGTCAGAATTGCAGGTTATTAAATTT
>JAKOGY010000279.1 GCA_028658405.1 Dolichospermum sp. ST_sed8 | reverse complement strand
GGGATGTAGGTAGATTAGTCCTGACTCATAAGGATAGACTTCTCAGGTTTGGTTCTGAGATTGTATTTGCAATGTGCGAAGAATTTGAAACTGAAGTTGTCATTATCAATAAATCAATCGAAGAAACCACTTTTGAACAAGAATTAGTAACAGACATGATTGAACTCATTACTGTTTTTTCAGCAAGACTGTATGGTTCGCGAAGTCACAAGAACAAAAAACTACTGGACAACGTGTCCAAAGTTGTCCAAGAATCTATCCAAAACAGTTGATAGTGGGTAGATATGGGTATATACTAGAGAAGTGGTTAGAAACCGCATCTACACAAGCAAAACCCACCTGCGTGGGTTAAATTTTTAAATCTAATCTTAATTAATTTTCCTTGAGTCCGCGTAGGCAGACTTTGTTTGTATAGCCGCAACTTCCAGTCGCTAGTCCTACGGTAAAAACCGAAAAGTAAACCCGCTAACAAATGCCCATGGGGGAGTAAGTTGTTAGCGGGTCGCAGTATTGACCGGAAGGTGAAGAAGCGGGTGTCAGGTATCGAAAACCAGTTTTGCTTTTTATCATCCTGTTCATCCTTTAATCGGTGGACATCCTGATATGGCTTGCGCCACGCTACGCTATCAGACAGTTTTATCGGTATTCTAAACCGTAAATCTTTTATAATAACAATGGAGATGAGAATTTTCCCGTGCTTCAGCAGTCCTGATAGTGGAGAAGAGATATCATGTTACAAGCACTAACAAAACCTTTAACCTTAGAAGAATTTCTGAAACTACCAGAAACCAAACCTGCTAGTGAATATATTGACAATCAAATTATTCAAAAACCTATGCCTCAAGGTGAACATAGCACAGTTCAAGGTGAACTAATCATCACAGTTAATGCAGTCGTAAAACCACAGAAAATTGCTCGCGCTTATCCAGAACTAAGATGTACTTTTGGTGGACGTTCTATAGTTCCCGATGTATCTGTATTTGTTTGGGATCGGATTCCTCGGAAAGAGAATGGCAGTGTAGCTAATGCCTTTAATTTAGCCCCTGATTGGACAATTGAAATCCTATCACCAGATCAAAGTCAAACTAAGGTAACAAAAAATATTCTCCACTGTCTCCATCATGATACTCAATTAGGTTGGTTGATAGATCCAGGTGATCAAACAGTATTGATTTTTATGCCTAACCAACTTCCCCAAATATTCGATGAACCACAACAAGTATTAATTGTCCCCACTTTTGCAAATGAGCTAAAATTGACTGTGGGAGAATTATTTGCTTGGCTTTGGGAATAATTACGGTTGGTGAAATTGTTGAGATATATCGGAATTGACAGATGCAAAAAGCATAAAAAAATGACTGTAGGTAAATCAAATGGTTGTCGCAACTTCAAAAATTGAATTAAATCAAACTAGAGCTTTATTATCAAACGTGACTTATGAGACTCTAGAAAAATTAGATACAGATTTAGCCCAAACCGGAGCACGTTTAACTTATTTAGATGGATGTTTAGAAATTATGGCTCCTTTATCTGATGCCCATGAAGAACCTAGAAATACTTTAGGTCAGCTTTTAGAGATTTATATGCGGACAAAAAATATCCGTTTTTATGGGCGTGGTAGTACCACCATTGGCATGAAAGAATTAGGTGCTCGTAAAGAACCAGATGAGTCTTATTGTTTAGGTACACGCAAATCAGTTCCAGATTTGGCCATTGAGGTTATTGTTACTAGTGGAGGAATTGATACCTTAGAAATTTATCGTCGAGTGGGAGTTTCAGAGGTTTGGTTTTGGGAAGATGGTGTAATTTCAGTTTATTGTTTGCGTTCTACAGGATATGAGTTGGTAAGTAAAAGTGAATTGTTGCCAGAATTGGATTTGCGCTCTTTAGAGTTTTATTCACGCATGGCTGATCAATATGATGCTGTAAATGCTTTTATACAATTATTGATGTAATAACCAGTAAAGTTTTACAAATAACAAATTAGGGCTTGCTGACAAGCGAAGCGATCGCTTGCTCAAAATTAAGAAAAAGAATGTTAATTACTATTTATAAATGTAAACCCGCTGCTACAATCATTTTTCTGACATAGCAGCGGGTAAATTACATCTAACAAAATGCGGATGGCGAGACTCGAACTCGCAAGGGCTATGCCCACACGCACCTCAAGCGTGCGCGTATACCAATTCCGCCACATCCGCACGGTTTGTTTTCAACACAGATTATATCATAGCATGAAAGAATTGATCAAAAACAATATTTTCCAAATATTTCCCAAATATTTTTTGAATAGGTATGAGACTGACAGAAATATAGTTACAGCACAGGTGATATTAAAAGGTCTAGCAAAGATGCCAGATAATCTAATAGTCTGCTAAGAATTATGTTTGGGGATCTCCTGTCACGATTTACAGTAATGCAACAGCTTTATGTCAACAGGATGGGAGAAAATATCAATCTACTGGTACTGATATCGCAACTAGAAAATGAAATTTGACAAAATATTAATTGCCAATCGAGGAGAAATAGCCCTTCGCATTCTCCGCGCCTGTGAAGAAATGGGAATTGCTACAGTAGCCGTTCACTCGACTGTTGACAGAAATGCTCTCCACGTCCAACTTGCAGATGAGGCCGTTTGCATTGGTGAACCTGCCAGCAGTAAAAGTTATTTGAATATTCCCAATATTATTGCTGCTGCATTAACGACCCATACCAGTGCCATCCATCCTGGGTATGGTTTTTTATCAGAAAATGCCAGATTTGCTGAAATTTGTGCAGATCATCACATTGCTTTTATTGGTCCAAGTCCCGAATCTATCAGATTAATGGGGGACAAGTCCACCGCTAAAGAAACAATGCAAAAGGCAGGTGTTCCCACAGTTCCCGGTAGTGAAGGGTTAGTAGAATCAGAACAAGAAGGATTAGCGATCGCCAAAAAAATTGGTTATCCTGTAATGATTAAAGCTACCGCAGGTGGTGGTGGCCGAGGAATGCGGCTTGTTCACCACGAAGACGAATTTGTCAAACTTTTCTTCGCAGCCAGAGGGGAAGCAGGAGCAGCTTTTGGTAACGCAGGCGTTTATATAGAAAAATTTATCGAACGTCCCCGGCATATTGAATTTCAGATTTTAGCGGATAACTACGGTAACGTTATCCATTTAGGAGAAAGAGATTGTTCAATTCAGCGTCGTAACCAAAAACTCCTAGAAGAAGCGCCTAGTCCTGCCCTTGACCCAGACTTACGCCAAAAAATGGGAAAAGCAGCCGTCAAAGCCGCCCAGCATATCAACTACACCGGTGCAGGAACTATCGAGTTTCTCCTAGATAAATTCGGTAAATTCTATTTCATGGAAATGAACACCCGGATACAAGTTGAGCATCCAGTTACAGAAATGATTACTGGTATAGACTTAGTAGTTGAACAAATTCGTATTGCTCAAGGTGAAAGACTAAAGCTGACACAAAAGGAAGTGATTCTCAGAGGACATTCCATTGAATGTCGCATTAACGCCGAAGATCCAGATCATGATTTTCGCCCAGCCCCTGGCAGAATTAGCGGTTATCTGCCACCCGGAGGACCAGGCGTGCGGATTGATTCCCACGTATACACAGATTACCAAATCCCCCCTTATTACGACTCTCTCATTGGTAAATTAATTGTTTGGGGACCAGACAGAGCTACCGCTATTACCCGGATGAAACGGGCATTGCGAGAGTGTGCCATTACCGGAGTTCCGACAACGATTCCGTTTCATCAAAAAATTATGGAAAACCCACAATTTTTAGCGGGTAATATTTACACCAGCTTTGTCCAGGACATGAAGACGCAGTAATGGGTAATGGGTAATTGGTAATTGGTAAAATTCTTACCTATTACCTATTACCTATTACCCATTACCCATTACCCATTACCCATTACCTGTATAACATGGTCAGTAAGCCTTGCTGACCTAGTAAAATTTCTCGGATAAAACTGAAAATCGCTACCAAAATAATTGGAGTGATATCTACACCACCAATAGGTTGAACTAACTTCCGCAACGGGATTAAAAACGGTTCAGTCGGCCAGGCTATTAGACTAAAAGGCAGACGATTAAGATTGATTTGGGGATACCACGTCAGAATGATGCGGAAAATAAATAAAAATGTCATCACTCCCAAAACCGGACCAAGAATCCAAGCCGTCAAATTAACACCAGTCATGTTTTTTAGCTACTATTTGTGAGAAAATCCAAAACTTTTAAGCTTTGTAACGGATTCTTTCTTTAATTTTAACGAAATGGTGTCATTTTCTTGTGAGAATAGAAAAACAAAGTTATTGATTTGGGATCATCAATCAAGTAGATCCCAAGTTAGATAGATAATCCTGCGCTACTTTCCAAGAAAGTAATCCAAGATTAAAATGAGAATAAACTGTGTAAAAAAAAGGTTGAGAACTATGACACCCTCTTTAGCAAATTTTCTTTGGAGTCTGGTTTGGGGAACTGCGATTGTCGTTATCCCTGCTACTATTGGTCTAATTTTCATTAGCCAAAAAGATAAAATCCAACGGTTTTAATTTTTGGGTGACTAGGGACTAGAGACTGGGGAAGAATTTTCTTCTCCTTTCTCCCGCACTTCTGGACTCCAGTATTCTTTTTCTTCAATATTATGACTGGTTTAAAATAGTGATGGTAAGTGTAACTCGTTAATATAGATTTGATATTAGGAAAACACCAATGGTTAATTTTGGGCTGAACTCAGCCAGTGTTCTGGCTCAGGTCAATTTTGGAGCGAACTCCGCCAGTATTCTGGGAATTTTTCTGGCTGTAGCTGGAGCAGCATTATATTTTCTGCGTTCTGTCCGTCCAGAACTGTCCAGAGATCAAGACATCTTTTTTGCAGCGGTTGGTTTATTGTGCGGCTTTATTCTTGTCTTCCAAGGGTGGCGACTTGATCCAATTTTGCAATTTGGTCAGTTATTATTAGTAGGTTCTACGGTATTTTTTGCGGTTGAAAGTATTCGGCTGCGGAGTATTGCTACTCAACAAGCAAAACGGAATACTCCCATTGTGGACGATGAGCGAGAAGTCAGCAGAAAATATTCCTATTCTGAGCGACGAAATTATCAAGCGGAGATGGATGCGGATTTAGAACCGCTACCTTACGAAGAAGAAGAAGAAGCTCCTCCACGGGCCAGAATTCGCGGTAGTAGAGATGAACGTTCTCCCCGTGATGACTATTATGGAGCGCAGCGTGGTGAAGATATAGAGCAACCACCACGGAGTTCACCAAATGCACGTACCAGGGAAAAACCAGATTCAGGAGAAAGAAAGCGTCGTTCCAATTCTGGGCGTTCAGTCAATCCCCCCAGTGGGAGTTATGAAGATGAAAATTGGGGTTCTGCTCCCAGACAAGTTGATGATTGGGAAAGTTCAAATTCCCAAAATGAATTAAGAAAACCACCACGTCGTAATAATAGCAGCAATAGCGGCAATAATCGCCCTCAACGCCCAGAAAGCCGTGAGGATGATGTCGCTCCTACCCCTAGACCGAGAAAGCGTCGTCCACCTAGAGATTCAGTTCCTCCCAGAAGACAAGATGATGAGGAGGCCATCCCAACTGACTATGTGCCATACAATCCCATTAACAAGCCAAATAACGAGCCAAATAATTCTGATTTTGATGACGACATTTAAAACATTTGGGGTGGACGACGGAAAACAGTAATGTGAAAACATTTACACTTAGTTTCTGGCTCCAAAAGTCAATTTATTGGAGCCTAATTTTTGGACTGACAAGTTTACTGATATCTTGTAATGCTGATAATATCCCTATGGGAGTGACTTCTCTTAATAGCCGATATACTGAAGAACAACCTGCAATCAGTGGAAATGGCCGTTTTTTGGCTTTTATATCCAATCGTTCTCGTTATCAGCAGTTATTAATATACGATTTAGAAAATCAAACTTTTATTCCTACACCGGGATTAAACCGACAATCAGTAGTTGCAGAAAGTCCTAGTCTAAGTTATACAGGACGCTATATTTGTTACATTACCAGTGATCAGGGTAGACCTGTAGTTGCACTTTATGATCGTGCTTCCCAACAGTCACAAATTCTTACCCCCACCTATCGTGGCTGGGTGAGAAATCCTAGTATCAGTCCTGACGGGCGTTATGTAGCCTTTGAATCCTCTAGTCGTGGACAATGGGATATTGAAGTTCTAGACAGGGGTCCAACTATTGAGTTAGATATTCCTAATGGTGCAAGGGTGAATACCAATTAAAAATTAAAAATTAATTTTCTACTATACTAATGTTTATTATCAATACAAATTAATTTTATTTTTATGCTCCCTAGTCTGAGACAATTTGGTATCTCATCTTTGTTCATGGTTTTTGTGCTAACGACAAGATACCTTCTTGTATCTTCGCTTCTCTATTGGTTACTTTGGGTTCGTCGTCCCCAGTCTTGGGAGATTCGTCGTCTTCATGATATGGACAGAGAGCATAAATAAACGGAGTAATCTGTAGTTTATGTGAACCAAACCACTCAAAA
>JAKOGY010000278.1 GCA_028658405.1 Dolichospermum sp. ST_sed8 | reverse complement strand
ATTTGTCGGTTTTCCCCTTCGGTCTGAAGACGCGAAGCTCCCAACCTTCCCGTGTTCCTCTGGTGGGTAAATTGCAAATTGACATTTCTACCGACTCCTTTATTCGATGTTTCCGTGATGTACATTTAGCTGAATGTTCGGGAAAGTTTGCCTAAACTATTTAAAAGGGGCATTTTGTGATAAATACCCCATCAATATTGTTTACAATTCCAACTTCTTACAACACCTTAAACTAATTTTGATTTTGGTTTTGGTTTTAGTTCTAGTGTTGGTTTTGATTCTAGTGTTGGTTTTGGTTCTGGTTTTGGTGTTAGTTCTAGTGTTGCTTCCGGTTCTGGATCTGGTAAACCATAGATAGAACGATAAAGTTGATCGTACTGTTTAGCAGATTCATACCAACTGAAGTTTTCACTCATACCGCGTTTTTGTAATTCTTGCCACTGAGGTTTGAAACGGAAACCTTCCCAAGCCCGAATCATGCAAGTAAACAAATCTAGGGGTTCATAGCGGTCAAAGCAATAACCTGTACCCGCTTCATTGACTGGATCATAGTGACTAACAGTATCAACTAATCCCCCTGTGCGGCGGACAATAGGCACAGAACCGTAACGCAAAGCCATCATTTGGCTGATTCCGCAGGGTTCAAAGCGGCTAGGCATTAAGAAAGCATCAGTACCAGCGTAGATGCGCCGGGAGAGAGCATCATTATACAGGAGATAAGTAGCCATCCGTCCGGGATAGCGGGATGCGAGTTGCCACATTTGGGTTTCATAATAGCGATCGCCTGTTCCCAAAAGGACAAACTGGGCATCAGTATAAGCCATAAAACGGTCAAGGATTTGTAATACTAAATCCATCCCTTTTTGTTCTACCAACCTTGTCACCATACCGATGAGAAAGGCGTTAGAATTAACTTCTAAACCCACCTCTTCTTGCAGAGCTATTTTATTAGCTTTACGTTGATCAAGTGTATCTATAGTGAAGGTTTGGTTAATGTATTTATCATTGGCAGGATCATAAACTTCGGTGTCTATACCGTTAATTATTCCTGATAATTTGCCACTAACAAAAGATAATAACCCTTCTATTTGTTCACCATAAGTAGGGGTTTTGATCTGCTCTGCATAGGTAGGAGAAACTGTATTTACCTTATTGGCAAACTGGATTCCGGCAGCCATGGCATTGTGTCCTTGCATATACCAGGGACACCAGGTAATTTTCTCTAAATACCAACGCCAAGGACCCTGATAAGCGAGGTTATGAATGGTAAATACACTGGTAATATCTGGAGATTGATTCAACCACACAGGCAACATAGCTGTATGCCAATCATGACAATGGACAATTTCTGGTTTCCAGTAATTCCAGCAAAATTCCGCCGCCCCATTGGAAAATAAAGTAAATCTCCACTCTTCATCTTCTCCACCATAAATCCGCCGAGGCAAGAAAACTGGATGTTGAAATAAATACAAAGGAACATCAGTACCAGGCAGCACACTTTCGTAAACTGAAAACTCCTGAAACATAGCTGCTCCTTTCCAAATGGGTTCTTTAGGAACTGCCATTTTGTCAGGAACAAAACCATAGTAAGGCATAAAAATCCGCACATCATGACCCATAGCTCTCAAGACTTTGGGTAAAGCACCGACAACATCGCCCATTCCGCCAACTTTAGCAATGGGAGCAGCTTCTGCCGCTACAAATAAAATTTTCATAGTAATTGGTAATTGGTAATTGGTAATTGGTAATGGGTAATTGGTAAAAACCTATCTTTCTCCTCTTTTCTGTAACCTGTAACCTGTCCCCTGTCACCTATCAACTTATGATCCTCGTTGAATCTCGGTAAAGATTTTTTCTAAGATTTCTGTAGCACCTTGTGATCTGAGAATACTGGCTAGTTTTGCGCCTAATTCTTCAGCATCAACAGCCGCACCGGTGACGGTATCTTTAACTATTTGTTGACCATCAACACTGGCAACAAGACCTTTTAAAGTTAATTGATCACCATTAATTTCTGTGTTTACACCAATGGGAACTTGACAGCCACCTTCTAAAACACGTAAAAATGATCTTTCTGCTAAACAGCGATCGCGTGTTTGCGGGTGTTCAATAGCTTTCAGTATTTCAATTACCTCAGTGTCATCTGCTCGACATTCTATCCCCAAAGCGCCTTGTCCGACGGCATGGAGGGAGATTTCTGGGGTAAGAATTTGATGGATGCGATCGCTCATTTCCAATCTTTCTAAACCAGCTACCGCTAAAATTAAAGCATCATACTCACCGGCATCCAGTTTAGCCATGCGTGTAATTAAGTTTCCCCGCACATCCTTAAAAGTAAAATGAGGGAATTTATGGCGTAACTGTGCCAATCTTCGCAGGGAAGAAGTTCCAATCACCGCATCTGCTGGTAAAGTCTCGATTTGCCCACCTTTATGCTTTTCATGCAGTACCACCGCATCTGCGGGGTTTTCTCGTTCTGTAATTGCTGCTAGAGTCAACCCTTCTGGTAAGTTGGTTGGTAGATCCTTGAGAGAATGGACAGCAAAATCAATATCTTTATTGATCATGCCCAATTCCAGTTCCTTGGTAAATAGTCCCTTATCGCCAATTTTAGCCAAGGCTACATCTAGGATTTTGTCCCCTTGGGTAGACATGGTATGGACTTCAAAAGTAATGTGGGGAAAGGCTTTCTGGAGTTCCGCTTGTACCCAGTATGTTTGAACTAGAGCTAGTTGGCTTTTACGTGAACCAATCCGAATAGTGCGTGCAGGACTAGAAACTGAAGTCATAAAACTATTTGTCAAACCAGGCGATAAATTAACATTGATCTAGACTACCGCAGCACGTGACTTACTGGATTATTTGTGAGTCGCTTTACATTTATTTACAATTGTTCAGATCCCCGACTTCTTGAAGAAGTCGGGGATCTATTCTCTATTCTATATTCGTTGAAAATTGTTATATAATTTATTTAGCAGTAATTCGGTATTAAAAACTTCTATGCTTTTACTTCAAGAAGTATCTGAAATATTACAAGCTGATGATCCAGAAGAACGGCAAACTATCACTGGTGTCAATTGGGAAAATTACGAAGCTTTACTCAATGATTTAGGTGACAGCTTACAATATAGAGTTACATATTTAGATGGAGTTATAGAATTAGTGTCACCAAGTCGTCGTCACGAAAATCGTAAAACAGTAATTGGTTCTTTATTAGAAGACTATTTGAAAGAAAAACGCATTCGTTATTTTCCCCTTGGTTCTACAACCTTCCGTAAACAAGCGAAAAGAGGAGGAGTAGAACCAGATGAATCCTACTGTATAGGCACAGAAAAGGACTTTCCTGATCTTGCCATTGAAGTCGTAGTCACCAGTGGGGGAATTGATAAATTAGAAGTTTACAAAAGATTAGGTGTGAGAGAAGTTTGGTTTTTTCAAAACAATCAATTTGCAGTTTACCATCTGCATGGTGAAAGTTATGAATTGGTTGCCAAAAGTGTGTTATTGCCAAACTTAGATTTGTCAATTTTGGCGAAATATGTAGTAGCCGATGATCCTTTAGATGCTGCTTTAGAATTTCGGGAGAAAATCAAAGAAATGGTAAATTAGATAATTCCCGGTCCTTTACCTCTTTTATCAAAATCCTCTGTTAATAGACCTGTTTTATCTTCATTCACTTCTCGCAATTCCTGTATCCGTTCGGCTTTGTCTTCTGCTGCTGCTTCTTGCGCATCACCAGGAACTTCATAATACATTTCCGGTTCAACTGGATAATTATTCAACAACCCCTCTCTATCCACAGTATAACCGTCCGTTGTCCGAATACTGTAAATATCAGTTTGGTCATTTGTGGGAGCGCTCGCAACATCCTCTTCTGTCGGTAGTTGTTTATAATTTTTCCCCTCTCGTTTAATTCGTGCTGCTGTTTCTGCGGGAATTATGCCTCTATCATAGGTATCTGCGGTAATCTTCTCATTCATAAAACCAGAACCTCACTAGTATGTGGGAAACTTAGTCCCTTTAGGGACTAGAGGGAAGCGACATTATGGCTAACGCCAACACGGGCGGTTTTAACCGCATTAAATATTGAATTTTAGTCAGGTTTTTTGATTGGAAACCTGAAAACCATTTTTTAGCACTGCTAAGACTAGCCTAGAATTTTCTATAATATAAAGATACTATCTTCAGGAAGAATTGCCTAAAAAATTTTGATTAAAATTCTCTATCTATAGATGTATTTAATATTCTGAAAGATAAAATAAAATTTAGGTTAGTTATCCTATTCATAAGGATCGAAAACAAATACATTAAGCAATAAAGTTTAACAGAGCAGTAAGGGATAATTCTACCCAACTTGCAATTATTTTTCACATTAATTAATGAATTCCCAATTATCTACTTTTTGGAATTTACCTGCAAAACAGGTATTTGGGCAAGTACAATCAACTCCACAGGGTTTAACTAGTGAAGATGCTAAACAACGCCTGAGTAAGTACGGTGCAAATAGCCTGAAGCAAAAACAGCATTCTCATACCCTAACTTTGTTGTTGAATCAGTTTAATAGTCCGATTATTCTGATTTTGATGGCAGCGGCAATTCTTTCAAGTTTTCTGAAAGATACTATTGATGCGGTTATTATTCTAGTAATTGTCCTCACAAGTGGATTGCTAGGTTTTTGGCAAGAACGGGGCGCTGCTGATGCGGTGCAAAAACTTCTGGAATTGGTGGAGATAAAAGCGAGTATTCTCCGAGATGGTAAAGCCCAAGATGTGCCAGTAGATGAGGTTATGCCTGGGGATATTGTGCTACTGTCGGCTGGTAATAGTATTCCCGGAGACTGTTTGGTTTTAGAGTCACAAACCCTATCGGTGGATGAAGCTACGCTAACTGGAGAGACTTATCCGGTGCCGAAAGAACCTGGGGTATTACCTGCGGAAACTGGGCTGGGACAACGCACAAACAGCCTATTCATGGGGACTCATGTAGTTAGTGGTAGTGCTACGGCTGTGGTGGTTAATACGGGCAAAGCTACGGAATTTGGCAAAGTATCGGAGCGTTTAAAATTTAGACCCCCAGAAACTGAGTTTGAAAATGGAATTCGCAAGTTTGGTTATTTCCTTTTGGAAGTAACTTTAACTTCACAAAAGGAGCAATTTCTAACATTCTCGCTATCTGCACCACGGTAGAAATGGCAGAAGATCAAGTGGTTGATATTGAACCAATCAGGCAGCAAATTCAGCAAAAATTTGAAGATTTGGGTAGTCAAGGCTTTCGGACTTTGGGTGTTGCCTATCGGACTGTCAATACTGATCATATCACCCTCAAAGATGAAATCAATTTTACTTTTTTGGGCTATCTTGCTTTGTATGATCCACCGAAATCAGACATCAAAGCCACAATCACTGATCTAGCAAGTTTAGGTGTAACTTTGAAGATGATCACTGGTGATAGTCATGCCGTTGCTGCTAGTATTAGTCAGCAGGTAGGACTACTGCAAACTAAGCTATTAACGGGATCTGAAATCCAAAAACTTAGTGATGGGGCTTTGGTAAATCTGGTAAATCAGGTCAACATCTTTGCGGAAATAGAACCCAACCAAAAAGAGCGGATTATTGTGGCGTTGAAGAAAGCCGGCAATGTTGTAGGCTACATGGGTGATGGCATTAATGACGCTTCTGCTCTCTATGCTGCGGATGTGGGTATTTCTGTGGATACGGCTGTAGATGTGGCTAAGGAAGCAGCAGATATTGTCCTCATGCAGAAAGATTTGGACGTGCTATTGGGGGGAATCAAAGCTGGAAGAACCACTTTTGCTAATACTCTGAAATATGTGTTTATGGCCACTAGCGCCAATTTTGGGAATATGTTCAGTATGGCAGGTGTGTCTCTAATGTTACCATTTCTGCCTTTATTACCTAAGCAGATATTACTAACTAACTTACTCACCGATTTTCCTGAAATGACCATTGCTGCTGACAGAGTAGACCCGGAATTAGTCAGCAAACCACGAAGATGGAACATTCACTTTATCAGTAAGTTTATGTTGGTGTTTGGGTTATTGAGTTCTGTATTTGACTATCTTACTTTTGGGGCGTTGCTGTTTTTACTACACGCAGATTCAGCACAATTTAGGACTGGTTGGTTTATGGAATCGGTAATTTCTGCATCTATGATTGTGTTAGTAATTCGTACCCGTCAATCTATTTTTCACAGTAAACCTAGTCCATATTTATTTAGTGCGACAATGGCTATCGCTGTAATTACGTTAATTATTCCCTATACTCCCTTAGCGTCTGTGTTAGGATTTCAAGCTTTACCTTTGAGTTTTGTACTCATTTTAATGGCAATAGTTGCACTCTATGTCACTGCTGCGGAAATTGTTAAAGGAATTTTCTATAGTCGCGTCAAGTTTTAAATAGCTATATACAGGACTAATATTTGATTTTTGAAATATACGTAGGGTTTGCTGAAAGAAAGCAAAAGGTTTGATAGATAAAGGTTTGCAGGGTTTTATAACCAAACAAGTGCAAGATTATTGACAATAGATGTTTAAAACCCTTGC
>JAKOGY010000277.1 GCA_028658405.1 Dolichospermum sp. ST_sed8 | reverse complement strand
TAGGTTTTTGGAGATTATCGGTTTCATCTAATACTTTATGGCTAACGCCACGCTATGCCTGATGCCTCCGGCTCCCGCAGGGATACGGCACACTTCGTGAACGCTATCAAACAACCTCTTAGGGCTATGATATTCTGGTTATGGTGGGCATTGCCCACCCTACTTAATATTAATTAACTAGCTTTACTCAATATTTCTGCTGGAGCATAAGAAAAATTGGTATTGTCTGCTAATGTCGCCACAATTTCTAATTGATTAATTTGCTCCTTTAACCAATTAGTAAATAAATCTCCGAGAATTGCTATCCGCACTTGTTCATTCAATTCGGGGGCAATAATTTCTTCAACTACAATGATATGAACGCCTTTGGGTGTAATTACTGGTTTAAGAATTTCTGGGGGGTTAGCTGCGAAAACTGCGGAGGCAATTTCTGGTCTAAAATCACTACGTTTGCGGATACCTTGATATCCTCCAGCCCGTCTGATTTCGGGATTTTGGATATATTGACGAGCAATTTCTTGAAAACTAATTTCCCCTTCTTTGAGAGCATAAAATAGTTCTAAAGCTAGATCTTCATCATCTAATACTGCCTCATAGGTAACTGCTGCACTGTAATCAATTTGGTGAGCATAAAAGAATGGTTCAACTTTCTCAGCAAATAAATGATGAGCTAATTTTGCAGATAGAAGATTGAGATTGGCGATTTCTTCAAAGTTATCTAAGGAAAGATAATGTTTTCGTAACCATTCCCAGGTGTCTTCTGCTTTAACCAGGTTATTAACTAATCGTAAACTATCTGCGGATTGTTGTAATTCAGCTATTTCAATGGCAATACCTTCTTTCTCAGCAGTTTCCGTAATAATTTGCCTACTGGCAATTGCCTCTAATAAACCAGGAATTTGACAAGATATTTTCAGGTGATAAATAATATCTTCATTGGATACTTTTACAATATTTGACATGATCTTATTCCTCAATTTACTAAATTGATTAAAAATTCATTTTTTTCTTAAATAAATTATGAGCGTATCTATTATATTTAGCTAATATGTTATTTTTTTATCTCTATCTAATGGTACTTTTAATATTTTTGATGATTTATAGTAGAAAAATTTTATAAAAATTAATCTCAGTAATAGTAAAATTACTGAGTATTTTCTCAACTTTTTAGTGATTAAAATAGCTTCCGAAAATGCAAAATTGGCATTGCAAATAAACCCCAAGCCAAACCAGTAATCAAACCGAAAAGAGTAACAATATAATTATTGAAATCCCACAAACCGAAAATCTGCGCTGCTAACTCCAAAGGATAAGCCATCATTAATACACTAGCAAAAGCTGCACCATTCCAACCATATTGACTTAACCAAAAAATGCCTTTTCCATTGGTTAAACTATACAAAATTCGAGTAATTAACAACCCTGTTACTGTCCCATAGCAGCGCATACATACTGCCATAATAAACGGTGGTGCTAACTCCAAACCCATTGTCGGTTGTGGACAAACGTGATTACCCATAAAGTAAATAATGTCCGCAATACCTGGAAGCAAAAACACGCCAGACGCAGCCAGAAAAGGAGCAAGAGGAGGACCAAAAACCATCCCTGCTAACAGGAAATCAGCAAAAAAACTTACCCAATTAACCTGTTTAATCTGTAAATCTCTTGACAAAATAACCCTTTGCATCTTCCTTTTCTCTACGCGAAACATTTCTTAATCTATTGTATCTGGATCTATCCCCATTGCTCGTAAACGTTCGGCTAATTGTACAGCTTTAAGTTCTGCTTGTTCAGCTTTAAGTTCTGCTTGTTCAGCCCTTTGCTGTTGCTGTTCAGCTCTTTGTTTTTGTTGTTCAGCCCTTAATTTTTGTAATTGGGCTTCTTCTTTACCTACCAATAATAAATTACCATCCAAATCCCACCAGCGTAGCCAAAGTTGTTCAGGATTATTTAAGTAACTTCCTTGCCATAATCCTAATTCTACACCTAAAGGGGGAATGGGATAATGTCCGCGTTCGTTAGGCTGCATTTTTTGGTAAGAAAAATCAACCAAATGATAAACTTCTAATTTGCCATTATTAATTTCATAAATAGCATAGTAGGGAACGCGGATAATGCGCTCGTATACCCAGAATTTACCAGGTTTTTCACCTTCTTTTAAACCCGGTAGAGGTGTTGTGTCTCTTTCTTCTTCACCATTACCACTAGCTAATTCTATAGCAATTAATGGAGGAATATATTCCCGCCATAAAACATAAGAACGGCGAATTTTACCTGCTAATTGTGGTGCTACATCAGGGACATAAAACCAGTCTGGTGCTACTGTACCTTTTTCTGGTGGTTCTGTTTCGCGCCAATAAATCCCACAATCTTGACCTATACAAAATTGTCCGTCGGGATGTAACTTTTGTAAAGTTTGAATTATGGAATCTGTGATAATTATACTTTGAGGATGTTCTTGAAAGTTTTTCACGAAAGTACCATCAGACTCTGGTAGTTGAGTATGATCAGGAAACTGCGGTGGTATAGCAATATCAGCCAGGGTTTCACTCATACTGTTTAAGAAATTGCAGTTGTTAGTTTAGTATTATATCAGAGAACAGGAAGCGCGGAATTACTGAATACTGTATTATAAAGGTTATACAGTCATCTATCACAGATTATGATCTGCTGCTTAAACCCGGATTGTTCCCAACCTATCAACCCTGATGATAACAAGTTCTGTCAAAGTTGCAGAACTCCGTTAATACCATTATTAATCAATCGCTTTCGAGTATTGCGGGTGCTTTCTGCTGAAGGTGGTTTTGGGAGAACCTATTTAGCGGAAGATAGCCAGAAACTCAATGAAACTTGTGTAATCAAGCAACTTGCACCTAAACAGTCAGGAACTTACGCTTTAAAAAAAGCCACAGAATTATTTATTGAAGAAGCTAAACGCTTACAAGATTTAGGAGAACACGCGCAAATACCAACGCTGTTTGCTTATTTTGAAGATAATGGTTTTCTCTATTTGGTACAACAGTTTATTAAAGGGGAAAATTTATTAGATGAATTAAAACAAAAGGGAAAATACAAGGAAACCCAAATTCGGGAATTATTACTAGATTTATTACCATCTTTAAAGTTTATTCATGAGCGCCAGGTTATTCATCGAGATATTAAACCACAGAATATCATGCGCCGAGCCAGTGATGGTAAGTTGGTGTTAATTGATTTTGGGGCTTCTAAACAATTAACTACCACAGTTCACACCCAAATAGGAACACAAATAGGTTCTTATGGGTATAGTCCATTGGAACAAATACAAGGTGGTGAAGCTTATCCAGCCAGTGATTTATTTGCTTTAGGTGCAACTTGTTTTCATTTATTAACAGGAGATTCACCTTTTCAACTTTGGACAATAAATGGTTTTAGTTGGGTGAATAATTGGCGACAATATTTACCTAGTCCGGTGAGTCAGGAATTGGGTAAAGTTTTAGATAAGTTGTTGAAAGTTGAGATTCGAGAACGGTATCAATCTGCGGATAAAGTTATCAAAGATTTAGAAATTTCTCCTACATTTGTTGTATCTCCAGGGGGAAATAAAAATCAATCTTTAGGAAATTCTCCAACTACAATAAATCGTCGCGGTTTTATCTATGGAGGATTATTTTTAGGTGGTGTAACTGTCGCATTTATGGGACAAAATTTATTTTCTGGGAAGCAAAATCAAACCTCAATTTCAGATAACCTGAAAACCTTTAGTTTTGAAGTGGTCAGCACTAACGCAACCGGAAACATCATTAACCGACGGAATGAAAGCGCAAAATATTTCACAGAAGATTTAGGAAATGGTGTGACATTGGAAATGGTGGAAATCCCAGGGGGAACATTTATCATGGGTTCACCGGAAAACCAAGCAGGTTGGCTTTTAGACGAACGTCCTCAACATCAAGTTACTGTTCCTAGTTTCTTCATGGCAAAATATGAATTGACACAGGCACAATATCAAGCTATCATGGGTAGTAACCCTTCTCGATTCAAAGGCAATAATCGCCCAGTGGAAAGAGTCAGTTGGAATAATGCAGTTGCTTTTTGTCAAAGGTTAAGTCAAAAAACACAGAAAAACTACAGATTACCCAGTGAAGCCGAATGGGAGTATGCTTGTAGAGCCGGAACTACCACACCGTTTTATTTTGGTGAAAGTATTAACCCAGAATTGGTAAACTATAATGGTAATTACACTTATGGTTCTGCACCAAAAGGACAGTATCGTCAACAAACCACAGATGTAGGTTCTTTTCCACCTAACGCTTTTGGTTTGTACGATATGCACGGTAATGTATGGGAGTGGTGTTTGGATGACTATATAGGTAATTATAGTGATGCGCCTAAAGACGGCAATGCTTTGACAGGACAAAGCGGTTTAAAGATGGGGCGGGGCGGTTCTTGGGTCAACAATCCTCAGTATTGCCGTTCTGCGTCTCGCAACAGCTACACTAGGGACGAGCGCGGCAACCTCAACTACCTTATTGGTTTTCGTGTTGCATGCACCGTGGCGAGGACTTAGTAGCCCTTTACACTCTTGCACTTTGCTCTTTTTTCTTTTCCCTTCTTAACCCCCGCCTAACGGCGAAAAAATAAAATTTTTTCTTTCGACAATAAAGCAGATTGTGGTGTCTTTACTTAGGATAGCACACATTTTTTAAATTGTCAGAATCAGGATATCCAGGATTTTAGGATTTACAGGATGTTATTGATAAATTTCTGGTTTTCCTTTGCGTCTTTGCGTGAAAATGAATATTCAATATTGTCATAAATGGCTAACGCTGCGCGAACAGGATTTTCAGGATTTTTGTCATGTCCATATTCCCATTCCTAAATTAGTTTAAATGAATTGAGTATTTATAATTTTTATTTTGAAAATTTTATGTTGAAAATCGTATATATTAACCTTAATCATAAATTTCTAAACCCTAAAAACACAACTCAAACAAACATCCTGGAAATCCTTAAATCCTGGATATCCTGATTCTGACAATTTAATTTTATAATCTCATGAGTTTTGACAACGTTTGCAAACTATTAGCAGAAAAATATCCCTTTGATTTTGCTAAATGGTTACTTCCCCAAGCACCAAAAACCATCAAAGTCTTAAAAACCGAATTGAGTATAGAACCAATTCGCGCTGATTTTGTCACCTTCTTACAAACAGAAAATCGAATTTTGCATATTGAATTTCAAACCAACCCACAATCTAAACCTCCGATTCCTTTTAGAGAGTTAGATTATTCGGTGAGATTAATCCGTACATATCAAGTTCCTGTAACCCAAGTCGTGATTTTCTTACAAGAAACAAATGATCCAATTGTTTTTACTGAAGAATATGTTAACGAAACAACCAGACACCGTTATCGTGTAATCAGAATGTGGGAACAAGAACCAGAATTATTTCTCAATAATCTGGCATTATTACCGTTAGCACCATTAACACAGACAAATTCACCTCAAAGCCTATTATCCCAGATTGCCAATAATGTTGCTAAAATTGCAGATAGGGAGACTAAACAGGATATTGCAGCTTACACAGAGATTTTAGCAGGTTTGCGGTTTGAGAAAGACTTTATTCGTCAATTGTTAAGTGAGGATATTATGCAAGAATCAGTCATTTATCAGGATATTTTGCAGAAGGGAGAAAGAATTGGAGAACAAAGAGGAGAACAAAGAGGAGAACAAAGAGGAGAACTGAAAGGAGAACTGAAATTTTGCTTATTTTTACTTAATCAACGGTTTGGGGAAATTGACTCTTTAATAGTTGAAAAAGTCAAAGGTTTACCTGTAGAACAGTTAGAAAATTTAGGTGCTGCGTTGTTTAATATTTCTGAAGTTGCTGATTTAGTAACTTGGTTAAATCAACAAGATCATCAGAACTAATAATTTGTGGTGTTGGGTTTTGCAACCCAACCTACTTGATAATTATAAATTTTTCATTAAAGCTACTAAAATTTTCATTAAAGTTTCTAAATCATTGGGGACACGATAAAGGTTTAAATCTTGAGTAATTTCTTTTGATTCACGATGTAAAATTACAAATTGCCAAATATTACCAATAGAAACTGCACCATACAGGATAGGATTATCAATAGGAGACCAATTATCAAAGGCAATTAATTCTACGGCTAATTGGACAATTCCTCTTTCTAAATCGGCATTTTTAGCTTCAATAACTAATAATTGATTGTCAGCTTTAATGTAATAATCAATAACTCCTTTTAATTGATTATTGATATTTAACCCATACTCTACTCTAACTTTAGCATGGGTATAGTGAATTAGTTCCATAATTACAGGAGCAATTAAAAATTCTCTCCTGGCTGTTTCACTGGTTAAACTAATATAGGGTAAACTTTCTTCAATACGATTTTTTAGGTCTGTTAATCTTTCTAAGTTTTGTTGAGTTGTTGGTAAAGTTAGAGATTGTAATTGAAATTTATACCCAAAATATTCTATAATTTCATAAAACCTCGCGGTATGCGGGAAACTCAGTAGCTTGGCTCCCTGAGAGGGAAGCGACACGAGTGAATTTATTCACTGTGGTATTTAAATGCTGATTTTTGGATGGATATAATCCCGGGAACCA
>JAKOGY010000276.1 GCA_028658405.1 Dolichospermum sp. ST_sed8 | reverse complement strand
CCGTATTAAACCACAAAGGAGCGAATTCAGTAGGGGCGTATAGCAATACGCCCGTATTAAACCACAAAGGAGCGAATTCAGTAGGGGCGTATAGCAATACGCCCGTATTAAACCACAAAGGAGCGAATTCAGTAGGGGCGTATAGCAATACGCCCGTATTGAACCACAAAGGAGCGAAGTACACGAAGGAAGAAGGAGGAAGGAAGGGAAGGTTCGACAATTAGTCTTCAAATTTACGCGGTTATAGAAGAGTGAAAATGCAAGGGTTTTAAACATCTATTGTCAATAATCTTGCACTTGTTTAGTTATAAAACCCTGCAAACCTTTATCTATCAACCCTTTTGCTTTCTTTCAGCCAGCCCTATTTATATCGCCTAATTTTCCCTAACTTGCAATCCCTTTCTATGCTGTATTAGCAACCCAATCATCATGCCGATACCAACAATAGCAGTAAAGTAAAATAACCCAATCAACCGGATATAAATTGGTGGTGTAATTCCCTCAACTTCCACTAATTGCGCTATCTTCACCGTTGGAAATTGACGTTGAGATTCAGGTAAAGAAATTGCTTCTACTTCTACCTTATGAGGTGAACCATCAAAAAATTGTTCTTGCCATATTAACTTCCCTGCTTGATTAGGAAATCCTTGATAAGCAAACACCGTTAAATTATCTTCTAAAGCAATAGTTTTAACTCGCAATCCGACATCTTTAATAGCTGCTCCTGTGGTGCTATCCTTCACCTCTACCGATAAGTTTGCCAATTTTCCTACAGTAGCTAGTTTATCACCTGCAATCTTTATTTCCATGCCCTGAGATTGGCTAATTGACGGGGCAATCTTCTCATTTTTAGGAGAATGTTCATCACCATGAGCTTCCGCAACTTCCGCCGTTATATTAATAAATAATAGAGTCACTATTGCCACTAGAGTTAATGCACTTAACAACAATCGGACTGACTGCGGGGCAATTTCCCCTGCTTTTAATTCCTCTTGTCCACCAATTACCCAACCTCCTAATAAACCAACTGAAAATAAGATAGCTACAATTACAGCAAAAAATTTGTATTTAATGGGATTTTCTCTCACATTTAAATTCAAAGTTTGCTGATAACTTGTAAAAGCATTTGCAACTAAAGGAGAAACATTGACTTGAATTTGATAATTACCACGAATTGGTAACATTTGCTGAAATTCCAATTTACCACTAGGTGCAGCCGCCTCCATTTCTAATAACTTTGTTCCTTCAACAATGGGAAAATCTGTAGTTAATAAAGGATTCCGTGGAGGTGTGGAAATCTGCAATTTAATTAAGGCATTTGTTAACAGTTTTCCACCACTATCAACAGCTTGCAATGTGAAAGAAACTGGAGATTGTTTTCTTTCTGTAGCAGCTTCAAAGGGAAGAATTTTTTCTAAAGATGGATTTGTAGATAGTAATACTTGAGATTGAGGAGTTTGTGAAACTCCTACTAAAGAATATAAAATTGATAAACAAATACAAGCAGCGCTGATAACAACAAACAGGCGATATTTTTTCATGGAAAATATAGTGGATTACCAGTAACTGGAGTTCAGAATTTAGGTGAAAAGCCTAAAATCAAGAACTCCTGAATTTTACTTTACTTTATGATAATTTAATGACAGGCAACACCTAAAGCGTGGTGACGCGCTGAGTGTGTTGTATTATGTGCTGGAGGATAGGTAGAAAACAACACAGTCCAAATCACCAAAGAAGACAACATCATATAAAGTGTTACCTGTACTGGCTTAGAAAGGGTAATACCCGCAGTCTTCTGTAATACTGAAGTAGGAGAAAAAGCAGTCATTTGTGAACTCCCATAAATAGTGGGGCAATTTATCAGATTAAAGTGGATTTTTCTGCTTAGTAACAAAAAGATATTGTTAACACCAGCAGCAATTGTCAAAATCCTAGCATTTTATTCCATTTTCTAGTCTGGAAGCATCATCTGTTGTCTAGTTAACGGTAAATAAACCAATATATCAGGAATAGTCCTGAAAATTATTTTTATAAAATTATTGACAATAATTCCTAAGTTGTATAGGATACATAAAGAAAGCTGATTGCAAATTATTCGCAATTTCCTATATACTCATATCCCGATTAATCTCATGCCTGACAACTTTACACTCAGTAAAGATAAAATTTGGAGTCGTCGCCAACTGCTGAAGCTAGGATTTGCCAGTGCTGGAGTCATAGGTACAGGGGCAATTTGGCAGATGTTGAATAGCAAAAATTATGCCAGTGTCAGAGTCCCACCCATGACAATGGCAGCAGCTAATGGTGCTACTAACCCCATGCAGGTGTTACGAGATTTTGATTATGGGACAATAAAGCAGGAAAATGGGCGCACAGTCCGCGAATTTCAATTAACTGCTGGTACTTCCACCATTCAGCTTAATAGTGCTGTCTCCTATAACATTTGGGATTTAAACGGGCGGATTCCTGGTCCCACACTCCGGGCTAAAGAAGGGGAAAGAATAAGGATACTTTTTCTCAATAATGCTGGACATTCCCATTCTCTGCATTTTCATGGCGTTCACCCCGCAGAAATGGATGGTATCCGCCCTGTGAGTAATGGTAAGGCGACTATATATGAATTTGATGCTGAACCTTATGGAGTTCATTTATATCATTGTCATGTTGCACCTGTAACTCGTCATATTGCCAAGGGTTTGTATGGAATGTTTATTATTGATTCGCCTAAGCCTCGTCCCCCTGCTGATGAAATAGTTTTAATCATGTCTGGCTATGACATAAATGATGATAACCACAATGAATATTACGCTTTTAATGGTGTACCCCATCACTATATGCACCATCCCATTCAGATTTACCAAAATCAGTTAATTCGTGTCTATGTTTTGAATATTATTGAATTTGACCCTGCTGTGACGTTCCACCTTCATGCTAATTTCTTCAATGTTTATCGTTCCGGTATGACAATGACTCCCAGCGAAAAAACGGATGTTTTAACAATGGGTGTAGCAGAAAGGCATATTTTAGAGTTTGCGTTTCGTTATCCAGGTAAGTATATGTTTCATCCTCACCAAGATGCAATTGCTGAAAGTGGGTGTATGGGACAGTTTGAAGTTATACCAGAAAATGATTCCAAAAACCCTGTGAAGCCAACATAAGTTCTTAGTTGTCAAATCTTCAACCTATTTTTTTATTTATATATTGAGAATCTTTATCAATTATTTTTAGATTTTATAGTATATAACTAGTAAGAATTGCATTTTTCTTCACTAATCAAGTTGTTTTGTAAGAGAAAAAATTCCTCCCTATATGTCAATTAATTCTTCAATATCTGCGGCTAATCTACTAGGTTGTTTATCCTTATTTGCTTATATATTAACTTTGCTTCCTAGTTGTTTAAGAACAAGTTTTCCCACTTTTAAAAAAGCCAAATTTATCGCTAAGGTATTAAAATATCGTCGTCAATTAGGGATTCTGGCTTTTTTAGTAGCTTTAGGTCATGTAGTTTTAATAGTAATCAAAAGAAATGTAGATTTGTTTGATTTACAGACCTATAGCATTTCTGTAGAAGGAACAGCATCATTAATTATATTTGCTTTACTTGCATTTACTTCTAATGATTGGAGTGTGAAAAAAATGAAGAAAAACTGGCGAAGATTACATCAGTTAACCTACACAGCCATATTTTTATTATTCTGGCATATTCAAGAGAAAATGTCTGAACATTGGAATTTTTTAACTCCAATAGAATTAATCTGTATGTCCATAATTACTGCTTTGTTCTTGAAAAGACGTTGGTTAGAGTACCAAAAAGAATATGCTCAACAATCCCAGAAACAGATAATTTAAAAGAACATTTGATAAATGAGTAAAAGGATTATTTATGCAAAAAATATCTACTGCTGCAAATTTCAATTTCAAAGGTTTTAGTTATAAAATGATTTGCAACTGCGAATTTTTTATATTACTAAGTCTCGCTTTCTTAGGTTTAGTGAAATTAAACTTAAATATGAATAGTCAGAGTAATGCAAATGTAATTATTCCCAATCACAAAACTATAAATATTAACGGATTACGTGTTTATTCTGTAGCTATAGTCCAGATGGCAAAATATTGGCTAATGCTGGTGAAAGTGGTAAAATCATGCTTTGGCATATTCCTACAGGAAAAATTAGAACACCTTTAGCAGCAGATGAACAACCGATTTGGTCTATAGCTTTTAGTCCTAATGGTAAATATCTTGCTAGTGGTAGTTCTGACCATACTATTAAACTCTGGAATATGCAAACTGGGGAATTATCTCAGTCTTTAATAGGACATGATAAAGCAGTCTATTCTGTAGCTTTTAGTCCTAATGGGCAAACTTTAGCTAGTGGTAGTTATGATCATACTATTAAACTATGGAATGTAGAAAATGGACAATTAATTAATACTCTGAATGGTCATAAAAAAGCGGTTTGGTCTTTAGCTTTTAGTCCTAATCAACAGGTTCTTATTAGTGGTAGTGCAGACGCAACTATTAAACTTTGGCCTTTATTATCACCAATAACAACTATTAAATCTAGTTTTAATAGCAAATCTGATAATTTTCGTGAAGCTGTAAATGCAGCTATAAATGCGGCTAATCTTACCCAAACAGCAAACTCTTTACAGCAATGGCAACAAATTGTTAATACTTGGCAACAAGCTACAAGACTCATGCAAACTATTCCAGTTTCTAGTATTCATTATCCAGTTGCCCAACAAAAGATGATTGAATATCAGCATAATTTGAATTATGCTCATAAAAATGCTCTTTTGAGTCAAAAATAATACTATTAAATGGTAAGTACACAGCTAAATAACTGGGAGAAATTATGAAATTATACTCAAACCTGGATATTTTATTTGATAAAAACTCTCATTTGTGTTAAATCAAGATCAGGGTTCATGAAAAATACTATCAGGCTGCTTAAAACTATCTAATCCACTAGGAACAAAAATGATCAAATTCCGTTATCTATTCTTGTCTATCGCTGCTTGTGCCATGATTTCTCTGAGTTCTTGTACCAGCGACACACCAAAAGCAGATATTCAATCAACACCAAGTACAGCCCAAGTTGTAGAAACTAGCGCCCATAGCGGTCATGGTGGTAAAGCTAAAATTAATATCAATAACGCAATTTTATCGCAGTTAGATAAATTAGAAGCCACATTAGGAATCCCGGCTTTATCCAATAAAATTCAAGCTAATCGTCCCTACGCTAATCCAGCCGATTTAGTCAATAAAAAAGTCATTACTCAGCCACAGTTTGACAAAATTAAAGACATGGTGACAGTTGAGGAAGTTGTTCTCACAGGTGAAGCTAAAGATATTGACTATATGACAAAATTGGGATTAATGAAAGGACATCTTTTAGTAGCCAAAGAATTATTAGATCAAAATCAACCAAAACAAGCTCAACCCCATATTGGTCATCCAGTTGAAGAGATTTATGTTGATATTGAAGAGCAACTAAATGAACGGAAAGTCAAAGAATTTAAAAGCAATTTAGTAGGGTTAACCGATTTAGTTAAATCTAATCCCAAGGATGCCAAAATAAAAACTAATTTTATCACTTCTGTGCAAGCTGTTGATAGTGCGATCGCTATTTTACCCACAGAAGAACGTAGTAAACCCGAATTTGTCCTTCAAGTCATCAACGGTTTACTAGATGCTGCTAACTCAGAATATGGTGCAGCAATTAGTAATGGCAAAATTACTGCCCCCATTGAGTATCAAGATTCTCGTGGTTTTATAGTCTATTCTCAAGAACTATATAAAGCTATTTCTAGCCAAATGGTGCAAGAATATCCTGAATCACACAAAGCCATAGATACAGCTTTGGTGGAATTGGTGAAAGTTTGGCCGACTGCTATTCCCCCAGCGCAAGCAGTTAAAACTCCAGAAGATGTTACCAAGTTAGTGAAAACCATAGAGGAAAACACCCGAAAAATTCAACAAAAAACTAGCACTAAGGCACAAAGTTAGTATTTTCATACCATTGGAAGTACAGAAAAAGAAGTTTAAAATGGTTAGTAAGAGAGAAAATAGTTAAAAATTAAGAGTGAAGATAGTTGGGGTTTTCAAAATTTGAAAAAAGTATAACTGCTCACTTAAAATTGGTAGCTAAAAACTCTCCTGATATAATGTTGCTCAACTTAACAACTAATGCAAGAACTCGACCACCAAAAGACTATTGATATTCTCAATTCCATCATGGAATTTGAACTAGCAGGGGTAGTTCGCTACACCCATTATTCCTTGATGGTAACAGGTCCTAATCGTATACCTATTGTGGCGTTCTTCAAAGCCCAAGCCACGGAATCTTTGCTTCATGCCCAACAAGTTGGCGAAATTCTCACAGGTTTAGAAGGACATCCTACTTTGAGAATTGCTCCAATGGAAGAAACTTTTAAGCATAACGTTAAGGACATATTGCAAGAAAGTTTATCCCATGAAAAAAAAGCTTTGGATATGTACAAAACTCTGCTAGAAACCGTCAATAATGCTAGTATTTATCTAGAAGAATTCGCTCGTGGTATGATCGGACAAGAAGAGATGCACAATCTCGAACTCAAGAAAATGTTACGCGATTTCAGCTAATAGCTAATAGTAGGGGTTTAGTAATTTTCATAGGTGTCAACTTAACGTAAAACCCATAGCCCGACTGGGAATTCATTCCCAGTCTAATAGCGGAAGTTGTCTTTTGATGACTAAAATTCATGTTTATTAGTTATTAATTATTGG